>DASQSI010000151.1:0-6402 GCA_035642415.1 Rubrobacteraceae bacterium
CGCCCAGAGGCCAGAGCCGGCCACTCCCTGCCCTCCAGCTCTTCTGACGGGAATAGTGGCTGCGCCTCGGGTAACCCCGGCAGGTCCTCAGCAGCCCACGCACCAGCCACGCCGGGAACCTCCCTCGCGGCATCGAGTTGGACCCCGCGCAACTTACCATGGGCGACGCTACTGCGTACAAACGCCGCCTCCAAGCAACCCGGCATCGGGATATCGGCGACGTAGCACCCTTCTCCGGAAACCAGGCGCGCGTCCTCTACCCGCGGGACGCTGCTGCCGATGTAGCTCATCGAGCCTCTTTGTTCTTCGCCGACGGTGCGGTTCTCGGATGACTCGGAAGACAACGTTCCTACCAACCTTTCACTAGAGCCGATTACGGTAGCCTTCCACCAGGACCCGGTCCACCGATCCCGGCTACCCCAAATCCTATCATCACCATCTTCATACCCTTGTACAGGGGTGGCGATGGTGATGATACACAAGCAGGGGGTGCCGTAGGTGAGGTAAGCACTGGCGTCTTCTCTTGGTGGTAGGAGGAGCCCTCATGCTCGCCGTGGGTTGGGTCATCGGCCGCGTCGAAGTCCAAAAGGACGCGCTCGCTGGGGGACGCCACCTTTGCCCCGCTCTCGCACGTAGAGTTCGCCGAGGGCCCGGGCGATGCGCAGGCTTTGGTATCGGGGCATTCTCCAGCCGGGAGATCCTCGGCTGGCTAGCCAGATCAAAGGGGCTTTTGGGCAGGCGTTCCAAAACTGCTTTGACCAAAGGGTCCGAGCCGTTTTGGTCCTCGTATCCGGCGGCTATTTGGTAGAGGCGCTGCCTAAGCAGCATGAGCAGGGAGTGGTGTATCGAGGAGCCGCGCCGCTCGGGGACGTGGCAGGCGATCTCCTCGCACGGCCCGAGCCCCTCGTCGGTCTTCGCCAGCATACGAGTCCTCCGTCTGAGGTGATGCGCCCTTGTCGAAGGCGGCCCCAGGGCGAGAGACGCACTTCGGCTGTTCTTTGGCGATTAACTTCCTCGCCTATCGAAGCGCTTCTACCGAAGAGAGCTATCTAAATAGGTCCTCCGCGTACGCTAGATTCTACAAGAAGATTTAACCCTCACCTTTACCAAACAGGCTCTAAGAGACCCTACCCACCAGCCTGTATTGCTACACATCGCAACACAATATATAGGGTGACAGGTATGCTCATGCCCACAAGAAGGTGTTTGTTGTTGAGAGCAGATTTTTATAGGGCTACTCTTCGCACCTTGGGGATTCTCCGGCCAGCAGTGTCAAAAGGACCGTTTATGAAACACTTCTTCCGGACAGCTGGTGGTGTTAGAGGTAACCGCCTCTTGGGTATCTTGGTGCAAATGTGGCATCGTAGAAAGCAAACCCAAAAGGAGGAGTCCTTAAAAGACGAGGATACTCCTTTGGGTTACAAATCAGCGCCAGCAGGCTACAGGTACTGGTCGCCTACACCCTCTTCTTCGCCCATCTATTACCGAAAGCGCATAGAGCCACAACAAGCCACCGACTCCTCCCGCTGGTCGTTTAAAAGAAGAGTCCTCACGATCGTTCTCATCGCGGTCCTCGCGATAGACCTCATCGTAGTGTTCTATAGAGGTTACCTTTCTAACTGGCAGCTCCTGACCCAACCCTCGCGTATCGTCTGGGCCGCCCTAGGCCTAATAGCGTTGGTCGGCCTCCTAGCCAGCGCTTACGAAAAGATCTTTTCGCCCGCCGTCAGAAGAGGTATATCAAGAAACGCTCCCTTGGTGAGCGCGCTTATCGCTCTTATAGGAGTATTGATCGCGCAGACCGTCAACTCGCACCTGACTACTAGCAATCAGAAGAATCAGCAGCTACTGGACTATCTCTCTACCGTGGGAGAACTCCCCTCGAACTCGGATCCGGCAAAGGACACGGCAGTACAAGCGCAAACGCTCACCATCCTGCCGAACCTCAGTCCCGAGCAGAAACGCACCGTTATGCAGTTCCTCTACCAGGCGGACCTCATCAATAAGGATAACCCCAGGATCAAGTTGTACTACGCCGACCTTACCTCCGCCGACCTGAAGGGGACCGACCCCCAAGAGAACAAGTTCGTGCTCGACAACGCTAACCTGCGGGGCGTTAACCTACAGGACGCTGACCTCCAATACACCAGTCTGACAGGTTCCAACGTGAGCAACTCCCACCTTGTAAATACCAACTTGAGCAACACTGACCTGAGCGAGGCCAATTTGAACCACTCCTACCTCTCAAACGTCGACCTCAGCGGCGCTAACTTGAGCGGTGCCGACTTGGGCGGCGTCGATCTTCGGGATGATACGGGCCTAACCCAGGAGCAGATCGATGAGGCAAAAGGGGACGGGCGTACCCGGCTCCCGGACGATCTTCAGCGCCCTGCAAACTGGAGCTAAGAAGCCAAATGCTAGTTTCTGGTTATGCGGCTGCTCTAGTGCGATGTCGAACCTCACCGCCTAGCCTCCTTGTCCATGCTCCGTTGGCGGGAGCATCAGCTGGTTGCCGTTACCCTCTTTCATGAGACGTACGACATCAGCCCCTTAAGGACGATCCCTACTCCCAATATGGTGACGATGACGGCGCTGACGAGTGGCAGCCACCACCGCCAGGAGCTTTTTTTCTTGCCCAGCCGCTCCAATACGCCTCTGAAGCGTACCAGCAGGATGCCGATCACGATGAGCACCGCAGCCAAGCCGAAGCTGAACGCCACGATCAGGCCTAGTCCTAACGCGATCCGGCCTAGCCCGATGGCGATGAGCATGACCCCCAACGCCTCCGGGCAGGGCACCAATCCGCCCGAAACGCCCATCGCCAGGAGGTCGCTCGGTTTGACGACCTTGGTGGGTAGGTGTTGGTGATCATGGTCGTGGCCGCCCCCTCGTAGCCTCCAGCGCTCCCGCACCAACCGCACGCCTAACGCGACTACCAGCAACCCCGCGCACACCTCCAACCCCGGAACCAGGATGTCCGGTACGATAAGCTGGCTGGCGAGGAGCGCCAGAAGGCCGACGCCCATAACCGAGGCGGTGTGGGTAAAGGTGACGATCGCGCCCAGGGCGGCGGCGTGCTTTACTGTGCCGCGAGTGCCGATCAGGTAAGCGGCGATCAGGGTTTTTCCGTGGCCGGGGGTGAGGGCGTGCAACCCGCCAAGCAGCGCCGAAAGACCCAGGCCCACCACGAGCAGCCACGGTGACACAACAGGCTCGTACAGGTAACTAGCCAACCATTGCGCCCGATCCGAAACATCTGCAGTCGTCCCTAAGTCTGCTCCGGTATCTTCCATACTCGGGTCCGCGCTGTCAGACGACCCCGAGGAGGTTTGCGGAGCGATAGCATAGTCGACCCGTATGGCGTGCTGGAGCTGATCTCGATCCTGCTTCGCGATCTCCACTTCGTTGCTCTTGTTCTTGAAGGCGTTGACCAGGTACTTGCTGTTGACGGGCTCGTGATCGTTGCGAAAAGAGAGCGAATGGTCGCCGGGAACGCCCTCCGGGGTCTCCGCGGCGACCTGCAGACGGATCGTGCCCATGCCAGCCCTTATGTCGAGCGGCGTTGGGAACTGGCTGCTAGTAAGGGTCAGGGGTTGGGGCTCACCGTCCACCTCCAGAGAGACGTCTCGCAGCACCTCGTTTGCGTACGCCTCGCCTTCTGTCTCGGAGATCTCGCCGTCCCCGTCGGCGTCGATCAGCGCGACAACCTGGGGCGCGACGAGTACGCCGGGAGTGAGGTTGAGCTGTAGGGTCGTGCGGCCGGGGGCCAAGTCTATATACGTGTTCTGCACGTACTCATCCAGAGGATGGGCCGTCGCCTCCTTCGCAGGGAGCAGCACCGATGCTAGCAGGCACATCAGGCCGAGGAGGCACATCGGCCACAGCCGGTGGTGGTGTTTCACGGTCCGTGCCTTTTTCTGTTAGCCGACCAACTGCGCACCGTAGTCGTTGGTCGGGTCACGGTAGACGGTATGGATGTGGAGGATGCCGGCGGGTGCAACTTGCTTCTGGTGTGCGAACTCGATGTGTAGCGTCGGGCCCGTTATACGGTAGTAGATCGGCTCGCCGTTCGTGGTTGGGCCGCTCCAGGCAAAGTAGGTGTTCGCTAGGTTGTTTTCTATCTCGGACATCTTGGCCTCGGCGGTCTCGTCGTTGACGATGCCGACCCACTCGCGTATTAGGTCGAGCAACTGGGCTTGCTGGTTAGAGGTCATCTCGGAGGCGGGGATGCCCTCCGGTTCGAGCGTCCTACCGTCCTCGCCCGGGCCCAGGACCAGGTCGGAGACGTCGTAGTTCAGGATGGCCTCTTTCTGCTGGTCTGAGTCCAGGGCATTGATCAGCTCGAAGGCCTTATCGTTCTCGGCGCTCATCGGACGCATCGTCCCGGTCCCGAGCACGCCGGCTGGGTCGAACCTCGAGACGTTCGCCTCGTCGAGCGTATACTCCGATGGCTGGACACCGACGAAGCTTGGCGTGAGCACGTTGTCCTTGCCGACGACGGTCAGGTTGAGCCCGATGTGGTGGCCGTTGAACTGCAACATCCAGGGATCGGTCTCAGAGGGGGTGCCGAAGATCGCGGGCCCGTAGAAACCTATCCCGAATAGATCTGGCTGGCCTTCCTCGCTGGCCAGCGCCTGGTCGGCCGCCATGATGCCGACGGTTTTCTTATAACCTTCCTCGCTCAACGCCGCCTGTAGGATCGCCATCGCGGCCTGCTGTTGCTCTTTCGTCATGTCGCTGAACGCTAAGCCGGGGCGTGGTACTACCGGGACGGGGAAGTTGCTCCAGCCCGATTTCTTATCGCTGTCGAAGGCGTAGCTCACCTGCTGGCGCTGGGTGTCGTCCAACGTCGCAAGGAACGCTTCGGTCGCTGCAACCGTCCGAGAAGTCGCATCGCCGCCTCCCTGAGAGCCGCTGCACCCAACCAGAAGCGCGGCTAGCAGGAGGAATGGGAGGACGCGCTTTACGATTGTCATGCAGTTCTCCTTTAAGTTACTCCTGAAGACAACCAACAAGGTTGCCCGACGTCTCTCGCAGCTAACGGCCAGAGAAGGTTACCATCGGCACGCTGCGCCGATCACCCCATCGGGCTCGCTCATTTGATCTACGCCTTAAGCGTCACCAGGCTTTCTGGGTTTCAAAGAATCGCTTGAAAAAATCTAATCTGCTCTCGTGCGCCACTGAGATTGAGGGACAGACAATCCTCGCTCATCGAAGGCAACGTGACGCCCCTAGGTGGCGACCCTTGGGATTTCCTCGCTACAATTCCTCTATCGTCTACTTTCGCTAGGCTTCTCTACCTTGGCGAGCCTACCTCTTCACCTTGTGGGGCTCTTCTCCTTACCCCAGAGAGGTACAGCACTACAAAGATAGCTTCGACTATCAACGAAAGGACGCCCGGAGGGTCGAGCCACCCCTCGTTGAGCATCGGTAGACCTATCGTGCGGCTCTCTATGTACATGAAGAAAGCCCCTCCGGCCATCAGGACTCCAAGAGGCCACCCCCACCACCTGCGTAGGTAGATCCCCACCGCTGAAGCCAATGCCCCTAGAGCGTTTAGGATGAACAAGAGCCCCAGATAGGTTGCGAACCCGAAGTACTCGGGAACCACAAGTAGGTGGATTAGGCCTACGAGGGCGATTAGAGCGCTGCCCCATAAGGTTCGTTTCCTCGATGCGTTTGTCAGAGCCATAGTCACTATCCCTTCTTCTTTATCAGGAGCACACTTCCTTATCTGCTCGTTCTGCTGTATAGACTAGCTACCTAGGATATGAGCTGCCTATGAGGAAGGTACGAATCTTCATAGTATGGGAGTGAGATATCTCAGTCCCTTTGCGTTTCCGAGCCCTTCTACCGGACGATCTTCGGCGCCCCGCCAACTGGAGTTCAGGAAGACAGGCAGCTCGGAGCGTGTCTCCGTCGCCTCCTTCCTAGCGCTCTCCTTGCTCTTCTATCTACCCTCTTGAGTATCGTTGGGGACTTCCCTGGCGTTCTCGCCGCGGAGGATCTTGATAGACCTTTGGTACTCTTCGGCGGTGATCTCGCTCTTAGAGCGTGTTTGATAAGGAAACAGGGTTAGCCTAGCTCTTACAGCGTCTTGCACTGGTATTGACCCACTTAGTACGCCTAACAAAACCCGCCTAACCCACGTAGCGTAAGCAATGGTTAAGGAACCCACCTCTGGGATGCCAGGTGGTCGGCTGGGTTAGACGGTCGCGGCAAGAACAGTCGACCTTGACCGTCGCCCTCTGCCTCTCCTACAGTGGGGAAATGACGATCAAGAGACTGGACCACGTCAGCGTCGTCGTCGACGACCTTGCAGCCGCTATCGCTTTCTTTTCCGAGCTCGGTTTGGAGCTGGAGGGTGAGGCGGCGGTCGAGGGAGAGTGGGTGGACCGCGTC
>DASQSI010000152.1:0-2634 GCA_035642415.1 Rubrobacteraceae bacterium
GATCTCGACAACGTCCGCCCCGGCCTCGATGTACGCCTCCCCCACCTCGCGGGCGCCCTCCAGCGTCGGGTAGCCCGCCGTGAGGTACGGCACGAGCGCCACCCGCCCTTCAGGAAAGGCCGCCTGTAACTTCTCGCTACCTGTCACCCGAAGCCTGCTCCGCCTCCCACGCGTCGATGTGCAGAGCGTCCGCCGCTACCTCGACGTCCTTATCCCCCCGGCCTGAGAGGTTCACGACCAGGTTCGCCCCCGGCCCGAGCTCCTTCGCTACCTTTTCGGCATGGTAGAGGGCGTGGGCCGTTTCGAGCGCTGGGATGATCCCCTCGAGCCGCGCGGTGGTCTCGAAGGCTTCGAGCGCCTCCTCGTCGGTAACGCTCGCGTACTCGGCGAGCGACTCGTCTTTGAGGTACGAGTGTTCCGGACCGACGGATGGGTAATCCAGGCCCGCGGAGATCGAATGCGCCTCCCGGATCTGACCCTCCTCCGTCTGCAAGACGTAGCTTAGCGCCCCGTGCAGAACGCCCAGTCGGCCCTCCGCCAAAGACGCACCGTGCTCTCCGCTTCGCAACCCCCTTCCCGCCGCCTCAACACCGACCAGCCGGACATCGTCTCTCCCGATAAACGGATGGAAGGCGCCGATGGCGTTTGACCCCGCGCCTACACAGGCGACAACCGCATCCGGGTCACGGCCGAAGCGCTCCCTAGCCTGTAGCTCTATCTCCTTGCCTATGATAGTCTGAAAGTCGCGCACCATCCTGGGATAAGGGGCAGGTCCCACCACGCTCCCGATTATGTAGTGCGTATCCTCGACGTTCGTCACCCAGTCCCTTATAGCCTCATTCACCGCGTCCTTGAGCGTCATCGAGCCGCTCGAAACGGGGCATACCTCCGCGCCCAACAGCTTCATCCGCACGACGTTCAGGCGTTGGCGGCGAGTATCCTCCTCGCCCATGTACACCACACACTCCTTGCCGTAGAGGGCGGCAACGGTTGCGGTAGCGACCCCGTGCTGGCCCGCGCCGGTCTCAGCGATGATGCGCCGTTTGTTCATCCGGTCAGCGAGCAGGATCTGGCCTAAAGTGTTGTTGATCTTGTGTGCCCCCGTATGCGCGAGATCCTCTCGCTTGAACCATACGTTCGCTCCGCCCCACTTACCCGTCAACCTCTCGGCAAGCATCAGAGGCGTAGGCCGTCCCACGAAGTCCTTAGCTAGGGCGTTAAACTCCTCGACGAACTCTGGATCGTTCCTGTATCGCTCATAGGCGTTCTCAAGCTCCTCCAGGGCGTGTATGAGCGTCTCCGGCACGTAGCGGCCGCCGAAAGGCCCGAAGTAGTACCCCGTCTCACCTTTTTGCCGCACTCACGAACCTCCGAACCCGCTCTGCGTTCTTTTTACCTGGCGCATCTTCGAGAGAGCTTGAAGCGTCCACCCCATACGGCTCGAAGAACCGGATCGCTTCCCGCACGTTCTCCGGTGTAAGCCCACCAGAGATGACGATGTTACCACGCCCCTTGAGCGATTTCGCCAGTGCCCACTCGAATCGCTCCCCCGTCCCCCCCCGCAACCTCTCGCTGTACGCATCCAGCAAAAAAAGATCCGCCTCGTAATATCTCAACGCCTCCAGGGAGGCTATGGCTCGTACCCGGAACGCCTTAATGACCTTGAGGCCCTCATCTCGCACGGCAGCCACAACGTCCGGGCTTTCGTCGCCGTGGAGCTGTGCATAGTCGAGCCCGACCTCGGCGGCGATACGGAGCACTTTTTCCGGCTCCGCATCCACAAACACCCCAACCTTGTTGATGCCGTCCGGGAGCGCAGCGGCTATCTCTCGTGCCTCCTCGAGGCGCACCTTGCGCGAGCTTTCGGCGAAGACTAGACCAACGGCGTCCGCGCCGTATTCCGCAGCCAAGCGTGCATCATCAGGAGTGGTTATGCCGCACACCTTAACCCTGGTCATGGTGGCGAGATTGTACTCGAACTCGATGGCGATGTTATCGAGGCAGCCCTGGGTTCTCCAAAAGGGCAGCGCATTTCTGTGTTGGGCCATAAGGTGTGTCGTTAAGTATCCTAAACGCAGATTCGGCAAATGATTTGCTGCATGCCCTTCTTGGCGAGGCGGGTACTTTCACCAGGCGGATTAGGAGGACGGGCCGATAAGAGATAGCTCTCTCGTTGGAGAGAAGCTGCTAAACAAAGGGATGCCAACGAGGTTATCTGTTACTAACCATCGCCAGACGAGCGGTTGAGCACCACCCCTGGCTACGTAAGAGCGGAGAGCTTCGCGACCAACGACGGGTCGCGCATCGCCGCTTCGCCCACGAGCACCGCGTCGGCCCCGGCTTCCCGCAGGCGGCGTGCGTCCTCGGGCGTCTTCACGCCGCTCTCGGCAACGAGCGTCGCACCTGCAAGTGTGCCGGCAAGCTTCTCGGTGGTGGTGAGGTCCACGGTGAAATCCCTGAGATCGCGATTGTTGACCCCGACGGCTTGAGCACCGGACTCAAGCGCAAGATCCGCCTCCCGTTCATCATGCACCTCCACGAGCGGGGTGAGACCGAGCTCGACGGCCAAAGAGACGTAACGGGCGAGTGGGCCCGCCTCAAAGAGGGCAGCGATGAGGAGTACGGCGTCGGCGC
>DASQSI010000153.1:0-21027 GCA_035642415.1 Rubrobacteraceae bacterium
TATTGGTGGGGGTACTAGAGAGGCGCGAGCCGCTAAACGTGGAGGCATAGGGGTCAGAAGCGTCGGAGGAGGCTGGGCAGAAGGCCCCCACGGAAGAGGAGAAACGAGAAGGCCCTGACCATACAAGCAGCTGAGCGAAACCTAGGGGTTGCTCATTGCCTCCTATGCCCTGCCCGCCACCCACTTGTAGCGCCAGAAGAAGGGTTAGTCAGCGAGAACGACCTTTCTCATAAACCCTCATATACCTTCGTTGCGAGCGGCCGCGTAACTATTCACTGCTGTGCATAACAGAGGCCCTCTAGCGTGACTACCACGGCGCTTTTCAGAGTTATCCACAATGTGCCTCTTTATTCGTCGTGCTGTATAGGGTTCTGTTCCGTGGCCTCTTTTGCTGGTTGTCGGAAATTGAGCGGGCTAGTGGCGTGACTTAGGAGTGAGTCGCCTCCTCAAGGTCTGTGTTAGCGCACAAACCCGGCCACATGCTCCTCAAACGTTTTGCTTACGACGTTGAACTGCCGCACCCACTCTTCTCCTTCCGGGCTTAGTTTGCCGTACACCAGCACATCGATCAGCTTTACCGTGCTGAAGAACCATTCGAATTCTTCCCATGCCGTAATCATGTTGATGTGCTCCATGATTCTGCTACGATCGGCAAAGGTGAGGATCGCGCCGATCTCGTCTGATTCCGGATCGGCGTAAAATTGCAAAGTCGCAAGTGCCTCAATCCCCTCAGCTTCGAGTCGCCGTGCTGCGGCCTGAATGGCAGCAGTAAATTCCTCGAAAGGCCGGGTTAGCTGCAGCGCCTCAACGAGCGTGACATGTTCGCTAGCCAGTGCTTTCATGTTGGTCTCCTCTGCGTCTTAATGGCTTCTCCTTTGGGGCTTACTGCCTAAGAAACGCAGCACCGTACCTACTACCATGAAGGACAAGTACAAGCCCCAGAGCCTCGCAGCCCTTACTCACCAGGTGCGCAACAGATCGTTCTTCTCGGAAGGGGAAGAGCACTCAATCGAATCCTACTATCTCTACAGGACGTTGATCCCGTTTCCATACCATCATCCCCCCCTTGAGGTGGGCCACGTTCTCGTAGCCCATCCGCTTAAGGGTATACGCCCCCAGAGCCGACCGGCTCCCCGAGGAGCAACACAGGATGAGTCGGCCCTCGGGATCGAACTCCTCCCTATGGAGGGGGCTAGCCGGATCGGCCGAAAGTTCTAACATCCCCCTAGGTACATGTAGTGCGTTCGGGATGGCGCCTTCCAAGAGGCGCTCATCCTCCTCGCGCACGTCGATGAGAATCACGTCCCCTCCCTCGATCTCGGCGGCGACCCGTTCCGCCGATAAATTCTCTACGTGCTCGTTAGCTTCAGCAACCATCCGCGCGACGGTATCCGGGCGCGGGTGCGACTCCGACACAGCGGTAACCTCCTCGTTTGCAGCCTGTGCTCTGGTAGGAGCATTATGACCGGAGGCACGCTATGGCGAAAGCCGCCAAGCGTACTGTCGTGCAAA
The DNA here is from genome assembly GCA_035642415.1 of Rubrobacteraceae bacterium. Lineage (GTDB taxonomy): Bacteria > Actinomycetota > Rubrobacteria > Rubrobacterales > Rubrobacteraceae > Rubrobacter_F. The sequence continues at coordinate 1,513 of DASQSI010000153.1, forward strand.
GGATTTTTTCGCTATAGGCCATAACCTTTCCCCTTTCTTGAGGAGTAGTGAGGCGGCTATGCCTTGGTTTTTCTTTGATGGAACCCTAAGACAGCGACACGGGCACCGCTGGGTCCGCGGAGTAGGCTACTGCCTCGTTCGCCGTGCTCGTACCCACCGAGGCGGCAGGTAATAATAAGGAGGTGAACCTACGCATCCTCGTCCTTACTTTGGGCACCTTCGCCATAGGAACCGGCACCTTCGTGGTTACCGGCATCCTGGGTGGCGTCTCGGAGGATCTTTCGGTATCGGTGGGCACCGCCGGGTACCTGGTCACGGTCTTTGCGGCAGCGTACGCGGTGGGCTCCCCGCTGCTGGTGGCGGCAACGGACCGGGTGGCGAGGAGGCGGCTTCTGAGCGCGGTCCTGGCCGTATTCGCCGTCGCCAACGCCGCGGCAACCGTGGCCCCGACGTTCTCTCTGCTCCTCGGAACGAGGGTCCTGGCGGCTCTGGGCGCCGCGGTACTCACGCCAGTGGCCGGCGCGGTGGCCGCCGAGCTCGCCCCACCTGAGCACAGGGGCCAGGCGCTTTCGTTCGTCCTGGGCGGTTTGAGCGTGTCGTGGGTGGTCGGCATACCCCTGGGTACTGTGGTCGGCGACAACTACGGCTGGCGAGCAAGCTTTATACTGGTGGCGGCCCTGTCGGTAGCGGCGGCACTTGCCGTAAGGACGCTGCTTCCGGACGTGGAGAACACGTCATCCGCTACGGGCCTGGCGAGCAAGCTGGCCGTCGCCAAGCGCTCCGCGGTGCTCAACGCCGTGAGCATCACGGCGTTAGGAGTCGCCGCCGGCTTCGTGGTGCTCACCTACGTGCGCCCCTTGCTGGAGGACCTCACGGGTTTCGGCGGGACGGGGATCGGCTGGATGCTGCTGTTGTTCGGTCTTGCCAGCGTCACGGGCACGGCCCTGGGCGGCTACATAGCGGACCGCTTCGGCTACGGGAGAAGCGTGGTGCCGATCCTGGTGGTGCTCACGGCCTCCTTGCTCTCCTTCTCGTTGCTCCCGGCGATCGAGGTCGGCTCGCTAATAGCGGTGCTCGGGACGGGGACGGCGCTGGTGACGTGGAGTGTGGTGGGTTTCGCGCTCATACCACTGCAACAATACCGACTGATTGACGTCGCGCCCGAGGACGAGAACGAGGTCCTCTCCTTGAACGCCTCGGCAATCTACCTGGGCCAGGGCCTGGGTAGCGGCCTGGGCTCTCTGGTCCTGGGGTACGCTTCACTCTCCTCCCTGGGATGGGCGGGGGCACTGTGCGCAGCAGTGGCCCTACTAGTGCTGGCGCTCGGCGGACGTCCCCGCAAGAAGAGGGCTACATCAAACTAACGCGTCACCTTCTTTGGCGACTCTGTGCGAGCGGCGCTACACCTCGACGGCGAGCGCGGCCGGCTCGGGCAGAGGGAAGAGCGTAAGGAAGCGCTCCACCGCCTCCCTGCTCCCTTCGATCTTGATGTCCCCCGAGCGCAGCGCTTCGGTGAGTTGGCGGCCTTCGTAGACCAGCGCGGCCAGCGTGCCGGGGCCGGTCTCGATGATGGCGTCGGGCCGGTCTGCGTTCCCGCGGGAGATCTCGAACCGGCCGTCGTCCACCACGACGTGGAAGACGTCCTCGCCCAGCCTAAGCTCGTAGCTCGCGCTGAACCCCTCGGCAGCGCGCGGGTCGAACATCGTCCAGAAGGAGAGGACGAGGGAATCAACGCCCAGTCCGGTGTCGCGGGGCCTCGAAGGGGAGCGAGCACCCGAACGGCCGAGCTGGGTGATGACCGGCTCCAGCTCCATGCCCCAGTCGGTTAGCTCGTAGACTCTGGAAGCGGCCGGCGGAGGCAGCTTGCGCCGCCGGACCACCCCCGCCCGCTCCGGCTCGCGCAGGCGCTGGGCGAGAACGTTGGGGCTCGCGCCCGGCAAGCCTGCCCGCAAATCGGTGAAGCGTTTGGGGCCGAGCAGTAGCTCACGGACGACCAGCAGCGCCCAGCGCTCGCCTACGAGGTCGAGGGCATGCGCAGCCGCACACCCATCGCAGTATGTGCGCATGGTGACCATAACGAAGAGCTTAGCATCCGGGAGTCCTGATGTGCGTTTGTGTAGTTGTTCTTTACAATTTGCTGGTTGTAGTCTAGGACTATTGTCGTATGTTTCGATCAGATGATCGCAACTCGACGGACGAAGGAGGTCCCTATGAGGAAAGTAACTGCTGGGTTGTTCGTGTCGCTGGACGGCGTCACGGAATCGCCGGAAAAGTGGCAACTCCCGTACTTCAATGACGAGATGGGGGAGGCGATCGGAGCGGCGATGGCCGCGGCGGACGCCATGCTGCTGGGACGAGTGACCTATCAGGAGTTCGCATCGTACTGGCCGGGAGTCAGGTCCGAAGACCAACCGTTTGCGGACTACATGAACAACACGCCCAAGTACGTTGTTTCCACGACCCTGGACACGGTTGAGTGGAGCAATTCAACGCTCATCAAAGGCAACCTCGCGGAAGAGATCACCAAGCTGAAGCAGCAACCCGGCAAGAACATTGGGATCACCGGCAGCACCACGCTTGTTCAATCTCTGCTACAAGATGACCTCCTTGACGAGCTCGGGCTCATGATCCATCCCGTTGTCGTGGGGAGCGGGAAGCGTCTCTTCAAGGAGGGGGGCGATCTGAAGGCTCTGAAGCTTATAGATTCGAAGACGTTCAGCACGGGCGTTGTTTCTCTCACCTACCAGCCAGCAGGAAAGGAAGCGGAAGGATGAATGGAAACGGGAACGGGAACAAGTCACCACAGAGGAGACCGACCATGACCTATATAATGTGGATCGTTCAGGGGCTGCTCGCGCTCATCTTTCTGTTCACCGGTGGAACGAAGCTGGTCCTGCCGATAGAGGTGCTGACGGAGCAGACACCGCTGCCAGGTTGGTTCGTGCGGTTCCTCGGCGTAGCCGAGGTGCTCGGCGCGATCGGCCTGATCCTCCCGGGGCTCCTGCGCATTCGGCCGGGCCTGACACCGCTGGCGGCCTCTGGGCTGGTGATAATCATGATTGGGGCGACGACGCTCACGCTGGCAGGCGTCGTGCCGGGTGGTGTCACGCTGGCGCTGATCCCGCTGGTGGTGGGACTTCTCGCGGCGTTCGTGGTCTACGGCCGCTGGCGGCTAGCCCCGCTTCGAGGACGCACACGTTCCCGTTACGCCGGTTCCGGGCACCGTTCTCTTTAGACCGGATCGGCGGCCGGCGGAAATAAGTAGCGGGCGAGCGTCGAGTGAAGATGGCTGATACGGAGGCGGGTGAGATGCAGGGTCGAACGACGGAGGTCTCTATGAGAAGGGCAATCCTATCGATGACATTTGGTTCGGGTGTCGTTGTTCTTTCTTACCAGCCGGCAGAAAAGGAAGTGGAGGTATAGATGGGTTCTTACGTCGGGGCCCAGAGGCCAGGAGCCACGTGTGGAGGGTAGTCGCACCCTCGAAAGCAAAGGAGCACCGGCGCCCGGCAAGGACGACCGCAAGCGCTGGCTGGCGCTGCTGCTGGTATGCGCGGCACAGCTGATGATCGTCCTGGACGGCACGATCGTAAACGTGGCGTTGCCCGTCATCCAAAGCTCCCTGGGGTTCTCCCAGGTCTCGCTGTCGTGGGTGGTCAACGCCTACCTCCTGACCTTCGGCGGCTTCCTGCTCCTCGGCGGCAGGGCCGGAGATCTCTTCGGTCGGAGACGGGTGTTCATGGCCGGGCTCGCCCTCTTCACGCTCGCCTCGCTCTTTTGCGGGCTCGCGGGCTCGCAGGCGTTGCTGGTCGCGGCGCGCGCAGTGCAAGGGTTAGGTGGGGCGATCATCGCGCCAGCGGCGCTCTCAATAATCATAACCACGTTCACCGAGCCCGCCGACCGGGCCAGGGCGATGGGCATCTGGGGGTTCGTGGTCTCCGGCGGGGCGAGCATCGGGGTGCTCCTTGGCGGGGTCCTCGTAGGTACGCTCGGGTGGCCTTGGATCTTCTTGGTCAACCTCCCCATCGGCATCGTCGCCCTGGCCCTTTGCCGGCCGCTGCTGGAGGCCGGTCGCGTCGAGAGCGCGGACGGTGGGTTCGACCTGGCTGGCGCCCTACTTGTGACCGCGTCGCTCGTGGCGGCCGTCTACGCCATCGTCGGGGCTAATACTGTTGGGTGGACCTCGGCGCAGACCATCATTCTCCTGGCGGTCGCCGCGTCACTGATGGGCCTTTTCGTCGCCGTCGAGGCGCGAACGCGGGTTCCGCTGGTCCCGCTTGGCATCTTCCGCTCGCGCAACCTGACGGTGAGCAATGTGGCTATGGTACTCACCGTAGCGGGGATGTTCGGATGGTTCTTCTTCAGCGCCCTCTACCTGCAGCGGGTGTTGGGCTACGGCTCGCTACAGACCGGCCTGGCCTTCCTGCCCGCGACGCTCGTCCTGGGGGCCCTCTCCTACAGCGCTGCCGCAAAGGCCGTTAACCGCTTCGGTATCAAGCCCATGCTGATGGGTGGGATGGCGTTGCTCGCTGTCTCGCTGCTGCTCTTCGCACGCGCCCCGGCCGAGGGAAGCTTCTTGGTGGACGTCCTGCCCGGGATGCTCCTATTGGGACTCGGGGCCTCGTTCGCCTTCCTCACGTTGATCCTAGCCTCCGTAAGCGGCGTGCCCGAGCGTGATGCCGGGCTGGCATCCGGTCTCGTCAACACCGCCCAGCAACTAGGTGGAGCGCTTGGCTTGGCTGTGCTCGCCAGCGTCGCGGCCTCTCAGACCGAGGGTCTCGGCGACGTGGGGAGTGAGACAGTGGCCGCCCTCAACGGTGGCTACCACGCCGCTTTCCTCCTGAGCGCAACCTTCGTCGCCCTCGCCGCCGTTCTCGCCGCGGCGCTGCTGAAGCTTGATAAGAACGGTAAGGATATCGGCGGGATCCCGGCGGATGCCGCGACGAACGATGGCAAGACGCTCGGGGAGAGCTGAACCCCGCAAGCCGTACCTCAGCGATGTCAGCGACGAGGAGTGGGATTCAGGGAATGTGCCCGTCACCGCTAGGGGCGTACAGCGGGCGGGTACGGTCCTCGCGGAAAGGAAAGATGATGGACGCACGCCAAGCTACTGCTCGGCGAGCTGGAGGGGATGGCGCGATCGCTACCCGGATAGGAGCGGTAGCGCTGCCCCTCGGGAGCATCGTGATCCTGGTTTCGGAGTGCTCTCATCCGTTCAGGGAAGACCCCATGGACAACCCGGTCGTCTTCACGGGTACGCTCAGACGACCTCGTCGGACAGAACTGGGAGTCGGCTCTCTGAAGCGGCGCTCGCGCCCCGAGAAGACCTTACGTTGCCCGTTATACCGTCGGCCCGGCCTGCTGGTCGGGGCCAGAGTACTTTTTAGCGATCAGCTTTCGGTCGTTAGCTTTCCCTCGTAGACCTTCGGGTTGCGATCTCCAAAGGTGTGGGAGAGATCCGTGAGACGCTTCTCGTGTCGGGACCGTCCGGTTTCAATTTCTGCGCTTACGAGCTCTTCTGCGGTTGGGCTTCCGAAGGCGAGCACGCCGCCGGTCGCGTCGATGATACAGCTGCGGCCGAGGTAGCCCTCCCCGACGCGGTTTGCGCAGGCGACAAAGAGGCGGTTGGCGTTGGCGTGGGAGATGACGTGGGCGTTGAGCATGGTGAGACCGCCCCGGCGCTGCTCTTCCGGCACCCAATCGTCGGGAGCGTTGGCGGGGATGCAGAGGAGGTCGACACCGCGCAGGGCCAGGGTGCGGGCCGCCTCGGGGAACCAGGCATCGTAGCAGATGAGGACGCCGATGTTGCAGAGGGGCGTTTGGAAGAGCGGCAGATCCCGGCCCGTCTCGTAGAGGCGCTTCTCTTTGTCCCAAAGGTGTGTCTTGCGATAGCGTCCAAGGAAGCCACCCGGAGCGACGACGAGAGCGGAGTTGTACAGGGTATCGCCATCCTTTTCGAGGATGCCGCCGATGACGAACATACCGGTCTCCTCGGCGGCCTTTCGCCAGGCCCAGAGCGTAGGAGCGCCAGGGTCTCCTAACTCTTCGGCGAGGGCTAAAGCTTGCTCCCGGGAAAGATCGCAGCCAGAGTTGGCGAGCTCGGGCAGCACGACGAGGTCGGCCCCGGCTCGGGCGGCGTCCAGGAGCGCGGCTACGGAGCGCTTGAGGTTGGCCTCCGGGTTGCCGTCGCGGATGGCGTACTGGGCGCAGGCGACGCGCACTTATGCTTCTCCTTGTCGGAGGTGTTCTACCTCTCCCTCGAAGAGCTCGACCATGCCTCCGGGTGTCTCCAGGAGCAGGGCGCCTTCAGGGGTGAGGTCCGCGGCCCTTCCCTCCAGGACCTCTCCGAACCTCTGCACACGCACAGGCTTTCCCAGGGTGCAGTTCAGCGCACGCCAGCCGTCGAGGATGGCGCCGAAGTCTTTGATCTTTTGGATCTCGACGTCGAGGTTGGAGAGGAGAGCGCCGAGGAGCTGCACGAGGTCAACGTCACGCCCCAGCTCCGACCGGAGGGTGGCGACCTCACGGTCGGGGACATTGAGGTCTTCGGGGTCGAGGTTGGCGTTGAGACCGACGCCGAGGATGATGAAGTCCAGACGACGATCGCCGGTGTTCGGATCGCCGGGACCCTTTGCGGCGACGGGGACGTTATCGACGCTGGACTCGGCGAGGATGCCGCATATCTTGGGCCCCTCTGATTCCCCGGGTTTCAAGACGAGTAGGTCGTTGGGCCACTTTATGCGCGCATCGATTCCCAACCCCCAGAGCGTCTTTGCGACCCCTACCGCCGCAGTCTGGGTGATGCGGGACGCCAGCGAGGCCGGGACATTGGGGCGGAGGATCAGCGACATCCAGAGACCTCCCGAGGGAGAGACCCACCCACGCCCGAGTCGGCCCCGGCCGCCGGTCTGTATCCTCGAAACCACGAGCGTCCCGTGTGGGGCACCAGCGTAGGCCAGCGCACGCGCCCGTTCCTGGGTCGAGCCGACCTCCTCGTGGAAGTCCACCTTTCTGGCGAGCGGGCTTCCGAGGCGCTCTATTGCCTCACGGTTCAACTCGCTCACCCAATCCCCGCTTCCTCCATCGTAGCCATCTCTCCCAACACGCTAGCTGCCGCCCGGACTATCGGCACCGCCAGAAGCCCGCCCGTTCCCTCTCCGAGGCGCATGTCGAGGTTCAGGACCGGGTCGAGACCGAGGTATCGGAGCGCCACCGCCGCGCCCAGCTCCGTGGAGAGGTGACCGGCGATCAGATAGCCCGCGCAGTCCGGCGCGAGGGCGTGGGCCACCAGCGCCGCCGAGTTGGAGACGACGCCATCGAGAAGGACCGGCACCCCGTAGACGGCGCCCATGAGCACGAGCCCGGCGATGGCCGCGTGCTCGAGGCCCCCAAGCGCGGCTAAAACGCCCAACGGGTCGGCCGGGTCCGGCTCGTGCAACCGCAGGGCCTCCTCGATGATGCGGACCTTTAGCTCGAACGTTGCGTCGTCGATGCCGGTGCCGCGTCCGGTCGTCTCTTTCGGAGGGTGGGCGGTGAAGGCGGAGACTAGGGCGGCGGCGGGCGTAGTGTTGCCGATGCCCATGTCGCCGGTTACGAGGAGGTCCACCCCGCTCTCGATGAGCTCCTCGGCGATGCCGGCCCCCGACATTACCGCCCCTGCGGCATCCTCCCGGCTCATCGCCGGCCCGCGGCTGAGGTCGTCCGTTCCGTAACGCTTCTTCGCCGTCCGGAGCAGAGGACGCTGTTCGAGATCGGCGGCCACCCCGACGTCCAGGACGCTGACCCTCGCGCCGACGGTTTTGGCGAGGACGTTCGCGGCGGCGCCACCGGCGCAGAAGTTCTTTACTATCGTCGCGGTGACTTCCCGGGGCCAGGGCGAGACGCCGCGGGCGAGGACCCCGTGGTCGCCGGCGCAGATCACAACCGCCGGGTTTTCGGATACCGGGGGCGGGACTTCTCCGGACATTCCCGAAAGCCGCGCGCCGAGCTCTTCGAGCCGCCCGAGGCTTCCCGGCGGCTTGGTGAGGGTGAGGTGACGCTCTTGTGCCTTCGTCGCGGCGGCTCCGTCGGGGGGTGATACCTCCCCGGCGAGCTCCCGGATACGATCTGCGAGGGCCAAGCTACCGCCTAGTGGTGATAGTGGCCATGGTCGTGGGCGTGGCCCGGTTCGTCGGGGTGGTAGTGGGGGATTGCGGAGGCGCCGACCTTCTCCTCGAACCCGGGGAGGGCGACCCGGTGGACGCAGACGTCGCAGTTCATCCGAATGTCGCCCCGGACGGCCTCCTCGTACCGCTCAAGGAGGAGATCCGCGACGAGCTCGTGCGGGCCGAAGTAGCCCGCGTACGCAACCTCGATTCCTTCTTCACTGGTCGCGAAGCGTGCGCTCTGCTCACGGATGCGCTCCTCGAGGACCCCGGTGAACAGGAAGTAGGAGAAGACGGCGATCTTCTTCACGCCGAGCTTCTTGAGGCGCTCAAGGCCGGTAGCGACGTCCGGGGGGGCCAGGCTGACGAAGGCGGACTCCACCACTGGGTACGGGCGGCCCTCGTAGAACAGGCGGGAGATCTTGGCGAGGTCGGAGTTGGCGTCGGGGTCCGAGGAGCCGCGACCGACTATCAGGATGGCGGTCTCCTGCTTTTCCTCCTCGGCGACGACAGCGGAGACGCGCTCGTCCATGAGGGAAAGGAGCTCGGGACGGATGCCGAGAGCGCGGCCGTAATGGAACTTGAGCCCCGGGTGACGCATATTCTCGCGCACCAAGGTGGCGGGAACGTCGTCTTTCGCGTGGCCGGCGGCGAGGAGCATGAGGGGAACGGCGGCGATCTGGCGCGCCCCGCTCCCCACAAGGCGGGTCACGCACTCGGAAATGGGGGGCCGCGAGAGCTCTATGAAGCCACCCTCGACCGCGAGCGCCGGGTTGCGCTCCCTTACCAGGGCGAGCAGCTCGTGAAACTCGCGGGCCCCGTGGGGGTCGCGGGAGCCGTGACCGACGACGAGGAGCGCGGGATCGCCGCTTCTCTCGCCGGTCCTACCGATCCGGTTCTGTGTGACGATGAGATCTCTCACGTTCGGTCCTCCTCGTAGTATACGAGCGCGTTCAGGGCCGCGGCGGCGACCGCTGAGCCTCCTTTGGGGCCGCGGTTGGCGATGGCGGGCAGCCCGCTCTCCAACAACTTCTCTTTGGACTCGGCGGCGCCGACGAACCCGACGGGTAGCCCTACCACGAGCGCCGGGCTCGCCTCTAGATCCAAGATCTCGAGCAGCGCCGTGGGCGCGTTCCCCACGACCCAGATAGCACCGCGCCCGACCTCCGTCGCCGCGAGCCGGAACCCCGCCGCCGAACGGGTGATATCGAGCTTTTCGGAGAGCTGGCGGGCGCGAGGGTCGGAAACATAGCAGAGAGACTGGCGGGCGGTGATGCCGGCGGCGACCATGTGCACGTCCGTCACGACGGGCGCCCCGCAGCGGAGTGCTTTTAAGCCCCTTTGGAGGGTAGCCTCGTCGAGAACGAGGCTTTCGGCGTAGTCGAGATCCGCAGAAGCGTGGATCACACGCCCGGCGACAACCCTTCCCAAGGGCCCGAAGCGCGAGAGGTCCACTAACTCGTGCAGGATACGGTAGCTCTCGGTCTCTATAGGGTGAGCGCGCCTCACTCTTCCTCCAGCAGAAGCTCGATACAGGCCGAGACGGGACAGACCTCGGCGCACTCCGCACACCCAGAGCAGTGGTCTTCGAGGACCAGGAGCGGAAAAGGATAGTCTCTGGGGGCGGGCTGTATCGCCTTCTCCGGGCAGGTCTTTATGCAGGCGCCACAGCCCGCGCACGCGTCCGTCACGAAGAAGGTGCTTCTCATCCCGAATCTTCAGGGTACCCGCGGGGCGTAACGATCCGACCGGCGACGAGCCTGGTCTGGGAGCTGCCGATCACGACCACGGTCAGCATGTCCACGTCTTCCGGGCGTAGAGAGACCAGGTCCGTCACGGCGACCTCCTGGGTGGGACGATAGGCGTCCCTGACGATGCCGACCGGGGTGTCGGGGGTGCGATGCTCTAGTAGGACCTCCCGCACCTTGCCGAGCTGCCAGTCGCGGCCCTTGGAGCGCGGGTTGTACAGCGAGACCACGAAGTCTCCCATGGCCGCGGCCCGCACCCTACTCTGTATGACCTCCCAGGGGGTGAGGAGGTCGGAGAGGCTGATCGAACAGTGATCGTGTCCTAAAGGCGAGCCGAGCAACGAGGCGGCCGCCTGGGCCGCGGTGACGCCGGGGACGACGGCCACGTCGACGTCCTCTCCGGCCAGCTCTAGCGCGGGCGAGGCCATCGCGTATACGCCGACGTCGCCGCCGCTCACGAGGGCGACGCTAGCGCCCGCGCACGCTTCAGCCAGGGCTTCTCTGGCGCGTGGGATCTCATCTCCCAAAGGCAGCGCGAGTATGCGGGTTCCTGGCTTGAAGAGGTGCCGGACCCTCTCGATGTACTGGTCGAGCCCCACGACGAGCTCAGAGGCGGCAAGCGCGTCGCGGGCGAGGGGCGGTATAAGGGCGTCGTCGCCCGGACCGAGGCTGACCAAGGCGAGGCGTCCCCGCACCGGGAGACGTCCGATTGCGACGGTGGCGCTCGGCGACTTCCGCTTCTCCAAAAGAAGCCGTGCGCCGGAGACGAGCACGGCGGCTTCGGCGACGCTAGGTGTACCGACCGCCCCAGCTACCGCCGTCGAGGGGTTCGGGACCTCGACGGCCGCCAGCTCCCCGGCGGTGTGGAAGGAGAGCGGCACGCCGAGCTCTTCCGCCGCCCCGAGCAGGCCCGGCTCGCCGGACTTTACGTCGATGCTCACCAAGCTCGCGACGCTCTTGGGCGAAAGTCGGGCTTCGCGAAGGGAGGAGTCGAGCAGGCCGAGGATCTCCGCGGCGCCAGCCCCGCGGCTGCAACCGACGCCGACGACGAGCGACGGGGGACGGTACACGATCGATGGATGTGGCAGGTCCGGGAAGAGCCTGTCGGAGATCAAGATCAGAGGCGGTTCGGCTTCCTCTAAAGGCACCGACGGCTCCGATGGGACCACGTTCTGCGGCAACGGTCCAAGCGGCCAGCGGCGCTCCGAGAGGAGCCGGACGGTCTCCCCGGAGACGAGCGCCGCCCCGACCGCCGCCAGGTCGGAGCCCTCTTCGATCCCGAACCCGAACCTCTCGCCAAGGGAGTCCAGCGCCGGCACGCCTAGAGAGTCGCTTGCGGTGGTGATAACGGACATAGAGCCCAAAGCGTCCGCTACCCGCCCGGCAAGCTCGTTTGCGCCGCCCGCGTGCCCCCCGGTGAGGGCGACGGCGAACCTGCCGGCATCGTCCACGCAAACCACGCCGGGGTCGCGGCGTTTGTCCTCAAGGAGCGGGGCCACGAGGCGGACGGCGGCACCGGTGGCTAAGAAGAGGACTATACGGTTGCACTCTTTCCAAGCCGAGGAGAGCGCTTCTTTGGGCTTCCCATCGTAGAGGCGGGTGTCTTCCCAGCTTCCAGCGAGGTGAGCGGCCATCCGGCGAGCGTTGGCGGTGGCGGCGACGAGCCCGATCACGGCCGCCCCGGACCGAGCTGCGAGCGCCGCCCACAGACGACGAAGACCGGGGTTTCGGCGGCGAGGCGGTGCAAGGGACCTGCACCTTTCATGCGGGAGGCTTGCAGGAACGTGGTCTCGGTTATAAGGCCACAGCTCTCCAGGATCTCTGCCGCCGGAACCACCCGCTCCAGGGTCACGAGGGCCAAGACGACGCAGCGGCGGGCCCGGACGGCGGCGAGCTTGACAATCTCCTCGAAGCTCGCTCCCGTCCCGCCGATGAAGGTGGCATCGGGCTCAGGTAGATCTCGCAGAGCACCGGGGGCCTCGCCCTCGACGACCTGGACGTAGACGCCATGGCGGGCGGCGTTCTGGCGGATGCGGTCGCAGCCCTCCCCGTCACGCTCGACGGCGATCGCAGCGGCCCCGAAGCGGGCACACTCCACGGCGACCGAGCCGCTCCCGGCGCCCACGTCCCAGACGAGGTCTCCGAAACCAGGGCCGAGCCGAGCGAGGACGAGGGCGCGGGTTTCGGCTTTGGAGATCATGGCGGAGCGGTGCTCGAACACCCCTTCAGGCAATGCCCAACCGCCCAGCGATGTGGCGGCCGTAGTCCACCTCTTCTGCCCCACCGCCCGCGCCGCGTCGTAGACCAGGACGATGTTGGGGTCCTCCCACCTCATCGTTGCCACCTCTTCCGCACCGCCTTGGTACACCCTCTCTTCGGGCTCCCCGAGCTTCTCGGCGACGAGGAAGGTCCGGCCCAGGCTCTCCAGAGCGCCCGCTAGCTCGGCGGGGCCGAAAAGGGGCGAGGTCAGGACCGCGACCTTGGGATGAGCCCGGCAGACGTTCGGGGCGCGGCTGGGGTCGCGACCGTGGGCACTCACGGTCACAGCGTCGTCCCAGGGTAGGCCGGCCAGGGCGAAGGCACGGGCGACGGAGGAAAGGGCGGGGAGCACGCGCAGGCTCTCCGGCCCGAACCGCTCCCCGAGGAGGCGCACGATGCCGAAGAAGCCAGGATCCCCGGAGGCGAGCACGACTGCCGGTCCTTTCGCTCGCTCTATGCGCGAGACCGCCTCTGAGAGGTCGCCTCTGAGGACGACGGTACGTTCGGGCTCGACACCGAGCGCTTCCAGGTGGCGTTCGCCGCCGGCGATCAGGGTGGCGCGCTTCAGCAGCCCCTCGGCCTCTACGCTGAGAGGCTTTCCGTCCACCCCGATCACAGCGACACGCGTCATCCGGCCATCCAGGTGGTGAGCTGGAGGGCTCCTGGGCTGGCGCCGACGGGGTCCAGGGTGTCGAAGTCGACCATGATGACGTGTGCCTCGAGCTCCCCCCCGGCGAACTCCCTGAGGTTTTCAGCCGCCAGCGCACACAGCAAATGCGGTGCCTCCTCTAGCTTCGCCGCCCGCCAGAGCTCGTAGGCATGACGGGCGGTGTTGGCGTTCCTTACTTTCCTGAGGAGCTCGGGGGCGCCCTCCGCCTGCGCGGTGACGTCGGCGAGTAGGTCGTTGTTCACCTTCGAGCGGGTCCAGTGGGTCATCATGACGCCGGCGGCGAGCTTGGTGAGCTTGCCGACCATCCCGACGAAGAAGACGCGCGCAAGCCCGTTTCTGACGGCCTGTTTGAGAGCGTATCCGGTGAAGTCCCCGACCTCTACGAAGCACACCTCTTCGAGGTTGGGGAGGAGGCGCATGGCAGCCTTCTCGGTGAGGCCACCGGTCGAGAGGACGAGGGTGTCGTTGCCCCGGGCGCCCATGACGTTTATGGCTTGGCCGACGCTGGCCCGCCAGGAAGCGGTCGAGAACGGGCGGACGATGCCGGTGGTGCCGAGGATGGAGATGCCGCCTACTATCCCCAGGCGGGGGTTGGTAGTTTTCTCGGCCATTCTCTCGGCGCCGGGGACGCTGATGAGGACGCGGACGCCGCGCTCTTCGGGGTTCAGGACCTCTTCTACGGAGTAAGAGATCATACGGCGGGGAACGTCGTTTATCGCAGGGCCACCGACGGGGAGTCCCAGGCCCGGCTTGGTGACGACCCCTACTCCCTCGCCGCGGTCGATCTCGATGCCGGGCTCCTCGCGCCAGGAGACCCGGGCGGTGAGGTGTGCCCCGTGGGTCACGTCCGGGTCGTCGCCGGCATCCTTTACGACGACGGCCTCGGCCCAGCTGGTCCCCACCTCGCACCGCTCGACGGCGAAACGAACGCGCCTCTGCTCGCCCTTGCGGGGGAGCTTTATGTCCACCTCCTGTTGCGGCTCGCCGGTGAGGAGCGCCTTCGCGGCGGCTTTCGCGGCGGCGGCGGCGCAACTCCCGGTGGTCCAGCCGGTCCTGAGCTTTTCGCCCCTGGCCCTCTGCATGCTCGGGGGCATGGAGGGTTCGTGGATCTTTCGAGGAGACGGCATGGCTTCTCAGACATCCCTTCGCGCTTTGCGGAACATATGGGAGAAACTGGGGCTGTACAGGTGCGAGCGCGTCCCGCCCTTCCTAAGGCCTGGTCCCACGAGGACGAGCGCCTGCCGCGTGAAGCCGGCCTCGCGTACACGGTCGGCGAGCTCGCCCAAAGGGCACTCTACGACCTGCTCGTCCGGCCAGCTCGCCTTGTAGACGACCGCGCACGGGGTCTCCGGGGCGTAGCCGCCTTCTATGAGCTCCTCCTGCAACAGGCGGGGACGGGCGGCGGAGAGGAAGACCGCCATCGTGGTGCCGTGGGTGGCGAAGGCTCTTATGCTCTCGTTATTCGGCATCGGGGTGCGGCTAGCGCGGCGCGTGAGGACTACGGACTGCGAGACCTCCGGCACGGTGAGCTCGCGCCCGATGGCCGCGGCGGCGGCGCCCAGCGACGAAACTCCGGGGACTATCTCCCACTCGAGCCCCAACTCCTCGCAGAGCTCTATCTGCTCCTGGACGGCGCCCCAAAGGCTGGGGTCGCCGGAGTGGACGCGGGCTACCTGGAGGTCTTCCCGCGCGGCCCGCTCGTAGAGCTCGCGCACGCCTTCGAGCGGGATGGTGGTGGACTCGACGATCTTGGCTTCGGGTCGCGCGTGCTCGAGCACGCCCTCGTGCACGAGGCTCCGCGCCCAGATGAGCACGTCTGCTTCGGCGATGAGCTTCGCGCCCCTTATCGTCAGGAGATCCGGGGCCCCAGGCCCCGCCCCAATGAACCAAACCTTGCTCAACGTACGGCCTCATCCTTCGTGAATACGACCGTGGAGAGATAGGTCCCCTCCCGCCCGAGCATCTCCGACGCGGGCACGATCTCTTCGCCTTGCATGCCTAAACGTGAACCATAGATTGCATCCTGGATACGCCCAGCTTCAACGGCGACCTCCAGGACCTCTCCCAGGCGTCCCCCGCCCTTGTAGCACACAACGGTCTCGAAGCCGTCCAGCGCGCTGCGAAGCGCAGTTTTCCCCGCAGTAAAGGGCAATAGAGCCAACCGTTCATCCCCCACGACGAGCACCCTGCCGCTCCTCGACGCCAGATCTTGCATGGCTGCGATCCCCGGTATAGTCTTAATCTTAACTTCGGATACAATCTCTTTCGCGATGGTTCTACACAAGTAGGTGAAGGTGGAGTAGAGGTTCGGGTCTCCGATGGTGGCGAAGGCGCAGGTTTTGCCCCGGCGGAGCGGTTCGGCGGCCTCTCGGGCCGTCCTATTCCAGCTCTCGGCACGCTCTCTCGGATCGTTAGAGAGAGCGAAGTGGAGACGTTTGATGCGCCCGGGTTCCAGGTGGGTACGTACCACGGCCTCCGCCCGGCCGACCTCCCCCGTGTCCCCCACCGGCACGAAGACTTCGTCGGCCTCCCGCAGGACGCGGAGCCCTTTAAGCGTCAGTAACTCCGGGTCTCCCGGTCCCACCCCGACCCCGATGAGCGTTCCGCTCATCACGCCCGCACTCCTGCGATACGGGCGGGGTTCCACGCGGCGTTTCTTAAGAAGCGGCGCGGCACCTCCGGGGTAGCCGCCCAGTGGGTGTGCAGGTAGCTCGCGTGCACCCCGCCCGTGACAAACCCCTCCTCCCCACGTTCTGAGAGCTCCCAGGCAGGTGAGGCGTAAGGCAAGGCCCCGGCCTGCGGCTCGACGGTCGAGTAGTGGAACTCGTGGCCGCGGATGCACGCGTCGCGATCCAATAGCGGCGAGCTAGCGAGCGCCCGGGCTTTCCGGTAACCCAGAGAGAGCCGATCCGTCATGCGAGCCTCGGCAGCGAGGACGCCGCACATCTCTCGTCCATCCAGCTCCCGGCAGAGGTACAAGAGGCCACCGCACTCGGCGGCTACGGGACGTCCGCTCCCGGCGAACTTGCGGACCTCCTTCCGCAGGGGCTCGTTCTCCGAGAGGGCTTCGGCGTAGGTCTCGGGAAAGCCGCCGCCGAGGTAGAGGGCTTCCGCGCCTTCCGGGAGGGTCTCGTCGGAGGTAGGATCGAAGAAGGAGATTTCGCCTCCGGCGCCACGCAGGAGCTCCAGGTTCTCCTCGTAGACGAAGCTGAAGGCGGGGCCGCCCGCGACCGCGACGCGGGTCGCCGAGGGCTCCGGGTCGGGGATATGAGGGACCCAGGGCTTCTCGTGGAGCGGTCCGGCGGAGGCGGCGGCTAGGCGTAAGATCCCTTCGAGGTCGCAGGAGGTGGAGATCCTCTGCGCCACAACATTCAGCGTCCTTCGGGTCTCGTTGCGGCGTTCGGCGACGGGGACGAGGCCCAGGTGCCGGTCGGGGGCGGAAAGGGCGTCGTCGCGGCGGAGGGCGCCGACGATGGGCACGCCCAAAGGTTCTATGGCCTCGCGGAGCATCGTCTCATGGGTTGGTGAGCCGACGCGGTTCAGGATCACACCCGCAAGCCTGAGTTCGGGATCGAATGTCGCGTATCCGTGCACGATGGCCGCCGCGGAGCGGGCCATCGCGCCCGCGTCCACGACGAGGAGGACCGGCGCGTCCAAGAGCTTGGCGACGTGGGCGGTTGAGGCGAACTCCCCGCCCCCGCTCTTGCCGTCGAAGAGACCCATTACGCCTTCCACGATAGCGACGTCGGCTCCACGGGCGCCGTGGGCGAGGAGCGGGCCTATGAGGTCCGGGCCGGAGAGGAAGACGTCGAGGTTGCGGCCGGGCCGCCCGGTGGCGAGCGCGTGGTAGGAAGGATCTATGAAGTCCGGGCCGACCTTGAAGGGGGCGACTTTGAGGCGCTTCATGCGAAGGGCCGCCATGAGGCCCGAAGCGACGGTGGTCTTTCCTGCGCCGGAGTGGGTGCCCGCGACGACGATGCGAGGAGTTCCTACCACTCGATGCCCTTCTGGCCCCGGTAGCCCTCGTCGAAGGGATGCTTCACCTTGTTCACCTCGCTGACGAGGTCTGCGATCTCGACGAGCTCCTCGGGGGCGTCGCGACCGGTGATGATGACGTGCTGGAAGCCAGGCCTGTTTTTGAGGACCTCGACCACCTCCTTGGTGTTTACCCAGCCGAACTTCATCGGGTAGGTGAACTCGTCGAGGAGGAGCATGTCGTAGGTCTCGTCGGCGAGGCGTCGCTTGACCTCCTCCCAGCCCTCCCTGGCTTTGTCCGCGCTCTCTACGAGGTCCTTCGAGGTCCAGGTCCAGCCGTCGCCCATCTTGAACCAGTCTATGTTGCCCAGGGCGAGGGCGGCCTCGTGCTCCCCGACCCTCCACTTGCCCGACTTGACGAACTGATAGACGCCTATCTTGTAGCCGCGCGCCCAGCCGCGGAGCATGATCCCGAACGATGCCGTGGACTTCCCCTTGCCGTGCCCGGTGTTTACGATCAGAAGCGGTCGCTCCCGCCGCGAGCGGCGTCGCAGCCGTTCCTCTCGCTGCTCTCGCCGTGTACCGCCTTGCGTCTCACTCACGCCACGCGCCTCCTCTGCACCAGTTGTACCAGGGGATCCGTCCTGAGAGCCTCCAAGCGCAAACACTGCGCGCCTAGAGAGGAGGCGATCTCCCCCGCCATCGCCAGCCTCACATAGCCCTCCTCGGTGTCCACAACGACCGATGCGATCCCCATATCCCGCAACCTCGCCGCCGCGCGGTGCGGGCCCGGCCCCGCCGTGATCCGCCCATCGGTGAGGAGCACCAGCAGGGTGCGGCGCTCGGCGTCGCGCAGACGCTCGCGGGCGAGGACCTCCGCCGCCTTCTCCAGCCCCGCTGCAAGGGGGGTGCGGCCCCCGGTCGGCAGCTCTTCGAGGCGAGGCGCGGCGAGCTCCACGCTGGCGGTCGGGGGAAGGAGCACCTGCGCGCCTTCGCCACGGAAGGAGATAAGGCCGACCTTGTCCCGCCGCTGGTAGGCGTCGGCGAGGAGAGAGAGGACGGCGCCCTTCACGGCGCCCATGCGGCGGCGGGCGGCCATCGAGCCGCTCGCGTCTACGACAAAGAGGATCAAATTTCCCTCCCGGCCCTCCCGAACTTTCTCCCGCAGATCTTGTTGGCGCACCAGAATGCCCGAGCGGTTCCGGCCCCGCTCCTTCTGGCGGGCGGCGGCGGCCCGGATGGTCGCCGCGAGCGCCACGTCTCTCGCGGGTCCTACGGGCTCACGGTCGCCGACGGGATGGCCGAGCAGGCCGCCGGTGGTACGGCTGCGGCGTCCCAAAGGACCGCCCCAACTTTTCTGCGGGATCTCCAGACGGACCGGTCTGAACGGCTCCGTAGAGCCGTAATTCCTCTCCCCAACACCCGGTCGCGCCTCGGAGGTCTCTTCGGGAGGGCGCTGTGGCTCTGACTCGGAAGTGTGCTTGCTCTCCGGAGGTGAGGCTCCACCATTCGGGCCGTCCGGGGGGTCGGGGTTGGAATCGTTCGAGAGGGCTTTCGCAAGCTCTTCGAGGTCTATGCCCGGTTGCTCGAAGGGGCCACGCCGGCGGCGGTGCGAGAGCGCCAGGAGGGCAGCCCGGCGAACGTCGTCCACGGCGACCTCGTCCCGTGCATGCCAGGCGGCCAGGGCCAGGGCGGCTTTTGCAGTAACGATGTCACCACGCAGGCCGTCCACCCCGAGCTCCGCGCACAGGGCGGCTATCTTGTAGAGGATGTCTTCGGGGATGCGGGCCTCGGGAAGTCTCTGTCGCGCGGCTTCGATATGCCGGGCGAGCTCGTTATCGGCAGCGGACCACTTCCTCCCGAAGTCTCCAGGATCGGCCTCATGATGGAGGCGGCGGCGCACCACTTCGGCTCTTTGGGAGGGGTCGGGGCTGCCGGCGACCTCGACGGTGATACCGAACCTGTCCAGAAGCTGGGGCCTAAGCTCGCCTTCTTCCGGGTTCATGGTGCCCACCAGGATGAACTTCGAGGGATGCCGGACGCTGACGCCCTCGCGCTCGACGTGGTTCACGCTCATGGCGGCCACGTCGAGGAGGAGGTCTACGAGGTGATCGGAGAGGAGGTTCACCTCGTCGACGTACAGGATGCCCCGGTGGGCCGCCGCCAAGAGGCCCGGCTCGAACGCCTTCCTGCCCTCGGCGAGTGCCTTCTCGATGTCCAGGGTTCCCGCGAGCCGGTCCGTGCTCGCCCCCACCGGCAGCTCCACGAGACGTACAGGTCGCTCCTCGGCGGGTGCATCTTCAGGGTGCGGCCCAGCAGGACAGTCGGGGTTCGGAGACGCGGGATCGCAGGAGTAGGGGCAGCCGGTGACGACCTTTATGGGGGGCAAGAGCGTCGCGAGGGCACGCACGGCGGTGGATTTGGCGGTGCCCTTCTCGCCCCGCACCAGGACGCCCCCGACCTCCGGGGAGACGGCGTTCAGGAGCAGGGCGAGCTTGAGGTCCTCCTGGCCTACCAGCGCGGAGAAGGGGTACTGGTACGCGCTACTCCTCACGCGCGCTCCTCCAGAAGGCCTTCAGCCTCCAGGTAGGCTTGCTTGAGCCCGTCGAGGTCTTCGGGGTCCGGGTCGGCCCAGAGGCCGCGGTCGCCGGCTTCGAGGAGGCGCTCGGAGATGGCGCGCAAGGCCCAGGGGTTGGACCTTTGCATGAAGTCGCGCACC
>DASQSI010000154.1:0-5151 GCA_035642415.1 Rubrobacteraceae bacterium
TCGAACCGCGACTCTTTGGAGCTCGGCAGGAAAGCAGAGGACCGTCCCGGCTACGACGTTCTGCCGATGTTCCGTCAGAGCGCTTGGAGCGGGAAGATCGGGCTCGGGGTGATAGACATCCACACGGACTTTATCGAGCCACCAGAGCTGGTGCGCGACCGTATCTTATATGCATCAGAGGTTTTGGGCCCGGAGCGCATAGAGGTCAACACCGACTGCGGCTTGAGGACCCGCACCTGGGAGGTCTCTTTAGAGAAGATGAAGAACATGGTCGCGGGCACCAGGCTTGCAGAGGCGGCGCTCAATGGTTCCCAAAATGGGTATCGCGAGGTTGAATTAATGCCGGACGAGTAACATATGGAGAATGAGAAGTAGGTTATGGAATAGCACCTTGGAGGGAATGAAGAGCCACCACTATTGTGAGACAGTAACACACGCTCCTGAATATAGGCCTCGAGGCCTTGCTCGGTAGAAAGGTTTACGCCTCATACTTGGTGCTGGACAATCGAAAGGGTCTAGATTGAAATGAAGTACCGTACTCTTGGTAGAACCGGCGTTCGCGTAAGCCCCTTGTGTCTTGGAGCAATGATGTTTGGTAATTGGGGCAACCCAGACCACGATGATAGCGTCCGGATCATCCAGCGGGCCCTCGATGCAGGGATCAATTTCATCGACACCGCTGACATCTACTCACGTGGCGAGTCTGAGGAGATCGTCGGGAAGGCGCTAGCCAATGGTCGCCGCGAGGAGGTGATACTCGCAACGAAGGTCCACGGTCCTATGGGAGACGATCCCAACCAGCGGGGTAACTCGCGCCGTTGGATAATCAGGGAGGTCGAGGCTTCGCTCAAGCGCCTACAGACAGACTGGATCGACTTGTACCAGATCCATCGTCCCTCGCCGGACACCGACATCGAGGAGACGCTTGGTGCTTTGGACGACGTCGTCACCCAGGGCAAGGTGCGCTACATCGGCTCCTCGACTTTCCCGGCGTCGCAAATTGTTGAGGCACAGTGGAGTGCCCGCGAGCGCAACCTGAACCGCTTCGTCTGTGAGCAGCCGCCCTACTCGCTGTTGGTACGTGGGGTCGAAGCCGACGTACTACCCACCTGCCAGCGCTATGGCATGGGGGTTATCCCTTGGAGTCCCCTCGCTGGAGGTTGGCTGTCGGGCAGGTGGCGTAAGGGTACGGATACGCCGTCCTCGACACGCGCCAGGATGCTGCCGGCCCGCTACGATCTCTCGCTGCCGGGCAACCAATGCAAGCTGGAGGCAGCCGACGCCCTCGCGGAGCTGGCCGAGGAGGCAGGGATATCACTCATTCACCTCGCGTTGGCCTTCGTGATCAACCACCCAG
The DNA here is from genome assembly GCA_035642415.1 of Rubrobacteraceae bacterium. Lineage (GTDB taxonomy): Bacteria > Actinomycetota > Rubrobacteria > Rubrobacterales > Rubrobacteraceae > Rubrobacter_F. The sequence continues at coordinate 1,358 of DASQSI010000154.1, forward strand.
CGGTGACAGCGGCCATCATCGGCCCGCGCACCATGGAGCAGCTCGAATCTCAGCTCGGCGCCACCGAGATCGTACTGGAGGAGGCGCTGCTAGACCGCGTTGACGAGATCGTGATGCCGGGGACGAACGTCAACCCGGCGGACGCAGGCTGGGAGAACCCGGCGCTCGAGCCGGCCGCACGTCGACGTTAGCCAAACCTCTTTGGTCATCGGCCAGCCCTAGATCGTCATGCTTCTACTTTGAGCGTCTTTGCCAGACCGTCATGCCCAAAGACCCTTGCCGAGAAGAGGCAGTGGCACGACCGAGATAGGTGTAAAGGCCTTCTAAGGGAGGGCCGAAGCGAGTAACCCTAAACCTCCGTGCGCTACCGACCTACCTACCGCTCTTGATTTGAGCCACCTAACCCCCGCGGAGCTATGGGTATACGACTTGCTCTTCAAAAGATCAGCGTCTCGGATCCTGGTTACGAGCTGTATAAGGATCTGGATGTTATAGGGGAGGTTGTGGCAGCACACCGTGCGGGTACATTACCAACCGATGTTAGCGACTTCTTTGACTCTCGTAGCCTGCTAAACAACGACACCATAGAGGACGCAGAGATCATAGATTGAGGCTCTGCCTCCCCTCTGTGGAACTGGACCCCAAAGAGAACTTTTAGGCTTGGGGAACAGGCAAGGGAGCAGGGTGTGAGGGACCGGCCGCACCAGCCTCCTTAACGCATCTTATAGGGGTGGAAGCGTGAATGCCACCGTCCCATCTGACCAGAGAACCCCCAACCCCGTTCCAAGCCCGAGAAGGGCCTGTCCTCTAGGCGGGGGGATTAAAATATTGCGAGCAGTGGTGACCTGAAGGAGAGGAGGTAAAGCCAAACGATGCGTGTCCCTGGAGTAGCTGCAGTTCTAAGCGCAATCATCCCTGGGCTGGGGCAGTTCTACAATGGTCGCTTCCTGGCCGGTATCCTGTGGCTGATCATCACCCCCGGGCTATGGATCGGCACGGGTGGCTTGCTCGGCTGGGTCTGTCACGTAGTCTCAGCCTATACGGCTTATAAGTACGCACACGATCATCCTGGGCAGCCTTGGAAAGGGAACCATTAGAATAGCTCTTCTGCATATGGGAGTGGGCAAGACCTAGAGGCAACGACAGTCCCTCTACTGAGATAGACCTCCAGTACCAGAAGAGATGCGAGAAGAATATGGCAGATCTAATAGACGCGAGGAGGACCGCAATGAAGCTCCTGCGCGCGCTCAACGATAACCAGGCTAAGGGCCGCACAGATGTGACAGTGAGGCCACATGTAGAGGCCGAGCGTATGGGTTGGGGGACAGGACCAGAGTACATCGCAGCTCTGAATTACCTTATTGGTGAGGGGGCATTGGTGGAAGACCAAGGCCCCGTTGAGGACGAGCCCGTGACCGTTGGCGACGTGCCCATGACATTCAGAATCACCGAGTATGGTCTGGCGACGCTAGCTGAGGAGTGGTAACCGCCTACATAAAGAACACCGAATGAACATACAGAGTGCGGATAACCCTGTAGCAAGGGTCCCCGAAGGGCCCCTTTTCTCTAGCGATAGCCTCGGTCCAACACGGCAGGCCCTGCGCTCGATGAAGGGTCCATAGGTAGCCGACCGAGGCTATGGGCAAAAGAAGAGAGGGCCGGAGCCCTGCTGGTGTAGGCGCTCCACCCCCGCTTTTAGCGCATGCCGTGCGGCCCAGCTGCTCGAACGGCCTACTTGGGCTTTTCCTGCTGTTGCTGCTTAGGCTGCTCCCTGGCGACTTCTGTAGTCGAGGGACGGGACAGTAGACACGCTATTCCGCCGATAGGTCCGCTTCGCTGCTATGAAAGTCCCCCTGCATAGCGGAGCTGGTTGGTGAGGAGCACGAGCAACTCGGCTAGCTCGAGGTGATCCGGACCGGGGCAGGGATCTGCTCGGGCAGCGCCATGCTCTCAGAGACGCTAGCTACGACCTGGACGAGCCGACTCCTTACTACTGTTAACCCTTGCACAGATGCCACAAACTCAGTAAGGTTTACATCCTTCCGGAAGAAGAACAAGGACGCCGTTGTGAGCAACACTGACGAGCCATCGAGCAAGGAAGTTAGTAATAAGGCGGGCTCCCCTGACGAGTTACGCAATGCTCTCCTAGCCGCGCTCGATCCCCTGCCCACCACCGCTGGCGGAGCGTCGATCGTGCTCGCCACCGCAGGCCCGCCACCAACCATTACCCCGCTTTCTACAGGTGATGTCGTTGTGGACAACGACACGGTGCGATTAGCCGTTTTCGCAAGCAACTCGGCAGCCAAGCAACTCGGGGGCAGCTGCACGTTACTCGTCCTAACTGACCTCGGTCCCCTCCGCGTAGCCTTGCAGCCGGCGATCATGCGGGAAGCTGGGCCGCTAGCGGTTATCGAGGGCGACATAGTCTCGCTGCGTCCTTCGCGCGAACCGCCATGGGCGCTACGTCTCTACTTCGAGCCTGCAGCAGAACAGGGACACGAAGCCTTCGTTAAGTACTGGACGCAAGTGCGATCATGGCTGGAGCAGGGAGCCCCGGGCGAAGGACCTCAACCCCCGAACATACACTAGCTAGTTCATCACGGCTCCCCCGTCGACGACAAAGGTCTGCCCGCTGATGAAATCGCTCTCCGGGGAGGAGAGGAAGAGCACGGTTCCGACGAGATCCTCGGGGGCCATGGCGCGTTGGAGGGACCTCGTATTCGCTGCTTGCTCGATATAGTCTTCGACGTTGATCTGTCTCGTGGCCTCGTTGGAAACCAGTCCCGGGGCAACCGCGTTGACCGTTACGTTGTGGGAACCGAGCTCCCTGGCCAGCGCTCGGGTTAGGCCGATTACGGCAGCTTTCGAGGCCACGTAATGAGCGAAACCAGCCGCCCCAATATACGCCACGACCGAGGAGATGTTGACGACCTTGCCGTACCCTTGTTGCTTCATGTAGGGTGAGACCGCTTTGGTGCACTGCCAGATGCCTCGCACGTTCACCGCCATCACCTTCTCCCATTCTTCGAGCGAGATCTCATCGAAGGGTTTCTTAACTCCGAGGTCGAAGTATATAGCCGCGTTGTTGACCAGAACGTCGATCCCGCCGAACTCGCTGGCTGCCTGCTTAGCCATCTGGGATACGCTTTTGTCGTCCGTTACGTCGGTGTGTACGAACAGCGCTTTCGAGCCTTTCTGGCCGTTGATCTCTTCCGCCAGCGCCTCGCCTTCGCGCTCCTGGAGGTCGGCTATGGCCACGTTGGCCCCCTCGGCGGCGAAGGCCCTTGCGTACACTGCTCCAATACCTTTGGCCCCGCCCGTTATGACCACGTTCTTGTCCACGAGCCTTACCTTACTGTTCTCTTTGCCAAACACAGGGGTACACCTCCTACCAAGAGAGCTTCCCTTTTGTTTCGGGGTTGAGCAGGGCCCCAATCAGGTAGAGCAGGATAGCGCCACCCATAAAGATCACCACCCTCGACGGTATGTCTGCCGGGGTGGGGCTGGCGAGGCTGACGAAGGTAGGCATGATACCACCAACCGCAAAACCCATGTTCCAGCCCAGGCCCGTTCCGCTGGCCCGGATGTCCGTTGGGAAGCGCTCGTTGAGGAACACTAGTATTGGTGCGTACGCCGCGTTGCCGAAGAACGCAAGCACCAAGGCGGACAAGTAGACCGCTCCTATGGAACCCTCCCCCAAGTTAGACATCTGCAGGTAGGTAAAGGGGATGACCAGTAGGTTGACCACCCCCAGCACGATAAAGGTTCTCTTCCTTCCGAAGATTTCGCTAAGG
>DASQSI010000155.1:0-21348 GCA_035642415.1 Rubrobacteraceae bacterium
CCTTGAGACACATGGAGAAGGAAGGCCTGTGCGTCTCAAAGTGGGAGACATCAAAGGGGGGACCGGCCCGAAGGGTGTATTCGATCACCGAAGCTGGGGAGGCATACCTTGACTTTTGGGCTGAGTCGCTCGAGCAGTACCAGCAGGTGATAGACACCTTCTTTCGGCTCTACCACCGTGGACAGACCGCTACAAAAGACGAGGACAAAACGATGAGTAGTGCAGCTGATATCGAACATGAGCCAAGAGTGAGCCTGCGATGGCAAACCCTAAGAAAGTAGCAGCGCCCGAGAGCTAATAAGTTTGACACACACATATATATGTGTTATGAATATATTAGTTAACCTGGTGTCCGTATTTCTCCTTTCCCCTTTCCCCACTATACCCTACGGGCACCAGGCACCTTTGTCGATAATACCAGCTGGGGGCAGTTCGCTCTAAGTTACCTCTCTGGCCGTGTTTGAGCGGGCCGGGGTGCCGCGTAGACCGGCAGCTTCTCGATAACTTTGTGGAACGCGATCTTGAACCAGGGCGTGTACTCGCAGGGACTACTTTCCAAATTTGCCAGGAGTTCCGTGAGCTCGACCCACTTCCAATCCTCTATTTCGTTAGGGTCCGGGCGTGGTTCATCGTTGAACTTGCCGTAAAAAACGTGGTCGAATTCGTATTCTGTCAGCTCGCTATTAGGATCCGGGGCTCGGTAGGTGAAGCTGAAAATTTCCGTCAATTTCGCATCGAAACCGAACTCTTGGCGCAGCCTCGCATGAGCAGCGTCTTGGAGCTTCTCTCCGCTTTTAGGGTGACTGCAACAGGCGTTAGTCCAAAGCCCGCTAAAGTGGTACTTTTTCTTTGACCTGCGTTGCAGCAGCATTTTTCCCGTGTCATCGAATATGAAAATAGAGAAAGCCCGGTGGAGCTTGCCTCCATTTTCGTGTGCTTTCAACTTTGTCTCGAACCCGATCTGCTCGTCGTTCGCGTTGACGAGTACTATTTCTTCGTTGCGTTCGTCATTCATCGAAACCCGTTCCGTTATCAATAGCTCTATTCTTTGCTTCTCCGATATCCGAACATTGTATATGCAGCCGAGCTGCACGCTAACCGTAGCGAAATCGTACTTAACTTATACCATCTACGAGCTCAAGGTTCGATTTATACTCTTATGGGACCCGGTAGCGGCCGAACCGGTGCGCAAAGGTCCGGCGCTGCTGGTAGCTAAAGGTTACGGGCCGCATAAGAGTGCTTGTCAAACGAGCGCCGGCACACGCCCAGGGTCTCTACGGGACCGAACCCGGTTGTGCGGGTCGCGTGTAAAGGGTTGTTATGAGGGGTAGTAATTCTTTGTAAAAGAGCCGGAAGAGAGGAGCACGAGCCTAATGGATAATCAGCAGGTGGAGAAGGTAAACGAGGCAGCCGAGCAGTTTGCCAGCGCCGTAAAGGATGCATACCAGGCGGTAACCGAGCGCACCATCTCGGCCCAGCAACTCAACACCGAGCTGACGCAGAACTTCTTCACTAGGGTGATAAACAACCTCCATAACGAGGCTGAGAGCAATAGGCAGACAGCCCAGGAGTTGGCCGGTCAGCAGCAGCGGCAATGGGACGCTGCTCGAACACTTACCCAGGAGTCAACGAATGCGTACATGGATTTCCTCAACTCCATATTCTTCTACTACCAGGGGAGCGTGAAGGAGGCCGAGAGAAAAAGCACGGGGGGAGCTGAAATAAGAAGCGGTGAAGAACCCCAAAGGAGCGCCGGGGAGGCTTTTAGAGACCTCATAAGAGAAACCAACAGGAGGAGTCGCGGAGAAGCCTAGGCCTTCAATGCGGTGGCATGAGAGGAGGAACCGGAGCGTACCATAACCCACGGTACTGCCGGGAGCGCCGGTTTAATAGGAGGCTTTAGAGCAAAAGATATTCGGGCTAGTGAAGCCGGTCCGCTCTCAGCCGGGGATCACTAGCCCGTGCCACGAGACGCTTTGGCCTCTGCAGCTAGTTGTCACCCTTTCTGTCCATCGGACTCTTCCCTCCTACTCGAGGTACAGTGACAACGCCGACATTATACCCGCTTTTGGTGGTAATAAACCTCCCTACCTTTTCTGTTTGCTCCATTTTCGACAGTGGTTGGAGCGGTTTGCTAGCGGTCCGGAACTACATCGCGATGGGCGGCGGTGGAGGCTTCCGGGACGATTACGCGTAGGGCGTTGGAGGCAACGGAGAAGTCCTGGGGTGTGTAGGCGACGAGTTCACCGTCCAAGTTTACGGGAAGCTCAGGCGCGGTTTCGAGCTGGATTCGTCGGGTGCGGAAGTGATCTACGCCCTCCGATTTCACGAAGTCGCCGCTTCTTAGGTACCGGGCGATGCCGACGAGATCACGCCTGCGCCCCAACCTTATAGCATAGACGTCGAGGTACCTATCGTCGATACCAGAACCTGGAGCGATCACCATCCCACCACCGTAGAACCGGCCATTGCCGATGGCGACTTGCAGAAGCCTATCATACTCTACAGGCTCGTAGTCTTTATCGGGAAAACGGAGGTGGGCGGCAAAGGGCTTGTGCTTGAAGAAGGCTGCGAGGGCAGCCACCGGGTAGGCCAGAGGACCCACACACTTTTTCAGTCGGGGCGAGAGGGAGCGGGTAACTTCAACGCTGAGGCCCACCGAGGCCACGTTCACATAAAAGTTGTCTCCCACGAGGCCCAAATCCACGTCGACCACCTTACCGCGGGCTATCGTCTCACACGCTTCTTCGAGGTTTGGTGGTATCTCAAGCGTTCGGGCAAAGTCGTTGGCTGTACCTAGAGGAAGAAGGCCCAAAGTAGCGTGGTGGTGTGCAAGGAAGTCGACGGTGGAGGAGACCGAGCCGTCACCGCCGCCGAGGATGATAGGATCGTAACCCTCCGAGATGGCCCCCCGGACCGTCTCTGCGAGGCGGGCCGGGTCGTTGACAGCGTAGCTTACTCCAACCGCGACGCCTAGGCGGGACAGGAGCTTCAAAGCTCTTTCGAAAGCCTTCTCCCCGGTGCGCGACTGCGTGTTGACTACGAGGCTTGCACCTTTCACGACGTAGATTGTATCGCCGAGCCGGAGGGATGGGTTCACATAGTGCGAGAAATAAGAAGACGAGGAAAGATCGGCGCTTCTTAAAGCGCGAATAGGTGAGTACGGCTAGTAGTGGGCTGCTGATCGAATATCTAACCAGCGCGGACGGCTTTTTCGACCCGGGAATAAAGGCCAGCTGCGAGGCCTTCTGGGGTAGCGGAGCGTTCGGTCAGCATCCGGGCGGCGTCTGCAGTGGTGGTATCGCCTGCTATCTCGAAGGTCAGTACGACGGGTTCCAGATCCTCCAGACCAAGCTCCTCTTTGGCGATAAGCTCGACGTCCCGGGGCTTTTGGCCGGTTCTCTTGGAGATCTCGCGGGTCAAGGCCCTTGGGTCGAGTTCCTGGCAGACGGCGATGCCGCCACCCAAGCGTCGTTCCCACCACCAGTTCGCCTCGACGCCGGTAAAGTTATCCCGAACGAGCATCGTCGCTTCGTCAGCCAGAAACTGGTTAAGGTGATAGGTCACAGGGTCTTTATATCAGCTTCGCTCAACAGGGCTTCTCGTGCGCGGGCTTTGCGCCTTTCGTATACTAACGCGACCATAAGGCAGAACGGAAGGTACGAGGAGCGCAGGGTAGACCGACAACCGCCTGGCGCTTCACCGTTTGAACTGCTGGGGTTTAGATGCCTAACGCGTCGCGGGTCTGGAGTATTCGAGTTGGAGGACGATCTACGAGCCAGAATACGAGCGAAGGGGAGCCTGCCTTGTTTTGGTCTCAAGGGGGCTCGTGAGCGGGAAGGCCGTGTTTGTCCACGACGCGGCGCTTGAGGCCTATTCTTTCGGCGAGGGCCACCCCTTCAACCCGTTGAGGGTGCGCTTGACCGTAGAGCTGTGTGAGTCTTTTGGACTCCTCGAAGATTACCCGTTCGTCGAGCCCGAGTCGGCTACGGACGGGGATCTGGCCACCGTGCACTACACGAGCTACATAAACCGTGTCAAGAAGGCCGGTCGGGGCGAGGACAATCTCAAGGAAGAAGACCTGCAAGAGCTCAGAAAATACGGGCTCGGTACGCAGGACAACCCCATCTTCGAAGGCGTGCACGAAGCCACGGCGCACGTGGTCGGGGCGACGCTTCAGGCCTGCCGGCTCGTAATGAACGGTGAGGCTAAGCACGCTCTGTGTCTCGCTGGGGGGCTCCACCACGCCCAGCACTCGGTGGCGAGCGGCTTCTGCGTCTACAACGACATCGGGGTTGCCATAGCACGCCTTAAGGAGGAGCATCCCGGCTTGAAAGTAGCCTATGTAGACACCGACGTTCACCATGGCGATGGGGTGCAGTGGATGTTCTATGATGATCCGGACGTTCTAACCGTTTCTATGCACGAGTCAGGGCTCCGCCTCTTCCCGGGGACCGGTGGCGTAGAGGAACGGGGCCAGAGGGAGGGCCACGGGTACGCAGTTAATATGCCCTTAGAGCCGTATACCCAGGATAACTCCTTCATCGAGTGCTTCGAAGCGGTGGTGCCGGAGGTCTTACGCTCTTTCGGACCGGATTTGATCATCTCCCAGAACGGCTGCGACGCTCACACGCTCGACCCCTTAGCAGACCTCGACGTGACGACGCACGTCTACGAGCATGTACCCCAACGCGTTCACGAGCTCGCCCACGAGCTTTGTGACGGCCAGTGGGTCGCCACCGGCGGCGGCGGCTATGACTGGTGGCGTGTCGTTCCGCGGGCGTGGGCGGCTTTGTGGGCCGTCGTCTCCGACCAGGAGCTACCCGATAGAATGCCCGAGGACTGGCTCGAAAAGTGGAGCGAAGAGAGCCCGGTAGAGCTGCCGTACTCTACGCGCGACGACCCCGAAGATTACCCACCTCGTAAGAACGCGTCCGAGATAAAGGATCGTAACCGCCAAACCCTTGAGGCGCTTTTGCAGAGAATAAGAGGGGGATAACGCGCTTATGGTAACCTTCCGGGGACAACAGCAGCCACGAATCGGAGGAGAGGAGATGCCCACAGAGGCAATGGTTCACGATGCGTCTGCAATGCTTCTTCAGGCGTCTTCTACGGAGACTGCCCCGCGAGAGAAAACGCGGAGCAAGATGAGCACGGAGCCTCCCTATAAGGTCATATTGCACAACGACGATTACACCCCCATGGAGCACGTGGTGAACACGCTTCGCAAGGTTATACCGAGGATGAACCTGCGGCGAGCGGTCTCTATCATGCTGGAGGCCCACACTAAAGGCAAAGCGATCGTCACGAAGTGTCATAAGGAGCTGGCAGAACTCTACAAGGAGAGTCTTCGAGCAGAGGGCCTCATCGCTACCATCGAGCCAGATTAGCTGTAGGTTTTCTTTTCACCGTCAGCTGTCAGCTTTGGCCGTATGGTTTATCGGACGGCTTGCCAGCCGTCGGTGTGGCGCTCTAGAAGAGAGAAGCGTCTTTGCTCTCTAACTTGGCCGAAGCGCTTTTGCTTTGGGCGGCTACCCGCCGATTTGGCTCATCGTGCGGGTGCGTGATTCTTCAGGGAGCGTGAGGCCGGCGGGCGGCTTTATGCGCGCGGCGCGCCACAAGACCTCGTGGATCGCGGGAATAGGATCGAGAGAACGTATCGCATCCTTGACCGGCACATCGAGGTCGGTTAACAGACATGGGTGTATCTTGCCGTCTGCCGTCAGCCTGAGCCTCGAGCACCGGGCACAAAACGGCTCGGAGACGGGCGTGATCACGCCGAAAGTACCCGGTGCTCCTTCGAACCTGAACTCGTCCGCGGGTGCGGCCGGATCGTCAGGCGCTACCTCTACAAGCTCGCCGAGCTCGCTGCTTGCGCGCTCCACGATCTCCTTGCCCGAAATGAACAGCGAGCGGAAGCGAGTGCCGTCGGTGTCGCCGTTGAGAGGCATAAGCTCGATGAAGCGGACATGCATCGGGTACTTAAAAGTAAGCTTCGCCATGTCCACGATCTCGTCGTCGTTCACTCCACGCATCGCGACGGCGTTGATCTTGACTGGTGAGAGCGGGGTCTCGAGCGCTGCCATAACGGCGTTCCACACCTTACTGAAGTGGTTGCGGCGTGTTATGAAGGCGAACTTCTCGGGTTGGAGCGTATCTAAAGAGATATTGATCCGGTCGAGTCCCGCCTCGACGAGCCCCTCGAGGTTCTCTTGGAGTAGAAAGCCGTTCGTGGTCATGGTGACTTCATAGAAGCCGAGCTTTTTGAGTTGTTCGACGAACCAGACGACGCCCCGACGCACCAGGGGCTCCCCACCGGTGACGCGAACCTTGGTGACGCCGAGTTGCAGACAGGCTTCGGCGAAAGTAAGCATCTCCTCCAGGGTGAGGATGTGGCTCTTGTCCTGAAACTCGATATCCTCGGGCATACAATACTGGCAGCGGAAGTTGCATCGATCCGTCACCGAGATGCGCAGGTAGTCCATCTTGCGCTCAAAGCTGTCCGTTAACTGGGCCATTATCCACCTAAGCTACGCTTTCCTGAACCCTATTGTACCTCGCAAACCTTAGCGAGAACGGCCCGCAGTGTACCGTCGGTCGGTGGGAACTTACGCCCTCGAGGTAGTGCCGCGCCCCGAGGTAAAAGCGACCGCGAGGCTCACGATGCCAACCAACAGGTGAATGGTGTTGTCCTCTACGCCGTAGGAGGACAGCCCAAGCAGGGCGGCAAAGGCGAAGCCGAGCATGCCAACTAAAAGGTAGACGACGCCCATAGCAACGATCGCGGTGCGGGCTAGACCCTCGTCAGTTTGCCCGAAGCCGAGGTAGACGAGAAGGCCGCCCGTGAGCAGGTGGGCGAGGTGTTTCGGGATGGTGATGCTCAGGACGCCTAGCAGTAATCGATCGCCAAGCACCAATCCCGCAACGCCAGCCAGGATGAGAACTACCCCTAAGGCTTGTGTGTACTCTCGTACCGGCGTCTTTAGGTCTCCTAGTTCGCTGCTTCCTTTTGAGGCCTGGGGGCTCACTTTGTCGCTTCGGCCGAGCTCTCGTACTCCTCGCCCTGGCGCACTCGTTCCGTACGCTCGTTACCGTTCCGCGTCCGATCGTCGTTGCGCTCTGAGCCTTTTTTGCCAAGGAGCAAGTACAGAAGCGGAACCGCCACGAGCCCAACGACGAAGCAGATTCGAAAGATCGTCACGAGATCCAAGTGGCACTCTCCTTTCGCATGTTAGCCCGATCCTCGAGGTATTCTACACCCGGGGAAGGTGCTGTCGTAATTATTTAACCGCAGAGCCGACGGCTTCCAACTCGTCTCCAAAATCTGGAAGGGGAAACGACGTGTTTAGGTGTCCGCCAGGGTAAGACCAACGAGTAGAACGATCGCAGGTCCACACTCGCTACCCTTTCGAGTATTTCGAGAACATGTCATTTTGCAGGGGGCTTATCGTTGAAAGAAGTAGAGCTGAGACTTATAACAGGGTGACTACTGCAACCATACTACAACCGGGGATTTAGTACACAAGCCTACTTCTGCGTACTAGCGCAGGCGATGCCCGAACTGGGTGGCTCACCTTGCCCTCCCTCCTTAAATTTCCTTCAAGGAAGTATTCCACCGTTCATAATACTGTAGTAATCTACATGTAGGGGACCTGGGTGTGGGTGCCCTAGATGTAGCGCGTCCTAGGTATAAGAGTTTTTACACCCAGAGAGAGGTAGAGGGCTCGCGGCGAGCACGAGGGAGTAATCATTGAAACCAAGAACAACTATGCCGCCGACGTTGCACAAAGCGTGATATAGCTCCTCGGGAGTATCTTCGACGCCGAGACCGAACAGTTGAAGACCATCGCCGCAGACCTACAGCGGAATATGGACCAGTGCCAGGAGGTCGCAAGGGTTTTGCGCAAGAGATCGAGGAGCGTATCGAGGTCCTCAGAGATAAACGGAGGAAATTTAGCAACCGAATGGACGACGCGTTGCTTAAGCAAGACGATGAAAGGCACGATGGATGGAGAGCCGCCATTCCTCTGTCAGAGCAAATTGAGCATCTTATTTACTGCTGTGGGCACGCTATCTCAGATCTTGATGGAGCCGTGGTAGACCAAGAGCTTGTTTGCCCGAGGCCGCCCGGAGGGCTTCGACGATAGGGCCCCGAGCTTATCGCCTCAAAGAATAGCTCAAGGGAGGTGTTGAGCGACGGCCGGACGAGACGTATGTCGAGGTGAGTTGGCACTCAGAGCCGATGCCTGAGTACCGCCACGGAAGGAGTTAGCGGTGAAAAGCGACAAAGGGTTCTTTAGGAGGTTGTTCGGAAGATGAGCCCCGAGGCTATGGCAGGACTCTACTTAACCATAGCGGCGGGACTGCTCGCAGCGATTGGAATGCTAGTCCTCCAATTTGTTGTATCTCGCTTCCGAAGGTGGGAAAAGAAGCGGAGAGAAATGGTGTCTTACCTTCGGAGGCGCGAGGGGGAACGAAGCGCGGGGCCAACCTTCCATTACGCTCCTAAAGCAGAAGCTGAAGTGTTCGAACAGCCGTCTAGAACACACAGAGAAGGCTCAGTTCAACGCCGAAGCAAAGCAGGCTCATTGGCACACGAAGCTAGAACCGAAGAGCTAGACAGAGAAGCTAGAGAACGGGAGCGGCTAGGAGGGGTTCACAGAGGCGGGTGAGGGCTTGTGGAGACGCAACGAAGCTGCCGAACAAGCCATTGGCACCCCCCGTTGCCCAAAGTAGAGTCGGCACTCGAGATGCTCGTGGTGTCTGGGTAGCGAGACCCCCAACATATGGTGGTTCAGACAATCGGCCCTACGCTGGGCAAACGTGATGTTTTACGCTGCGTTCAGATGCAACCAGAAGTCATACGTCCTAACTATTCCCTAAGCCAACCATCGCGCCCGTTTGGATAACCATTAACGCCGCAACGCTTGTACTGTCCGGAGAAACAAACAAGGAGGTTCGCTGATGCCCACCGTCCGTCTTGGCTTGTTGACCTTGCCTCTTGCTGGGCTACTAGTTACATGGGCGGCCATCGCCGGCAGCACCTTTTTCGACTTTCGTGATGCGCACGTCAGCCCCGAGGAAGCTGCTCAAGCCTACAATTCCCTCGGCTACTTCTTGAGCCAATTTGTGGGCTACGTACTGGGCCTAACGCTGCTAACCTTGGGCGTATTCTCCCTGACGGTCTACCTGTCCGACATTCGCGGGGAACATTGGTCACTAGGTGCGATGGTTTCAAGCATCTTGGGCATAGGCGTGTTACTCTCGATTTATGGCCTTCGCACCTATGCCATTCCGGCCCTCGGCGGGGCGTACCTGAACGGCCAGCAAAACACTATAGAGACAGCCAACGCTATCTTCAATAACCCGACTGCAAGTGTCTTTTACGTGGCCTTCATGCTCTATTCAGCGGGCTTCATCCTCTTTGGCTTCGCCGTATGGGGTTCCGGTACGCTGCCCAGATGGTCGGGGGTTCTTTTGGCCGTCCACGCCCCTCTACTCTCAGGGCCGCTCCCGGAATTGTTCTCCGTATTAGGGGCACTGCTGCTACTGGTAGGTGGGGGCTGGGTGGCCTTGGCTGTCTTGCGCAGGCCCCCTGTCCAGGGGGGGGTCGAAGCAGAGCCGCAGGCAAGAACGCGGCAAGGGGAAGCCGAAGCGAAGCCGCGGGCAATAACGCGGCTAAGAAGAACCGGTACCGAGTAGGGAGAGCGTCTCCGGCCTTCCTTTATAAGGATATGTACTAGAGGTTTGGTGTGGAAGCCAGGCCTCTGTAGCGGTAGTGCCGGGCGTGGCCTATCGGCTGTTACTGCTGACGCCTGCTTCTCTCAACAGACTCCCTTATGATGCTCCTTATGGCTTTACTACTCTCTTCGACAACAGCATCTTCTACTGCCAACTCCTCACGGGCTTGGTCTTCTTCAGAAGGAGTCTTACCCCTGGTAGCAGCGCGTCTAAAGACTCCAGCAGCGAGTACGATGGCTAAGAAGAGCACTAGGGGAGCTAGCCACCGTGGCAGCAGGCGGTATTGAGCGAACCAGCGTTGGTACCACGGCTGAGGAGCAGCCTCCTGCTGATACTGTCTTAGAGCTAGCCATATGGCCAAGCCTATCTCTGCTATGCCTCCTATACGTGTGTAGGTGGGATTCTCGGCAAACCAAAGCGTGAGCTTCCGTAACCTCTTGGGACCTAAGAGCCACAGTGCTACGTGGTTGCGGGGAGCGATGAGAGCTAACATCCCGTCGCCGATCGACATCATCGCTATAGATTCTTTTAGTCTATTAGCCCACACAAGTATGCAGCCTCCTTGTTGGTTAACGCCGCCTTTGTAGTTGTGCTCTTCTCTAGAGCGAACTACTGCTTAGCCCCTCTCTAAAGGTTAGGAATGGCCATAGTAGGCATAGATAGCGCGCTGGACGTCAGCCTTGGGCACTTCGTCGGGATCGAACTCCGGGGAGCCTACCACCTTGTCTCTGCTCTGATTTACCATCACCCGCTCTTCTTCGCCTACGTCGCGGCTAACTTCCTCAACAGGGATAAGAAAGTGCTTTTTGCCTATCCCTAGAAAGCCCCCGGCTGCTACGTCTAGAAAGCGCGGAAGATGTTCTTGGCGGTCTACGTAGAGTTCCTCTACGCTTCCTATTTGCTCGCCGTTGGTATCGTAGACGTCGAGCTGGCGGATGTCCTGCCAAGGCTCTTGGAGGCGGATGTCCTCTGAGTCGCTGAGCTTAACGAGGTTGGGATGAGGATGTTGTTCGCCTTCCATTGTGATGCCTCCTTTCCCGTAAATGAGGGTTTGACACTCATGGTTTTACCCTGCCGAATGCGCCCCAAACGCTTCCGATGCTAGAAACAGCGTGCTTATCGGTTGCGTTCCTTATCGTATTCCTGCGGTAATGCCTTCACAAATTCCCTTGCAGCGCGCGCTGCGGCGCGGGACGCTGCGCGCCCTATCGCACGCACCTCTTTGTTTTCTTTAAGCTTGTTGGCGTTCCCTATAACCTTTCTTATTGGTCTTATCATTGCTCTCCTCTGGAGTCATAGCTAGTGGCTAGGCTCTTACCCGATTCTCGGCTCGCTAATGATATTACGCAGCAGGTTTTATTACTGGAACTGACCCGGTCTCACAGACATCCGAACACTGAGGGCAGTAGGTGTTCAGAAAGCAGTCTGGGCTCAGGCACGGGTCAAAGCGACGGCTAGACTGTAGTATTCTTGAGACCGACCCGTTCTAGGCTGAAGGAGGACGCTTATGGCGCGTACAAAAGCCCTTCCGATTCCCGAGGTCGGGGCTGAGGCCCCGGAATTCTACCTGCCGAGCGCTCAAGGGGGACAGCTCCGGTTGAGTATGAGGACCGCGCGTGGTCCCGTGGTCGTGGTCTTCTACAGTGGTGGCTGGTCCGCGGAAGACGTAGCTTACTTTAAGAACCTGGCGGCGAAGGAAGACGAGATTAATCTCGCCGAAGCTACCATAGTCGGCATAGGTATGGGAGAGTTTGCGTCGGCGCGCGACTTTGTTCGCGAGACTGGTATAAAGTCTTACATCCTCTATGATTATGCGGGCGTTGCCACCCGTAGCTATGGTCTTCTGGAGAAGGATAAGGAGCACGGGGAGTATGCCCGTCCGGCAACGTTCATTGTGGACCCCGACCACAAGGTCGTCCAGGCATGGATCGGGGAGAGGCCGAAGGCCGAGGAGGTTCTGGCGAAGGTCTCCGAGATCACGGGCTTTCCCAAGAGTGGGGGGGACACCGAGCGCGGTGAGAAAGTGGAGGGGACCGGAGAACGCAAAAGGCTCTCGCCGGAGGAACGGGAGAAGCGCCGCGCGGAACGCCGTGCTAGCCAGGAGGACGCAGCGAAAGGCAAGTCTGACGGTGAATCCGGAAGCGGATCAGATGAGGATTAGAGGGGCATGGGGAAGCCGAACCGGCACGAGGTGAACGAGGGCGTTATCCAGGAGTCGAACGACCCAGGTAGTCGCGAACAGGTGGACATACCATCAGAGAACGACCCCACGGCGGAAGGTCCCACCGAGGAAGTTCCTGCGGTGGCGGATGTTGAGGGGAATGAGCCCGGTGCGGAGGAGGCAGAGCTCGAGGAGTTTCGAAGGCGATTGGAGGCCAAGGACAGGCACACGCGGGAGCTGTACGATGAACTCGCTACGGCGAAGCTTGCGGCCGCCGAGGCGCGGGCGCAGGCGGAGGCGGGCCAGGTACGCGTGGGAGATCTCGAGGAGGAGCGGGCGGAGATCAAAGAGAGGTTGCGCGCTTTCGAAGAAGAGGAGCGCAAGCGTCGGCGCCGACGGGCAAGGCAGGATCGTCGGGTGGCGCGATTAGAACGCGAGATCGAACGCCGCGAAGCTGAGACCAGGCGCCTCGAAGATCTGCTCGAGGAGAGGGAGAACAAGGCGGAAGACTACAGAAGAGAGCTCCAGGAGCACCTCTCCCGTAAGGATGACGCTCTTGAAGACGCTCTGAGGAGGGTAGAAAGACTCCAGCACGATCTCGAAGAGCGCGAAAACGAAGCTGCTGAGCTCCGGGCCACGATCGAGAAGTTACGGGCTGAGATCGACCAAGAATAGGAGCTCCGGTGGCGTATGGCCGAGCCGGAGAACCGCCTCCAGGCGGGTATAGACCTCTTCAACGAATCCGAGCACCTTCAGTCGATAAGCTCGATCTCGAAATTCTTCGGCCCGCCGGAGATACGTGTTACCCTCTTACCCTCTGCAACGGCGATGAGCCGCCGGCGATCCTCACGTTCGCCGGGCCCGACATCACCTGGCGGGTCTACGCCGCGAACCCGGGCCTCGCTGTAGAAGAGCCCCGCGGCTATCTCCTAGGCACAAGCGAAGACTTCTCCGACCCGGACAGCAAACCATCGGACCCTCGAATGGGAACAGGTGGACGGATATTCTTGGCACTCTAGCCCGTTAGCGAACAGTGCGCCAGCGCGTCTGTGGCTATCAGTAGTGCCGGACCTCCATGAGGTGCTTGAGCCTCTGAAGAGAACGCTCGCCGTTTCTGCGGGCAAATCTCTCTATACCTACGAAGCGAGCCGCGCGGTTTAGTACTCTGCTCTTCAGGCGGAAGGCGCCTGTGTATGAGACGACGCATGAGCGACCGTTCTTGGCCGGGGCGACCGTGATCTTGCCATCGCCCTCGATGGCCGAGGTGTAGAGCCAGTGTATAAGCCCTTCACCGTGCTCTAGAATTTGCACCTCGGGTTCGAGCCTCCCGACCGGGCCCTCCAGCATAAGCCGATACGTGTCTTTTGAGAGGCGCTCGACGCCCTCGATACCGACCATCCACTCTTTGGCGTTACGGAAATCTCCGATATAGGCGGCCACGTTCGAAGCCGGAGCTTCTATGTGCTGCTCGATGGCGATGTACTCTTCCTCTGGAGGCTTCATCTCCACCCCAGCTCCTCCAGATAATCCTCGTCAAAGCCAAAATGGTGAGCTATCTCGTGCACGACGGTGATCCTCACCTGCTCCTCGAGCTCCTCGTGTGGGAAGTCTCGCTCCAAAGGCCCCCGGAAGATGGTGATCTTATCCGGCAAAACTCCGTAATACCCGGCTGCTCGCTCTGTCAGGGGCACCCCTTCGTAGAGCCCGTAGAGCACGTCTTCTGCATCCTCAGGCGCGAGCGGCGTCGAGTAATCCGGCCAGTCGTCCACGACTATGGCCACGTTGTCCAAAAGCTCCGCGATATTCGACGGCAGTTCCTCTAAAGCCCTCTCGACCAGCGCGTAGAAGTCTTGATTGGGGCGCTTCATACAGGATATTGTACACGTGGGGGCGAGCGGTTTTCCTCCTGAGCAACCGTAAATCGCACAGCGAGAGACAACAGACGCATAGATCAGGCAAAACGGCGATTCTCTGAGCCGCGACGCCTTGCTCGGGCTAAAATGAGTTTCGAGTTAAGCTGCGCGGGAGGTCTCGTCTTTGAGGTTTTTGTCCGGTTCATGCTTGGGACGCTGGGTGGTCTGGAGCGTCTACAGGGTTTTGAACAAGCCCTTGCCCGTGTCGCATGCGGCAGGGTGGATGATGATTCCCGAGCACTCTGTCGAGCAGGTACTCGAGACCGGTGCCCTGAAGAGCCTCCACCCCTCGGACGTCCTCGAAGCGGCCCGTCGTATGGACCGCCAGCGTCGCGAGTACGATAAGAGGCATGCCAGGTAGTCTTGGACCTGCCGGACAGGATGTAGCAGGGAGATATACTGACCGCGTGGACCTCTTTGATGCGGAAGGAGCCGAAACCCTCGCCCGTAGAGCGCCGCTCGCCGAGCGTTTGCGCCCCAAGAGCCTCGACGAGGTGGTCGGGCAGGAGCACCTTACCGGTCCTGGTGGACCCTTGCGTACGGCCGTCGAGAAGGGGCGGGTCGGGGCGATCGTGCTCTGGGGACCGCCGGGGAGCGGCAAGACCACACTAGCCCGCGTCCTGGCGGCGGAGATAGAAGGGGAGTTTGTTCCTCTAAGCGCCGTCACGAGCGGGGTGAAGGAGGTACGGGCTGTCTTGGATGCCGCACGCGAGCGCCTCAAGTACGAGGGGCGGGCTACGATCCTCTTCGTAGACGAGGTACACCGCTTCAATAAGGTACAACAGGACGCCCTCCTGCCTGCTCTCGAGGAGGGTCTCGTGGACTTCGTTGGGGCGACGACGGAGAACCCTTCATTCGAGGTCACGGCGCCGCTGCTTTCCCGTTCGCGCGTTCTGCATCTTAGACCACTCTCGGATGAGGACCTCGCTGCTCTGCTCGCCCGGGGATGCAGTACCCTAGCGGTAGAGATCTCATCAGAAGCTGAGGCTTTCTTACTCAGGCTCTCCTGTGGTGACGGGCGGCGCCTGCTTAATGCTCTGGAGGCTGCCGCTACCTCCGCCGCGGGACGGGTCGAGGTTGCCGACGCCGAGGGAGCGGTGGGGGAGAGAGCCTTGCGGTATGGGCGGGAGGAGCACTACGATGTTATAAGCGCTTTCATAAAGAGCGTGCGCGGTGGGGATCCAGACGCGGCGCTACATTACCTGGCACGTATGATCGAAGCAGGAGAAGACCCCATTTTTATCGCTCGCCGGCTAGTGATCCTGGCCTCAGAAGACGTCGGCAACGCTGACCCTCAAGGGCTGTCGCTCGCCGTCGCCACCGCACAAGCGGTGCAGATGATCGGCATGCCCGAAGGCCGCATCCCGCTTGCCCAGGCTACCACCTACCTGGCCTCCGCCCCCAAGTCCAACGCTTCTTATGCCGCCGTCGAGCATGCCCTAGAAGACGTTCGACGTGGACCCGTTCTCGAGGTCCCGATGCGCCTGCGCAATGGCCCCACGCGGTTGATGAAGGACGAAGGCTACGGTACAGGCTACCGCTACGCCCACGATGATGAAGCGGAGGGAATGAACGACCGCTACCTGCCCGAAGGGCTTGCCGACCGCGTCTACTACGAGCCTAAGGGGAGCGGGGGGGAGAAGAATATACAGGCTCGTCTGGACCGCTGGCGGAGGGAAAGAGAGGAGCGAGAGAACACCCAGAAGAGATAAGCAGCTTGGGTATTATTCTCCGTACCGGATCTGTCCTGGTCCCCAACGCACGCTGATAGCCCTCGCCACAACCTTTGCGCTTTCGCGGGCTAGGGTTACGAAGCCGGCAGCTGTCCTCGATCCGACAGTTCGCGCTGGTCATCTTCTTGTTCGGAGATCGGACGTTTCTCGGGCTTCCTGACGGCATCTTCTCTATCCTCATCAAGGGCTGTCTTGTCGTTGGTGGCGGGGAGTAGTGCGAGGAAGACGAAAGGCTCGAGCCAGGTGATGTAGGGGTAGAACCAGTAATTAAACGTGAGCTGCAAGGCGACAATCAAGGCCGCCGAGAAGGCGGCGAGCCTGCGCACGGTCCTCTTGCTCGTAACGATAGTAGAGAAAGCCACAAGGAGGGCGAGAGAGGTTGCGAGCGCCGTAAGCGGCCGCTGAAGAAAGCCGAGCATGGGGAGCTGGGCGAAGATAGACCAGGGGCTTTCACGGGCACTCTGGAAGGCCAGAGTCCTTTCGTAGAAGAGCTTGGCGGCGCCCACGGGGTCGCCGTCGAGGGCGAACACCCAGATGGTGAGGAGAACGATGCCTGACCCTCCGAGAACGAAGTCTACGATGGGAGCGCGTTTGCGACCGTCGTGGAGCATCCACAGGGGGGCAAGAACGAGGGGGAAGAGCTTGATCGCGAACCCCACCGCTATCGTCACTCCGCGCGCCAGGGGCGAGGCTGCCGTTGCCAGCCCGATCGCTGCCACCGTCGCCATGAGCACGTCGTTGGTGTTGTTGTTTGTTGAGTATAGGGTGTAAGGGAAGACTGCCCACGCGAGGAACAAGGCTGCGCCGCCTCGCGTCCCTGCATACTTCCATCCCGCGAAGAGCAGGGCGAGTGCTGCCGTGACGAACGCGAGGGCCGTCATGGCGTGGGCTGCCGGCAAATAGTCCCACTCGCCTGAGTACCCGAACAGCCACCGGAACGGGATGTAGAGCAGGTAGTTCAAGGGACCGTAAGTGTCACCGGTCTGGACGTCGCTGGGCATGTTGCCGTAGGGTAGCGTTCCGTTCATTATGAGGTCGGCCCCGGCCACGCTGGCGTAGCCGACGTCTATCACCCGCGAATTCAGGTTCAGCGCGAGGACGAAGCCGCTCGCTAAAGCGCCAAGCACGAACAGAACTGGCGTGGGGAGGTTGCTCGTCTTCTCGACCTTCTCACCGATACCGAAGCCCATAAGGAGCGTCCTCCCAAGTAGGTAGATGAGCGGGGGATACCAGAGGAGGACGGCCCAGTGCACTTCCCCCATCCGGAAAAAGCCGTGCGAGACGAGGAAACCTAACAGGGCGACGACGTCGAGGTTGCGCATAGAGAAGAGCTTGTCGGTGCGCCAGAACGCGAGGGCGAAGATAAAGGCTAGGGGCCCCCAGACATACCAATAATTGGCCTGCTTACCGTACGACCCGTAGTCGCCGCGAGCCATCTGCCAGCCAACCTGATCACCGGTCCACACGTAGTTGAGCTGCCAGGTCTCGTCGTCAACCCCGACCCTGGCGATCTCCTTACGTTCGCTGTCTTCGTCTGGCATCCCATCCACGGAACCGCTCTCCTCGACCTCGAAGTGGACCGTCCACTCGCCGTCCTCGTACTCGGCGTCGGTGCTATAAGGGCCATGATTCTTGAGTTCTTCGCGCACTTTGGGGTTGGCTGCGGCAAGCTTAATCGCTTCGGCTTCGGAGGTGTTCGGGTAGGTTAGAGTGCGAGCGATGGGGTAAATCTCTACCCCCTCAACTTTGCGCGTGTCGTCCGCTACCGTCAGTTCCGCAACCGCCGTCCGTGAGACCTCCTCCGTCAGGACAAGCCGCCAGGAGTCGCTCTCCGGGTTGTAGTCAGCCGAGGTCTTGACTGTCGGACGTGTAAGGAGTTTGTCCACCTCTGGTGTCGCGGAGGCCGCCTGACGCGCCTCTTCCGAATCCATCTGCGGGCCGGACCTGAAGCCCAGGACCGGAAGGAGGAGCAGAGGCAAGATGAGGAGAACGAGCGCTACCGTCTGGAACCGCTTCACGAAGGTTCCCTGCTCCCTTCGAGTTTTCGGGGAGGTGGGTTCGATCGCTACTCCCTCAGCTCTTCTACTTCCTGGCCGAAGAGATCAGCCAGAGGCTCCAGGCCCTCGGGGGCGCCGGTCGCGAGCAGCGAGTCGCCACCCTTAAGGGCGAAGGTATCGCGCGGACGGTAAGCCCAGCGCCCCCCGCGGTTGACCGCCAGGGCGTGCATCCCCGTCTCGGTCTCGAGCCGTAAAGAGCCCAGGGTACGGCCATCGGCCGGGGAGCCAGGGAAAACGCGGAGCTTCAAGACGATCTCGTCGGACTCGCCGACGGCCGCCGAGAGGACCGGGTGAACCTCCTCACCCTTCTCGACGATCCAGACCATCTCCTGGGCACAGTCGGCGATTGCCTCGGAGGCGGTCGCCAGATGCAGTATACCGCGAAGACGTGGGGCATCCTCCATGTGCCGCGCGGCCAGAAGGACCCAGCGCTCGAGGCGGTAGCGCATCTCATCCATCTCGTCCTCGATGGCAACGACCTCGCGGGCTAGCCCTGCGTCGTAGTAGAGGAGCGCAGAGTAGGCTAACCCCACGGCCACTTCCGAAAGGTTCTTCATCTCGATCAAGATGTCCACCGCCCGCTCGAGCTCCGAGAGGTGCTGGCCATCGGAGATGCCGATAGCGCTTCCGGCGGGGTTTTCGTTAGCGGGACCCAGCGACACCGCTCCGGCGAGCTGGCGAATCTCTGCGACCCCCTCGGGGGGCCCCTGCAAAAAGAGAACATCACCTTCGCGCAGAACGTCTTCGGGGTCCGGGTCGAAGTTCCACTCTAAGCCACTCCTCACGGCGATCGGGCGCATCCCCGTCTCTACGGGAAGGTCCAGCTCCTCTAGGCTCCTGCCGTCAAGGGTGCTCTCGGAGTGGATACGCACCCGACTGGTAACCTCTTCGGCGGCCGGGAGGTCTTGGAGGAGCTCCGGCGGGATACCAAGCTTCTTCACCACAATCTTGGCGATGTCGTAGGCGGCGTTACCGATTTTCTCTATATCCTGGACGACCTGTAAGATTCCGGCCATCTGTTCGGAGTCGGCCGGGCTGCGGGCGGCAAATATCGCCAGCGTACGCATGTCGAAGATGAGGTCGTTTAGGCGCTCCTCTAGACGGAATACCTCTTCGGAGAAGTCCTCCGAGTTGTAAAAGAGGGCGGCATAGGCGAGGTCCACCATCAGCTCGGAGGTATTCTTCGCCTCGGCCAGCATGTCTTTAAGGTTCCTTGGATTATTGTCTTCTCGCATCTTATCCTGCCAATCCAAAAACGATGAGGGAAATTATAAGGCTTATCGCTCCGAGGAGGTCTACCGTTGAGGTGATAATGGGGATGCCCTGTGTATCCGGGTTCAGCCCGAGCCGGTAGCTGACCACCGACCCGTAGTAAGCGACCAGAATCGCGGCAGTCGCGACTATCAGGCCGGCGAATGTGCTTACGCTAACCATCGTCCAGAAGCCAGGAGTTTCAAGGCCCAATGCTGTCGCGAGCAGGTCCGAAACCCCTCCGATAAAGAGGAAGACCCCGGCTGCAAAGGTGTAGATGAGGGCGAAATCCCGGAACGTGCTGAGGGCGGGAAGCCCTCGGGGCTCCAGAAGTCCGAGATGGAGCCTCGAAGCGAGCCGACTGGAGAGGATACCTCCTAGTGCTCCACCTTCCTGCAAAAATGGCGGTAAGAGAATGAGCAGGGCGGGGAACGCGAGAAACCCTTCGAGCCGTTGCTGGACGGTGAGCCCGGAGAAGATGGTAATGGTCCCGGTTATGGTCAAGAGCGGGATGCTCTCGGCAAGGATCCTCCTGACCCCGAGGGTACTCCTTCGGAAGCTCCAGATGGCAATAGTCAAGGCTATTAGAACGAGCGCAATCGACAGCCCGATAGTGAAATACGGGATGCCGACGAGGAAGGTCGCGGCTAAGAGCGCTGGTAAGGTCACGATATCTCCGGCGGCCGTGAGCATAGGAGCTGAGACGTTGTCCATATCCCAGCCGCGCCGGACGGTCGTGTAGGCGACCAGGACGGTAACGCCGAGCAGCACGACGCCCGCGATTATGCCGCCCATGGTAGATATCACGACGTACTCCCATATGGAGATGTTCGTCGCCACACCGAGTAGCCCGGAGACATACCGGGCCAAAAACGCAAGCAACACCCCCAGCACCAGCGAGAGGACGACAGCGGCGTGTACGTTCTCGGTCAGCACTGTGCCCCGCCGTAGGTTGGGCTCGAAGAGCCCGGCATGTATAGAGGTGCCGAGCCGGCTACCCATAGCTCCGAAGATAGCCCCCCGCATACCTATAGCCGCAGGGATTAAAACCATGAGCCCAACGAACTGCTCCAGGGTGTTCGTGAGGGCTCCCAACATGATCCCGGCCAGTAGATCCCCGGTACCGGACAGGAACAGGGCGGAAAATCCCTGCCTTAGGGACTCCTTCTCTTCGGTGAGGTACCCGAATACACGTGGCCGTAGCTTTGGTCGCTCCCGTAATCGCCGCCGCACGTCGCCGGCGGACGCCCTAAGCTTTCCCCGATGCTCCGAAACGCCGAACTGCAGGCGTCTCCGGCCTTTGGTTCGCTCTTTGCCTTCTCTGTCGGTCACGGTAGTGGTATAGCCGGTGGCACGAGCATTGTAAAGAACGCGGTCGCGAACACGATGAGCCCAAAACGGTAGGCTGCCGGCTACGTCAGAGCATCCGCTTTCGGCGGAAGTAGTAGAACAGGGCGGCGAAGAGTACGGCGAGAATGCTGAGGACGACGACGTATCCGTAATGGAAATGCAGCTCGGGCATATCCTCAAAGTTCATCCCATAGAGGCCTGTTATAAAAGCGAGCGGCAAGAAGATGGTCGAGATAGCGGTCAGCCTCTGCAGAGGCTGGTTCATGCGTCGGTTGACACGTATATTGTAGGCCTCTGAGATTCCCGCGAGGTGTTCGCGCATGGTATCTATAGAGTCGACACCCCTTTCAAGGTAGCTAACCAGCCCGGCAAGTGGGTGCCCAAATCCCGATCGAGAGAGCACTTGCCAGGGCCGTTTAGCATGAGGACCGTCACCGTCGCGGTGTCCGTCACCAGCAGCTACACGCCTCCAACGCTCGCCCAGATCGGCGTGCTCAGTGCCCCCTATAAAAGAGGCTCGATGATTAGCTCTGCAGAGAGCCTTGAAGGGCCCTTTAAGCAGGTTATTGCTTGCTCTCTTCTTCTCCCTGCAACGCGTCGTAGGCCTCGTCCTCGCTCTGCTGCGATTGATCTTCGCTCTGCATAGCGAAAGCGACGACGGCGGCTACGCTCACCAGTCCAAAAAGGGCCAAGATCGGGCGTGGCAGCTGGACTCCTAGCGCACGATCCATCGAGTACTTGCCCGGGCCCATTAGCATTAGAGCACTCGCGATCGCCGTGTTCGTTAAGGGAAGCTCCGCCCCCCCGCTCGTCGCCCAGATAGGCTTCTCATGCAACGGATGGACCTTGGCTGTAGCCATTGCCATGGCCCCCGTTACCCCGAGAGGACCGAGAGGATTGAGGAACCCAAGGAGCATAAGCACCCCGCCTCCGAATTCAGAGAGCCCCGCGGCGATGGCCCAAGCCCTACCAGGACGCAATTCGAGAGACTCTAGCCAGTCACTGGTCCCCTGCAAACCGTGTCCCTCAAACCAACCAAACAATTTCTGTGATCCGTGGCCCGCCATCAACGAACCCAAGGTAGCCCGCAAGATTAGTAAGGCCAGATTACGTGCCACATCTCCTCTTCGCCTGTTCCTTTT
>DASQSI010000156.1:0-19056 GCA_035642415.1 Rubrobacteraceae bacterium
CTATCCGGTGACGAGCAACATCGCTTTCACCGTGGTTCTGGCGATCATGACCGTCATCCTCTACCTCTACCAGGGCATCAGGAGCAACGGCCTGAAAACGTACATTGGGAGCTTCGTGCCCCCCAATATGCCGGCCAAGCCAATCATGGTCCCGTTCATGTTCTTTATTGAAGCCGTCCAACAGTTCATCACCCAGCCGCTCACGCTGGCCGTACGGCTCTACGCCAACATCCTGGCGGGGCATCTGATCATCTTCGTGTTCTTGGGCCTCATCCTGTACTTGGGAACCTTCGTGGCGTTCGTTTCCGTGCCCGCAGCGCTGCTGTTCTATGCGTTCGAGATCTTTGTCGCGATAATTCAAGCCTACATATTCGCTATACTGACCCAGGTCTACATAGAGCTAGCAATGTACGCTGGCGAGGAGCATTGAGGGCTGCTGTTGGTGGGGAAAGAAAAAAGAGAAGAATAGAAAGGAGCAGGGTATGGTGCAAATATCGACGGTGCTACTTGACTTTGTGCAAATATTCGCGCTAATCCAGCAGGAGCTTAAATTTGTTGGGGTCGGTGTCGCGGCCGGCGCGGGGACCATCGGAGCGGGCGCGGGCATGGGATACCTGATCGGGCAGACCATCGCAAGCATCCACCGCCAGCCGGAGCAGTTCGACCAGACGAGGACGCTGATGTTCCTCGGTATCGGGCTGGTCGAGGCGTTCGCTCTCTACTCTCTGGTCTTCGCCCTTCTCATCGCCTTCGTTCTTTAGGTCGGTGGACATAAGAGAAAGAGAAGAGGAGAGCACACATGGGTAGCGGCATCGTCGACATAGCCAACACTAGCCTGATCTTCTGGGAGACCATAACCTTCCTGATCCTCCTTGCCTTGTTGTACTGGTTCGTTTACCCGCCGATCCGGGACCAGATCCGGCAGCGTCAGCAGTCCATCGAGCAGGCCATAGACGAAGCGGAGAAGACCAGGAAAGAGGCGCGCCAGCTTCTGGAGGATTACCGACAACAGATCCAGGAGGCTCGCCAGGAGGCACGCCAGATCCGCGAAGAGGCCCGCGAGCAGGGTGAGGCCCAGCGTGACCGGGCCAAGAAGGAGGCTCGCGAGGAGGCTGATCGGATGGTAAAAAGGGCCCGCGAGGATATAAACCGCGAGCGGGAGTCGGCGCTGCGCGAACTGCGTGAGGAGGTCGCCGACATGGTCGTACAAGCCTCCGAGCAGATCATAAGGCGCTCTATAGATCGCGACGACCACGAGCGCTTAATTTCCGAGGCCCTCGACGAGCTCGAGGCCGAAGCTACCGGGGCGAGCGCCGGAGGCTCTGGTAGTGGCGGGTAGCGTTTGAGTGCGGTATCTACTTATGCTCACGCGCTTTTCGAAGCTGCCCGCGGACGTGAGGAGCTCGAGGAGACCCTAGAGAACCTCAAAGAGTTCGTGAACGCTCTCCACGAGAGCGAGGAGCTCAGAGAGTTCTTCTACGGAACCCACATCCCCGAATCCCAAAAGCGTCGGGCTATAGACGCCCTGACAGAGGACATGAGTACCTCAGCGAGGAACTTTCTCAAGGTGCTCGTAGACAACGGCCGTGTGGAGATCCTCGAGGACGTCGTGCCGCGTTACGAGGGCCTTGTGGAGGAGTACCAGGGCAAGGTGGAGGTTGAGGTAACGACGGCGATGGAGCTCTCCGACGAGATGCTCGACCGGTTGAAGTCTCGGCTCGGCGAGATTCTCGACGGGCGCGAGGTAGTTCTGGAGACCAACGTTAATCCGGATCTGTTGGGTGGGGCAATTATTAGGGTCGGGGAAAGGCAGGTAGACAGTAGCGTCAGAGGGCATTTGCAGGCCCTTCGAGAAGAGATGCTTGAGAGAGGAGCTGCGTAGTGGGTAGGTTGAGGCCGGAGGAAATCTCCTCCATTTTGAGGGGAGCCATCACGGACTATGAGAACCGGGCTCGCACCGAGGAGGTCGGTCAGGTTTTACAGGTCGGGGATGGGATCGCCCACGTGCACGGCCTGGCGAACGTGATGTACCAGGAGATGGTCGAGTTCGAGGACGACCGCGGCGAGACGATCACGGGCCTCGCGATGAGCCTTGAAGAGGACAACGTCGGCGTGATTATCATGGGCAACGACAGGTGGATACGAGAGGGGAGCACCGTCCGGCGCACGGAGCGCGTCATGAGCGTCCCGGTCGGTAACGGTGTACTGGGCCGGGTCATAAACCCGATCGGGGAGCCGATGGACGACAAGGGCGAGATCGAGTACGAGGAGACCCGCCCCGTCGAAACGATAGCGCCGGGGGTCATGCTCCGGCAGGACGTGGACACGCCCTTGCAGACCGGGATTAAGGCCATAGACTCGATGGTCCCGATCGGGCGTGGCCAGCGCGAGCTGATCCTGGGCGACCGCAAGACCGGTAAGACCGTCCTCGGCGTGGACACCATCATCAACCAGCGCGACCAAAACGTGAAGTGCATCTATGTCGCTATCGCTCAGAAGGATTCCACCGTAGCAGGGGTGGTGAACACGCTCGAGGAACACGGGGCGATGGATTACACGGTCGTCATCAACGCGCCCGCCCACGAGGAGGCGACGTTCCACTATCTCGCGCCCTACGCGGGGTGTGCCATAGGCGAGTATTTCATGGAACAGGGCGAGGATGCGCTGATCATCTACGACGACCTCTCCAAGCACGCCAATGCCTACCGGCAGTTGATGCTTCTTCTCAGGCGTCCGCCGGGACGTGAGGCCTTTCCGGGAGACATCTTCTACCTGCACTCGCGCCTCCTGGAGCGGGCGGCCCGAATGCACGACAACCAAGGCGGCGGATCGCTGACGGCGCTACCGATCGGCGAGACCAAGGGCGGGGACATCTCGGCGTATATACCTACGAACTTGATCTCGATTACGGACGGCCAGATCTTCCTCGACTCCGACATGTTCAACTCGGGTCAGCGACCGCCCATCGATGTCGGCAACTCGGTCAGCCGCGTGGGCGGCGATGCTCAGATCGAGGCTATGGAGGACGTCACCGGCACGCTCAGGCTGGACTTGGCCCAGTACTTCGAGCTCCAGAGCTTCGCCCAATTCGGGAGCGACCTGGACGAGGCAACCCAGCAGACCCTGGCCCGCGGCGAACGGACCATGAACATGCTGCAGCAGGGGGAGCACCAGCCCATGCCGGTCGAGGAGCAGGTCGCCGTGATCTTCGCCGTCACCGAGGGCCTCGTCGACGGCGTCGACCCGGACAACATCCCCGATTGGGAAGGCCAGTTCCGGGAGTATCTCAGGAACAGCCACGAGGAGCTCCTCAACGAGATCCGCGACACGCAAGACCTCTCCGACGAGAACGAAGAAACGCTCAGGGAAGCCATCGAGCATTTTAACGAGAACTACGAGCCCGCGGGCGCTAGCACGGTCGAGATCGGGGCTGCGGAAGAGGACGAAGAGGAAGAGGAGGAGGGTTAGGGTTGTCCCTCCAAGACATGCAGAAACAGATCGAGTCCATAAACAATACCGCCAAGATGACGGGGGCGATGCAGACCATCTCCGCCGTCAAGCTCAGCAGGGCCCGGGAGCGTCTCGATAGGATACGGCCCTACACCGACAACATGCAGGAGATGATGCGCGACGTCGCGAGGGGCGGGGGCGGCAACCCACTCCTCGTCGGGCGGGAGGAGGTCAGCAACATCGCCGTCTGCACCGTCACATCGGATCGGGGCCTCGCCGGGGCGTTCAACGCGCAGGTGCTGAGGCTCACGATGCAGTTCCGCCAGGAGCAGGATGCGGATATCGTGCAGGTGGTGACCGGTCGTAAGGCGGTGGAATTCTTCCGGTTTCAGAGGATGGGTATCGAAGAAGCCTACACCGGTTTCTCGGACAGCCCGAGCTTCGAGAAAGCCCGGGAGATCGGGCGTCGTCTCATGCAGCTCTTCCAGGACGAAGAGGCCGACGAGGTGCACCTGGTTTACAACCAATTCCAGAGCGCCCTCGTCCAGCATCCTACCGCCATCCGCCTTTTGCCCGTAGCCCCAGAGGGCATGAATGAAGAGGATGAAGAAGAGGAAGACGAGGGGGGTGGTAACCCCTTTGAGTTCATTCCGGAGCCTGATGAGCTTCTCGACCGCTTGGTACCGAAGTACGTGGAGACGCTTGTGTTCCGTGCCCTTTACGAGAGCGCAGCCGGGGAGCACGGCGCCAGGATGTCAGCCATGAAGAGCGCGACCGACGCCGCCGAAGAGATGTCCGAAGATCTCCAACAACAGATGAACAAGATGCGCCAGGCCGCGATCACCCAGGAGATCATCGAGATAGCCGCCGCCGCCGAAGCCCTCGGTGGCTAGAACGCCTTTAGGAACAGGAGGATTTGCGTGAGCGAGAGCGAGAGGCAAGAGCACTTTGGTATTCCGAGAGAACCACAGGCCTCTGAACGGGCCTCTGAGCAGCAGCAGCAGCAGGTAGAGGACGGCTCCCCCGACGGGAGCCAGGACGGCCAACAAGCAACCCAAACCCAAGAAGAATCCCAACAGCAGGTCGGGGGCGGCGTAGGGGAGCTACTCGAGATCAAGGGGGTCGTGGTAGACGTCCGCTTCAAGGAGGACGATCTCCCGGAAATCTACAACGCGCTTACGGTTTCGTTCGAGACCGAGGATGGTGAAAACACGGTGACGTTAGAGGTTCAACAGATCGTCGGCGACGATACCGTGCGGGCGATCTCTATGGGCTCGACGGATGGCATGAGCCGCGGTCTGGAGGTCCAAGACACCGGGGGCCCGATCGCTGTGCCGGTCGGTCAGGCGGTCCTCGGGCGCGTGGTGGATGTGCTTGGACAGCCGATAGACGAGAAGGGCCCGATCGAGAACCCAGACGATTACTGGGCCATACACCGCCCGGCCCCGGCGTTCACGAGCTTGAGCACCTCGAACGAGGTGTTCCAGACTGGCATCAAGGTCATAGACCTTATGTGCCCGGTCTTGATGGGTGGCAAGGCCGGCCTCTTCGGCGGCGCCGGGGTCGGCAAGACGGTCGTAATCACCGAGCTCATAAACAACATCGCCCTCCAGTACGAGGGCACCAGCGTCTTCGCTGGTGTGGGCGAGCGAACGCGCGAGGGGACCGAGCTTTACGTCGAGATGGAGGAAGCCGGCGTCCTCGAGAACACGGTGATGGCCTTCGGCCAGATGAACGAGCCGCCCGGTGCTCGCTTTCGCGTGGGGCTGACTGGGGTGACCCTCGCGGAGTACTTCCGGGATGTGATGGAACAAGACGTTCTGTTGTTCATCGACAACATCTTCCGCTTCGTTCAGGCCGGCACTGAGGTTTCGACGCTCATGGGCCGGATGCCCTCCGAGGTCGGCTACCAGCCAACCCTCGCCACCGAGATGGGCTTCCTTCAGGAACGAATCACCTCGACAAACACGGGCTCGATCACGAGCTTCCAGGCAGTCTTCGTCCCGGCCGACGACTACACCGACCCGGCCCCGTTCACCGTATTCACCCACCTCGACTCGACTGTGGAGCTGACGCGGGACCTCGCCGAACAGGGGATCTATCCAGCGGTCGACCCGCTAAATTCCAACTCTACGATTCTGGACCCGAGCGTCGTCGGCCAGGAGCACTACGACGTGGCCCAGGGCGTGCAGAAAATTATGCAGCGCTGGAACGAGTTGCAGGACATCATCAACATCCTCGGTATGGAGGAGCTCACCGAGGAGGACAAGGTCATGGTCAACCGGGCGCGTCGGTTGCAGCGTTTCATGTCACAGCCGTTCTTCGTGGCCGAGCAGTTCACGGGTATGCCGGGTAAGTTCGTGGAGCTCGAGGACTGTGTCCGCTCCTTCAGGGAGATCGTCGAGGGCCAGCACGACGATCTGCCTGAGCAGGCGTTCTACATGGTTGGCAACATAGACGAGGCGGTCGAGAAGGCCAAAGGCATGAGCGGCGGCGGTGAGGAAGAAGAGAACGGCGAGGAAGGCTAGTTAATTGGCTGAGGGCCAGGACCAGGAGGGGCGCCAACTCTTCTGCAGGGTGATCACACCTGAGCGGGTGCTCTACGATGGCGAGGCGGACCTGGTGGTTGCCAGGATCGCGGATGGTGACATCGGGGTCAACGTAGATCACGCGCCGGTCGTCTCTACGGTCGAGCCCAGAGAAGTCAGGATTTACCAGGACGATGAAAGGTACGTCTTCGCTACCTCCGACGGCTTTTTTAAAGTCTCGGAGAACCTGGTACAGATCCTTGTCGAGGAGGCCGCACCCCCCGACGAGATAGACGTCGATGAGGCCGAAAACCGTGTCGAGGAGGCCGAGAACGAGCTCTCGCAGATCTCCAAGGAAGACGAGGAGGCGGAGAGGCAGCGGGAGGAGGTAGAGCGTCGCCGCCGCATAGCGGAGAACCTCGTGCGGGTGGCGCGCGAGTATAGCGAGGGCTAGAACCGAGCCGGAGAGTGTCCTGCGCGCGGGCGCTTTAGAGAGGAAGCATGGAGAGGTTCTTCATTGAAGGGGGCAACAGGCTCTGCGGAGAGGTAGAGGTCTCCGGGGCGAAGAACGCGGCCCTGAAGCTCATTGCGGCGGCACTTCTGGCGCCAGGCCGCACCGTGCTTCGTAATGTGCCCCGCATAAAGGACGTAAACACTATGCTCGCCGTCCTCGAGGGCTTGGGGGCGAGAAGCGAGTTCGTCGGGAACACGCTCTACATCGACACCTCTAATGTGGACTCCTACACAGCCCCTTACGATCTCGTACGCCAGATGCGAGCGAGCATCGTGGTTTTGGGTCCGCTGGTCGCTCGGTTTGGGGAGGCCGAGGTCTCCGCGCCGGGCGGGTGCAACCTGGGCTTGCGGAAGTTTAACTTCCACCTCGACGGCTTGCGGGCTTTGGGGGCGCAAGTTGGGTTGGATCACGGCTTCATCAAGGCCGAAGCCCCGCGGGGCCTGCACGGGGCGGAGATCAACTTCGAATACCCGAGCGTGACGGCGACCGAGAACATAATGATGGCAGCCGTCCTGGCCCGAGGCATCACTATTATCGAGAACGGCGCTCGCGAACCTGAGATCCTGGCTCTGGCCGACTTTTTGAACCTCATGGGCGCCCGCATCTACGGCGCCGGGACGGGTCGCATCGTTATCGAGGGCGTAGAGGAACTCTCGCCGGTAGACCACACCGTGATAAGCGACCGTGTAGAGGCCGGTACCTTCGTGATGGCGGTCGCTACCACCGGCGGCGACGTGTTGGTGAAGGGCGCGAACCCCGACCACCTCAAGATGGAGCTCGCGAAGCTTCGCGAGATGAACGTGGACGTGCGCAGCGTCGAAAGCGGCGTCCGGGTGCAGGTCGACGCCCCGGAGACGCTCGGAAGCGTAGACGTCGCCACCTTGCCATTTCCTGGATTCGCTACCGATCTTCAGGCCCAGATGATGGTGCTCCTCACTCAGACCTCCGGGGTCGGCATCGTCACTGAGAACGTCTACGAGAACCGCCTTCAGGTCGCCGAAGAGCTCAACCGGATGAACGCTGGTATAGACCTCTTCGGCGGTCACCGGGCTTTGGTGAGGGGGCCGCGTAAGCTCTCTAGCACCATAGTCCAGTCCCCCGACCTCCGCGGTGGCGCGGCGCTCGTTTTGGCCGGCCTCGTCGCAGAGGGCACGACGGTCGTAGATGGTGCTCGCCACATCCTGCGCGGCTACGAGAGCTTCGAAGAGAAGCTCACGTCGTTGGGAGCTACCGTCGCCCTTGAGACCGAGCCTGCCTTGCGGCGTTAGCCTTCGCGTTTATCCTCGTCCGGGACTCTCTCTGATCCTCTCGGGTGTTCTTCGAGATGACAAGGTTGATAGTATGTAAACTTCCGTGATTTCCAATAAGACGGGGACGCAGACTCTGACGGTAGCGATGAACAAAACTGAGGTGTTGGGGCTCACCCGAAGGCTCGTTCGGTATCGGTCATTTACGCCGGGGGCGGTCGAAGCGGCGATGGACTTTATTAGTGGATGGTTCGAGGCGCGAGGGCTCGACACGGTCCGGTACGAGGGCGTGGGACCGCGTGGCGAGCTGTCCTCGCTCGCGGTGCGGGTAGGTTCGGGCAGCCCCAAGGTCCTTTTGCACGGCCACTTAGACGTCGTGCCCGGAGGAGAGGAACAGTTCGAGCCCTATGAAAAAGATGGCAAGCTCTACGGTCGTGGTACCTACGACATGAAGGGGGCTTTGGCTGCGATGATGTACGCGCTCGAGGATCTGCACGTCATCGGTAGTGAGGCGTCGGTGGAGCTTCTCATCGTCTCCGATGAGGAAAAGGATGAGGAGAACGAGCACGATGGACTCGCTGGGGCAGAGGCTCTCATCAAGCACGGGCATATGGGAGATTTCCTCATCACGGGTGAGCCGACCAACTTTCACGTAGGTGTCCAAGCAAAAGGGGTTTTGAGCCTCCGGATCTCACTCCGGGGAACCAGCGCGCACGGGGCGCGCCCCTGGTTGGGCGAGAACGCGGTGCTCCTGGCGTATGAACACTACAAGCGCATCCTGGGGTTGCCGTTCGTCGGAGAGAAGGGTGAGCTCTTCCCGTATCCGAGCATCAACCTAGCTCGCATCAGCGGTGGTGACGTCATAAACCGCGTCCCGGACCGCTGCACCTACGACCTTGACATCCGTTACCTGCCCGAGCAAAACCCTCAAGATATAATGCGCCAGATCCGCTCCATAAACCTCCCCGCAGAGGTAGAGGTTCTTTTCTTGCACGAACCGACCCACCTCTCGAAAGAGAGCCCGTACGTAAAAGCGCTTTGCGAGGTCGCAGCGCGACACCTCCGCGACAACCCCATGGGCGTCGGCCTTCACGGTACTTCCGACATTGTCTACTTTCAGCGTGCCGGCATCCCTGGCGTCGAGTTCGGCCCTATAGGCGGCGGTCACCACGGCCCAAAAGAGTTCGTCATCTCCTCTTCCTTAGAAACGTATCGACAGATGCTCGTGCAGTTCGTGCAGATCCTTGCTGACAACACCAATGATAAAGCTGGCGAAAAGAGGTGCTAAACGCTTCTTGCTACTATTAGTAGCTTCTTGAAAGTCGCGTGTAACGCGGGTATATTTCGAGTGGTTACGTTTGAAGAGAGGCCCTGATTTGTCGCTAGCTCTATTGCAAGGGACGCAGGAGATAGGTTACGGCACGCTCTATGTGTACGTAGGGTTGTTCATCTTGCTGATCGCCGGGTTTGTGGCGACCACGTTGGCCTTGGCACGTCTGATCGCGCCGAGCCGTAAGAGCTCGCGGATGAAGGGCCAAAACTACGAGACCGGCGAGACGCCGGTCACGGACCCGTGGCGCCCGTTTCCGGTCCGTTATTACATCTTCGCGCTCCTGTTCCTGATCTTCGACGTCGAGGCAGCGTTCCTTTATCCCTGGGCCGTGATCTACCGAAGCCTCGGCTTGTACGGCTTCGTAGAGATGGTAATTTTCGTACTCATATTGGGCGTAGGGCTCGCCTACGCCTGGAAGAAGGGAGCCCTTAAATGGGTGTGATGCAGAGGTTCAACGAGCCCAACATGTTGACGACGAGCTCGGATAAGCTCTTTAATTGGGCAAGAAAAAACTCTTTATGGCCCTTGCAGTTCGGGCTGGCGTGTTGTGCGATCGAGATGATGTCCACCGGCATGGCGCACAACGACCTCGACCGCTTTGGGGCTGGGTTCTTCACCGCCTCGCCGCGACAGGCGGACGTCATGATCGTCTCTGGCACCGTTTCGACCAAGATGGCCGAGCGGATGACACGCCTCTATGAGCAGATGCCCGAGCCCAAGTGGGTGATAGCTATGGGCGCCTGCGCCATCTCGGGCGGGCCGTTTCTCGACGGCTATTCGGTTCTCATGGGTGCGGACCGCGTAATCCCGGTCGACGTCTACGTGCCCGGCTGCCCACCGCGGCCCGAAGCTTTGATCTTCGGGATCATGACGCTCCAGAAGAAGATCGAGCGCGCCCAGCAGGTCGGCTACGAGAGGCCGCGCCCGGCGCTCGTGGACGAAGAGGGAAACTTCCTCGAGTACCTCCCCGAGCGTGAGTACACGAACATAAGCGAGGGCAAGGCACCTCGCTTCGAGGGCATAAAGCCATTGCAACGCACTTACGTTTTCGAGCGCAAAGGTATGCCGCCTGCCGCTATGACGGACGTCGGCTGGGTACCCGAAGATCCTGACACCAGCCAGGAGAACGGAGCCACCGAGGAGCCAGCGGACCCGAAGGGCACGGCCTAGATGACCGTTACGTTGCCGGAGGGCGATCTGAACGGCAGGTTGGAGCATTACCTCGAAGGCTTTCGTGCCCAGCACGAGGTTGAGGACGCCTCGGTCGAGAAGAACGTGGTGCGGCTCATGATCAGACCCGATCTCTTGCCGGCGGTCCTTACGACGGCGCGAGAGTCTTTGAGGGTCTTGCACCTCTCGTTCATCACGGTAGTAGACTTGGAGGGCTCCTTCGAGCTGACCTATGAGCTCCTGGATCTGCGTGGCGGGATCGTGCGGGTCAAGACAACTCTTAACGGCGAGGAGCCGGTCATAGACTCGGTGACCAGGATCTATCCTACCGCCAACTGGCACGAGCGTGAGGCCTACGATATGTTCGGGATCGCCTTCAAGGGACATCCCGATCTCAGACGCCTGTATATGTGGCAGGATCACTTTGACCACCACCCGTTGTTGAAGAGCTTCGAGATAAGCACCAAACGGACGTTCGAAGGGTTACGGTAGGAATGCTTAGAGAAGAGCGCGGAGCCGAGGAGCAGAAAGTAGAGGAGCGGGCGAGCGGACGACTGGCTGGCACCGCCATCCGGGACGAGTTCGGGCTCGAGACCCTGGATATGAGTATGGGCCCTCAGCACCCCGCGATGCATGGCCTCTTACGCCTGATTTTGCAGCTCGACGGTGAGACCGTGGTCCGTTGCGACCCCATAATGGGCTACCTGCACCGCAGCAAAGAGAAGATCTCCGAGAACCGCATGTATCCGGCGGTCGTCCCAATCACAGATCGCATAGACTATATGAACAACATCGCCATGGAGTACGGTTACTGCATGGCGGTCGAGGACCTCCTGGACGCCGAGATACCGCCTCGCGCAGATGCCATACGCGCCTTGTTGAACGAGCTAGGTCGCATCATGAGCCACATTCCCTCCATAGGCTTCCTGCTGTTGGAGCTCGGGGCGTTCACCCCGATCCTGTACGCTTTCCGGGAGCGCGAGCGTATACAAGATATGTTCGAGGCCATAACAGGCGCGCGGATGATGTTTCACTACATTCGCATCGGAGGCGTGAAGTCCGACCTCCCGCAAGGCATGCCCGAGCGGATTTGGGAGTACGTAGAAAGCCTGGAAAAGCGCCTCAAGCCTGACTTTATAGACCTCATAGAGGGTAATGAGATCTTCGTCGCTCGCACCAGGAACGTTGGGAAGATGACGCAGGAGAAAGCTGTCGAGATGGGCCTTACGGGACCGCCCTTGAGATGCACCGGTGTGAGCTACGACGTGCGCCGCGACTATCCCTACGGCTGGTACAAGAACCTCGACTTCGACGTCATCACGGACGAGGCCGGGGATGTCGAGGCCTCTTATCGGGTCAGGATCGGTGAGGTGCGCCAGAGCATCCGGATGATAAAGCAGATCCTCGAGAACCTGCCCGAAGGGGAGGTCATGGCGGATCTGGGCCGCCGTCTCCGGCCGCCGGAAGGTGACGGCTTCGGACAGATGGAGTCGGCGCGCGGCGAGTACGCGGTCCACGTCGTCTCCGACGGCTCCGATACCCCGTACCGGGTTCACTACAGGACCCCATGCACCGTAAACATGCAGCTCCTCCAGGAGATCGTCCCCGGCCATTACCTGCCGGACATCATGCCGATCATGGGCCTCATAGACCCGGTCTCCGGAGCTTGGGATAAGTAGAGGGTATATAAGGCTTTGAGCTTGGACATCCTCAACCAGGAGCCCTTCAGGTTCTTGATCTCCTTTGCCCTCATACTGTTTCTGGTGCTTAACCTGGCGGCCATCCTGACCTTGGCCGAACGCAAGGTATCCGCCTACATCCAGCTCCGCTACGGTCCCAACCGTGTCGGGCCGCGTGGGCTTTTGCAACCGGCGGCAGACATCTTCAAGCTGTTCACCAAGGAGAACGTCTCACCCAATAGGGCGGATCGTTGGATCTTCCTCGCCGCCCCCGTCGCCATGTTCATCCCGGCGGCGGCCGTGTGGCTGGTCATCCCGTTTGCGCCTGAGGCGGTGGTTGCAGACCTCAACATCGCGATCGTGTTCTTTATAGCCATAACGTCGGTCGGGGCTCTGGGCGTGATCATGGCCGGCTATGGCAGCCGATCCAACTTTTCGCTCTTGGGCGCCTTGAGAGGCGCAGCGCAGATGATCTCCTACGAGGTGCCCCTGATCCTGAGCCTGCTCGGCGTCATCTTGTTAGCCGGAAGCTTCTCGCTCGTGGACATTGTGAACGCCCAGGGCGGCGGGTTCTGGCATTGGTACTTCTTGCCGCAGTTCCCCATGTTCGTCGTGTTCTACATCGCCGGGCTGGCCGAAGCTAGGAGGGTACCATTCGACCTGCCGGAGGGAGAGAGCGAGATCTCCGGCGGGTTCATGGTCGAGTACTCCGGGATGACTTGGGGCTTGATCCAGGCCTCGGAGTTCGCCTCGATGGGTCTTATATCGGCGCTGCACGTCACGCTCTTCTTGGGGGGCTGGCAGCCACCGCTCGAGTTCCTCGACCTCGGCAATTTCGATTGGATCTGGTTCGGTCTCAAGACGGCGCTGGTTATGTTCACCTTTCAGTGGATCCGTTGGACCGTTCCGCGTCTCAGGATGGACCAGCTTATGGACTTCGGTTGGAAGATACTCGTGCCGGTCTGTCTGGTCTGGCTTTTTGTTACAGCCGGCGTGATGCTCATAATCTAAGGAGAGTTTGTTATGCCCAAGCTAGGACAGGGAATTTTGAAAGGGATGGGGATCACCCTCAAGCACCTCTTCGATAAGAAAGTAACCCGCCAGTACCCCGATTATAAACGCCCGCTCCCCGAACGGAGCCGTGGGATGCTCACCGTCGATATGGACCGGTGCATCGCGTGTTTGCAATGCCAGAGGATCTGCCCGGACCATTGTATCTCCATCGAGCAGGAGAAGCGCGACATCGACGGTTCCGGGAAGGCCAAGCCCTACGCGGTCGGGTTCGTCATTGACGACTCGCGCTGCCTGTACTGCGGTCTGTGCGTGGAGGTGTGCCCGGTCAACTGCATCTATCACACTGAGGAGTTCGAGATACAGGCCTACAACCGCCTGGAGCTCGCCCGCCAGTTCGGCGAGCGCCCTGTTGACCCCACCATAGACCCCAAGCCCACGGCGAAAAAGAAGAAGCCCGCCAAAGCCGCCCCCAAGAAGGACACGACGGTTTGATCGTCGCGTTCGTCTTCCTGGCGGCGATGACCCTGATCTCGGCGCTCGGGGTGGTCTTGAGCCGCAACGTGGTGCATTCGGCCCTGTTCATGTCGGGTTCTTTCTTTGGAATCGCAGGCTTCTTTGTGATGCTCAACGCCCCGGTGCTCGCGGCTTTCCAGGTCCTCATCTACGTCGGTGCCGTCACGGTCGTCATCTTGTTCGGGATCATGTTCACGCAAAGGCCCCAGGTGCGGCGCTTCAGGACGATCATCCAGAGACAGCATTGGCCGGGCCTGTTCGCCGCCATCGGGGTCGGGACGTTCCTGGCGTACATCCTGGCCATACAGGATTGGGGTTACACGAAGCCGGGCAACGGGCCGCAGGAGGTCGGGAAATTGGGCGAGATACTGCTCGGTGTAAACGGCGCGCCGCCCGTCTTCGGGCTGCTCTTCGAGGTAATCTCGGTGTTATTGCTGGTCGCGATGATCGCGGCGATCGTTGTCAGCCGTCGTAAGACCGGCGAAGGGGCCGACCGCCAGGAGGTGGACGGCTGATGCTCCAGCAGTTTTTGGACACGTTGAATGGGACGATTCCGCTCGAAGGGTACCTCGTGGTAGGGGCGGTAATGTTCGCCATCGGGGCCTGGGGGGCTCTCATCCGTCGCAATGCCGTGGTGGTGTTCATGTGCATCGAGCTCATGCTCAACGCCGTCAACCTCTCGCTCGTGGCGTTTGCGGATTACTTGCCAGAGGCGGGTGGAGCAGGAGCAGGCTACGCGGTGCTGGTGATCGCCGTGGCTGCCGCAGAGATCGCCGTAGGGCTTGCGGTGGTGCTCGCTGTGTACCGCACGCGCAAGACGGTGAACGTGGACGAAATAAACCTTATGAAGGGGTAGTGACCCGTTGGCTCAGCAGACCGTAGGACAGCAAGTCATTATCACGGCCATCCCGGCTATCCCGGCGCTGGTCTTCATCTTCCTGACGCTTTTCGGACGCTACCTCAAAGAAGGCGCCCAGTACGTGGCCATCTTCGGGGTAGCGACCTCGCTTGTCTTCT
Organism: Rubrobacteraceae bacterium; assembly: GCA_035642415.1. Taxonomy (GTDB): domain Bacteria; phylum Actinomycetota; class Rubrobacteria; order Rubrobacterales; family Rubrobacteraceae; genus Rubrobacter_F. The sequence continues at coordinate 14,466 of DASQSI010000156.1, forward strand.
CCGCCTTCGCGCTGTACTTCGTCGCTAGTAGCGGAACTCCCCTACAGTTCGCGGTTAACTGGATCGACCTCGGCGCGGGCGGCTCTTTCCAGATGGGGGTGTACATAGACGGCCTGGCGGCGGTGATGCTGGTCGTGGTGTGCTTCGTAAGCCTCATGATACAGCTCTACTCCGGGGCTTTTATGCAGGACGATAAAAGATTCGCCTGGTACTACGCCGTCCTGAACCTCTTCACCGCATCGATGCTGGGCCTCGTTTTGGCGCCGAACTTTATCGAGCTGTACGTTTTCTGGGAGCTGGTCGGGCTTTGCTCGTACCTGCTGATCGGGCACTGGTTCGAGAAGCCTCAGGTAGCCAAGGCGGCGCAGAAGGCGTTCATCGTCACCCGGATCGGTGATGCGGCGCTGTTTATAGGCATCATTATGTTCTGGCGAGCGACGGGGACGACCTCGTACAGCGGGATCTTCGAGGCTGCCCAGGTAGGCTTTATAGGCGGTTCCCTTTTCACGGCCGCGGTGGTGCTGGTCTTCGTCGGCGCCATCGGCAAGAGCGCCCAGTTCCCGCTGCACGTCTGGCTCCCGGACGCGATGGAGGGTCCCACCCCGGTCTCCGCCTTGATCCACGCCGCCACGATGGTCGCGGCGGGCGTGTACCTCGTTGCGCGCACCTACGACATCTTCGTCCAAAGCCCCACGGCGATGCTCGTGGTGGCGTACATAGGCGGCTTCACGGCGCTCATGGCAGCGACGATGGCGCTCACGAAGAGGGATATAAAGCGCGTCATCGCCTACTCGACGGTCTCGCAGCTCGGCTACATGATGCTCGCCCTGGGCACCGGCTCCTTTACGGCGGGGATCTTCCACCTCTACAACCATGCCTTTTTCAAGGCGCTCCTGTTCCTCTGCGCGGGAAGCATCATCTACGCCATGAACAGCTACAACGTCTTCGAGATGGGCGGCTTGAGACACAGGATGCCCATCACGTTCTGGACGATGGTGGTCGCCGGGGTCTCGCTCGCGGGGATCTTCCCCTTGAGCGGGTTTTGGAGCAAGGATGCCATCGTGGCCGCGGCGTTCGTAGAGCACTTCTACGTGTTGTTCGGGATGGCGCTTCTGACGGTGTTTTTGACCGCTTTCTACATCTTCCGAGCTATCTTCCTCGCTTTCATGGGTGAACCCCGCACGGAAGCAGCCCACGAAGCGACGGAGTCGCCGGGAATCATGACGGCTCCGATGGTGGTCCTAGCCTTCCTCTCCGTGGTGAGCGGTTGGGTCGGGATCCCCGAGGGGTTCGGCCTGCCGCTAAGGGATTACTTCGCCGATTTCGTCGCCCCGAGTGATTTCGCCGCGACGACGCTCGCCCTCGAGCCGGGTTCGTTTAGCTTCCTCACGGCTGCCCTCTCGGTGGTTGTGGGGCTTGCGGGGATAGCTCTGGCCTATGCGTTCTATGTGCCCAAACCCGAGTGGGCGAGCTCGCTCGCGCACAGGTTCTCGCCCATCTACACCTTTTTGGATAAAGGCTGGTACTTCGACGACATCTACAACGTCCTTTTCGTGCGACCCGCGATGGCCATCGGTCGCTCCGTCCGAGAGTTCGATCTACAGGTCCTTAATAGGCTCATCTGGGGCGTCGGACGCGTCTTCCTGAGAATAGGCGAGAGGCTCAGGCCGTTACAAACCGGCGGGGCACAGAATTACGCGTTGTTTATGTTGATCAGCGTCTTGATCCTCGGGGTGATCGTGGGCGCCCAGTACGCGTTCTTTGTGGTGGCCTTAATCGCGGTCATCGCATTGGCCGCGGTGGCGGTAGGTGCGCGGCTGTGATTACGACGGTAATCGTCTTCTCGCCGCTGGTTGGGGCTTTCCTGATGCTTCTCTTGAGGGGTGCCGAGGCACGCATGGTCCGGTATGCCGCTTTAGGAGCCGCAGCTGTACCATTGCTGCTGGTCCTTTACGTGTATTTTGTCCACGGCAGCAACCTCGATGACCCGTCTCTTACCCAGTCCTTCGATTGGATCGGCTCCCTGGGCATCGGGTATCGAGTAGGTCTCGACGGCCTGGGGTTCGGGATGTTCTTTCTCTCGGCACTGTTAACGGTCATCGCCGTGGTCGCTTCCTGGGACGTACACGAGAACCTTCGGCAGTACTTCGTCGTGCTCTTTATCGCGGAGCTCGGGATGCTCGGGGTGTTTGCGGCGCAAGACCTCATACTGTTCTACGCCTTCTTCGAGATAACGCTCATCCCGATGTACCTGCTCGTTGGGATCTGGGGTGACGAAAACAGACGGCCCGCGGCGATCAAGTTCTTTATCTACACCTTCCTGGGTAGCACGGTGATGCTTGCGGGCTTTCTGGCTCTTGGGATGCTCTCCGGACCGGACTTCTCCATCGGGGCGCTGGGTGGGGGAGGCACCCTCTCGCAGACGGCCCAGATACTCATCGCCGCACCGATACTCTTCGGGCTCCTCGTGAAGGTTCCGGCGGTGCCGCTCCACAGCTGGCTTTTGGACGTGTACGTCTCGAGCCCAACCTCGACCAACGTGGTTCTCTCCGGGATCTTGCCCAAGCTCGGGACGTACGGCCTGATCAAGATAGCCGTACCCCTTTTGCCCAACGGTGTGGAGCCTTTCTTGCCGTTTGTGGCCGCCTTGGGGGTCGTGAACATCATCTACGGCGCCTTCGTGGCGTTCATGCAGCCGGACCTGAAGGCGCTCGTTGCCTACTCCTCGATCGGCACTTTGGGCTTTATCCTGCTCGGGATCTCATCCGGCAACGCGCTGGGGATCAACGGCGCAGTGATGCAGCAGGTCACGCATGGGCTCTACTCGGCGCTTTTGTTCATTCTCGTCGGGATCATCGCGAGCCACACCGGGACGCGTCGCATCGACGAGCTGGGCGGGCTTGCTGCCCGGATGCCTTACGTTGGAGGGTTGCTGGCTCTGGGAGCTCTGGCGGCGATGGGGGTGCCGGGGCTCGCGGTCTTCGTCTCCGAGTTCATGAGCATTATGGGCGGTTATACCGCCTTCCCGGTGCAGGGGGTTCTGGCGGCTTTAGGCATCATCCTCGGCGCTATGTACCTCCTGTACATGTTGCAGCGTACGATCTTCGGTCCCATAAAACCGTCCGCTTCTGAGGCTGTTGATGCGGGCCCTGCCGAGATGATGGCCATCGTGCCGCTCGCCCTCTTGCTCGTGATTTTAGGCATCTTCCCGAGCTTGCTCATAAACGTTCAGAAGCCCGCCGTGGAGCTGATTGTCGCGGCGATAGGAGGAGGTGCTTAGTGCAGATCACCCCTGGAACCTTCGTGGCGCTTTCACCTGAGCTACTGACGTTTGTGTTCTCGATGCTGGTGCTCATGATCGGCATCTTCAACCCTCGCTCCTTCGCGCTGACGGCTGGTCTCGCCGCTTTTGGCTCTGTGGTGACCTTCGCGGCCACGGGTGTGCTCCTGGCGACCGGGGTGCAGGGAAGCTTCTTCGGAGATGGGTACATCGTGGACGACTTCGCGCTGTACTTCAAGCTCATAGTGGTTCTCTCGGCGTTCTTCGCCGTTTTGGCCGCGGCACGCTGGGCAGGCCGGACTGGTGACGCCCCGGAGTACCTGGCCTTGATCCTCTCCGTCACTCTGGGCGCGATGCTCCTCGTCTCGATGCGAGACCTCTTCGGCGTCTTCGTCGCTATAGAGCTCGCTACCATACCGTCCTACGCCTTGGTAGCCTTCGATCGGACACGCCGCGAGAGCCCCGAGGGCGGGATGAAGTACATCCTGACAGGCATGGTCGCATCCTCCATCTTGCTCTACGGCATCGTCCTCATCTACGGCTCTGCAGGCTCGGCGAACCTCCCGCTCCTGATGGCCACCTTTGCCGGAACCCTCTCGCCGGTAGCTCTGCTTGGCCTCGTTCTGCTCGTCTCGGGCTTCGCCTTCAAGGTCTCGGCCGTGCCCTTCCACTTCTGGGCCCCGGATGCCTACCAAGGAGCGCCCACGAGCGCCGCAGCCTTTCTCTCTGTGGCCCCCAAGGCTGCCACCTTCGCGGCGTTGCTGCGTATCCTCCTCGAGGGTATGCCCGGAGCCGCCACAACGTGGGCGCCCGTAATGGCGGTCCTCGCTATAGCCACCATGTTCGTCGGCAACCTCTTCGCGCTTAGGCAGCGCAACGTGCGCAGGATGCTAGCGTACAGTTCGGTGGCGCATTCGGGGTACGTCCTCGCGGCGTTTGTGGCCTTGCAGGGAGCGGGAACAGAGACGGCCGTGCAGGCCGTCCTGATCTACTCGGCAGCCTATATGGTAATGAACCTTGGCGCCTTTTTCGTGATAGACCTCGTCGGCGAGGACGGCAAGAGCTTCAATGGGCTGTTCGCGACTAGGCCCGGTGTGGCGCTGTCCATGAGCGTCTTCATGGCCGCCTTGGTAGGCATCCCGCCCTTTTCCGGTTTCTTCGGGAAGGCCTGGATCATCGCCGCCGGTGTTCAGTCTGGTTCGATCGCTGCCTACCTCGCCGTCGCAGCGCTCGTCGTAAACAGCGTACTCTCCGTCCCGTACTACTTCGGCATCATACGCAACATGTTCTTCGAGGAAGCATCAGCGAGTA
>DASQSI010000157.1:0-9902 GCA_035642415.1 Rubrobacteraceae bacterium
GAGCTACACCCGCCCCCCTGTGTAAGAGTGTTCCCGGTTGTAGTGCAGGGGGACGGGCCGATAAAAGATAGCTACTCGTTGGAGGGGGTGTATATGGATACCCTGGGAAGGTTATCCAACGAGGCTACCTGTTAGTAGACAGATAACGGGTTCCTCTTCCCGGTTGATAACTTTGGGTTTGGCGAAGACGTAGACTTTGAGGGCAGCAACATCACCATAGAGCCCTCTGCTACCGCGACGTGTGATCAAACGCTCAACCAGGCGGCTGCAGCCTAACGACCAGGAAAAGAAGAACGACTAGGGAGAGCTGGAGGCATAAAGAGCCCCGGGCTCTTTTTGTGCCCCATAAGAGCGAATAGCTTATGAGAAAGTGAATTCTCACAACCTAATGGCCCTTTGGCGTTACAAGCGAAATGCCCGGTGCCCTCGCCTCTACCCATTCTTCCTAAGGACACCGGGTCTTATATAAGAGGGGCCGGGACTGGGTTAGTAATCCTTCTCTACGGCTCAAGGAAATCTTCAATCGCTTGTGCATTAGCAGCTTCCCCCAATCGAGGCACGCCCAGCCGGTCCTCAATGGTGGCCAGCAGAGAGTAGTGATCGTAATAGACATCTGTCTGATGCTCCTCCAAGCCAGGAGCCACTATTACAAGGGGAACTTGGTTAGGCCCCGAGGCTTTGTCATCCTCATCCCACACAATGAAGAGCACTCCGTCATCCTTCCACGCAGCTGAGTCCATGATTTTGGGCACAATCTCTGCCAGCCACTGGTCTCCGGTGCTCACATTGCAGTTATGCTCATCGTGACACAGGTTTGGGGTGACCCAGACGAAGTTGGGGGTATTCCCTCCTGAGAGGTCCGCGTCTAGCTCAGAAAGAGATACCACGTTGGAGGGACACTGCTCGCCATAGAAGGCGAAGGGGTTGTGTTTGAGTGCATAAGGCTCCGGACTGTCGAAGCATCCGTTTGTCATGCTCTCCATATAGGCCCGCCACGGAATACCAGCCGAGGTGAGCTCGCTGCCCAGGTCTTCACCACTTGGCAGAGCTTGGTAATTGTCACTCTTGGTTCCCCAAGTGCTTCCCGAGGTCAGTGCGAGGTAGTTAGGGAGGCTCGGATGTGTAATGGCGTGGTAGTTGGTGGCCAAGGCGTACTTCGACGCTAGCGAAGCCGCGTAGTTTCCCTGTAATGCCCTATCGAAGGGCTTGTTCTCCATCATGATAAGGAACACGTGCTTTGATGAGGGTGGTACGGAAGATTCAGGCGGCTTGGCTGAAGGGAGCTGTTGCTGCGATATTACACCTACTGAAGAAGCTACGTATAGCCCCCCGAGAACAATCCCAGTACTTACTACTAAGGCAGCCGCTGCCAGCGATACTACACGTCGCATATCCCCCTCCTTTTTCCGCGCACCTAGATCGACACCGCGGGGGTGCCTCCACTCTCGGGCACCTGCTGCAAAACGTTAGTATAAACCGCTACCGGTAAGATAGAGGACCAGAGGTAGGATTTTGCCCATAGGTCCGGCCCTTATTAGGCCACATTAGTTGCCTACTCCGGGTTGCTGCTAAACCCGTGAGCTACACCCGTCCCCCGAGGAACGAACTATGAGACATAGGGGGACGGGCCGATAAAAGATAGCGTCTCGTTGGAGTGAGTGTATATGGTTACCTTGGGAAAAGCTTATCCAACGAGGCTATCTGTTAGTAGCCATTCTACGCTTCTACCTACACCGCGCTACATAAAAGCCCATAGCCCCGGTCCAACACGGTAGGGGTTGGTGGTAGAAAAGAAGCATACTTCGCTAAGTATTATACGTGTGGTGACTAAACCATTAAATCGCCTGAGTCGCATGTGTGTAGAAATTAGGCACCACAGCAGCAGCAGTGGTCCCGAAATGCAAGACCGTACCGGAGACCTCGAGGTCTTTAGGTAGTGGACCGGGGCTACGGGCAAAAGAAAAGGGCCGGGCTGGCTAGTAATGTCAGAGGGGGAAATCAGTGCCAGCCGGATATATAAGCGCCGAGCTGGGCTTCCTTGTAGGAGGGGGTGCCTGCTCGGTTAATGAACTAGACTATATCACCAAGGAGTTACAAAATTGTTACGACGTCGTAACAATTCCCCATTGCCCCGGTCCGAGGCAAGGTGCCTAGAGGCATCACAGGGCGTTACCACCTCCTGCCCCACTGGTTCTTTACGAGCGCATAAAGCAGTACGGTGACGAGCACAAGGAGCAGCACGATGATCACGAAAGCCGCTGTGCTAAGCGCTGTGTCTATCATCGGACCGGTCCAGAGCGTTCAGCACCCATAATCATCTACTCCCTTCTGGCTCTGGCGGCTGAGCATCGCACTGGCCCCGACCGTCGTTCGGTGTCACCGTCCATCCCTTCGCCTGCAGGCCCGTCGCTAGAGGAGAATTGCAATCAACCCCAATCGGCCCCTTCTGGGGCTGCCCCGGCTGCCCCACCGGAGAAGCCGCCATTGCGCAGGAGGAGAGGGTCACCGCAGCACAAACGCCAAGCAGCACCGCGCGTACAGAGGGTGGCGGCCGCCAAGCCGCCACCATGCGAAGTAGGTCCCTCATAAGTACAGGTATTATGTCCAATACCCGCCTCTCACGCAGTGCAAATTCGATGAGTTTTATACATTGTTAAGTGATATTTAACTACTGGTTATTACCACTGAGCAAAAGTAACGACTCCTCAAAGCAAAAATCGCTGTTGCTCTTCGGGGTCTAACAGCCCCGGCTCTCTTTTAATGCCCTGCGTCGTTTCTAAACTCTCATAGCAAGGGGCTGGGAGACGCCTACCAAGACTAAGGGCTCATATTCCCCGGAGAGCGTGGTCAGCCAATGCGCCCCTGGACGCTGACACGCAAGTTCGAGAAGATATTGGAACGTGCGCGGCTTCCCCGCATACGGTTCCACGATCTACGTCACACCTGCGCTACCTTAATGCTATGCGAGGGCGTCCACATCAAGATCGTTCAAGAGCTACTCGGACATGCCGACATAACCATCACCTTGAACACTTATAGCCATGTACTACCCGGCATGGGCAACGAAGCGGCGGGAGCAATGGCTCGTATCTTTGCTGACAGGTTAGAGTCAGGTTAGAGTCAACGTGACTCCAGCACTATACCGGAGTCACCTTATTTTCAGCTGTTTTGCAGGACTTTTTCTAATAGGGGCGGTGGGACTCGAACCCACACTGTACGGATTTTAAGTCCTGGCGAATACGTTCGTAGCCGTTCCTAGATGTTCAATAACCCGCTTATTTATGCCGAATTCTCAAGTACGAGGTTGTTCAGCGTTCGTACTTGTTTCTGGTGGGTTGGTGTACTAATTGGTGTAGTAGCGTGGGCATAAAGATAGGGGCCGAAATTCAGTGCTCCAGCACGCACCTCAGTAATAGAAGAGCGTTTCTCAACACGCTGGACCGTTTTTGAGACACAGCTGAAGCGATTCTTATGCTCTTGGCATATCGGTCTCCGGTGAGAATGGCTTGAACGGCATTGGTGGGGAGAGGAGAGCAACCTGCAAACGGTGGGTCCTGTGACATAGCGGGGACGCTAATACCAACTCGGCGTGATAGTGGCGCACATACGAATCAGGCAACTTGAAAGTGGCCCTCACCCTGCTGAGGTCGAAAGTCACTTGTTCGGGAGAAGCGGCATCCGCTGTGATTAGGTAAGCTACCGACTGTTACATTACAGTATTCAGTGCGATGTACTGTTTGCACCTTGGAAAAGCGAAAGGGGCGAAGAGATGAAGGCTAACAACCCGCTCACCGAACAGGAAGTTAAGCAGCTAATCCTAACCTTCTGGAAGATGGAGGAGGAGAAGGCCCACCTCGTGGACCTCATGGAGATCACCGCCCCAGACCTGGAGATCAGCATGGGCGAGTTCGTCTGGCGAGGCTACAGGGAGCTTGAGGACCACCAGATGGGTAGCAAGGCCCAGTTCTTCGACCAGCACTTCGAGCCTATAAGCATCTCGGTGGAGCTCTCCGGTGAGGAGGCGACGGTCAAATCAGAGGTGCAGTGGAACGCCCGCCGCTGGACGTTCCCTGCAGCCAAGAGCGAGGAGATAAAGGCGGTCTATTCCCATACCTGGAGGGTCAGGAGATCGCCTGAGACTGGCAAGGCGGTGGTGGTGCTAAACCACGTGGATCATATGCATTACGTGGAGGGTTTCGAGCCTCCCGAGGCGAAACAAAGGGTCGATCCGCACGTCGGAAGAGCGATGTAATCCTCGCACGAGGCTATCCTACGCAACCCTGGCGGGGGTTCGCTCACTAGCAAGAGAGGCTTAGCGCAAACTCTACACGGGCTTTACCTCATAAGGAGAAGGTTGGTCGAGACGTTGATTACCGAGCGGAACCGTAAGTGGTGGACGGTGGCAGCAATGGCCCTAGCTACCATCCTCATCACCATAGACTTCAGCGGGGTTATGCTCGCGCTGCCGACCATCGGCCGGGACCTCGACACCTCCACCACGGGGCTTCAGTGGACGGCCAACGCTTACCTGTTAGCCTTCACGGTTCCCATGGTCGCTGCCGGTCGCTTGGCCGACATCTTTGGTCGACGCCGAGTGCTGCTCATTGGCATCATCGTGTTCGTGGTGGCCTCCGCCCTTTGCGGGCTAGCGCAGGCCGACTGGTGGCTGATTGCAGCCCGTGCCGTGCAGGGTATAGGTGCCGGGGTATTCTTAACAGCCTCGCTGTCGATAGTTAGCAACGCCTTCCCTCCCGAGGAGCGTAGTAAGGGCATCGGGGTCTGGGCAGGTATCATCGGGGTGGGAATAGCTGCTGGACCGCTTATCGGTGGCTTTCTCACAGAGGTAGCTTCCTGGCGTTGGTTCTTCTTTGTAAACATTCCCATAGCCTTGCTCGCGGTTTTCTTGACCTTGAGGGCCGTGCCAGAATCTCGAGACGAGACAGCTAGGCACCACGTGGACCTCCTCGGCTTGGTTACCATCACCGCGGGTCTTACGGCGCTGGTACTGGCCATTCAGGAAAGTGAGACTTTAGGGTGGGGATCGTCGTTTGTTATCGGCATGCTGATGACCGCGGTAGTATTGCTCGGGCTTTTTATATTTGTCGAGCCGCGTCTACGCGATCCGCTGATCGAGCTCGGCCTGTTCGCCAACCGCAGCTACCTCGGTGCCAACGCCGTGGCCTTCATCCAAAACTTCGGCTTCGGGGCAACAATGTTCTTCCTCACGCTCTACCTGCAGTACGTGCTCGACTACTCACCCCTAGAGGCCGGCTTGGTGTTCCTTCCGTTTACGGTGCTCTTCACGATAATTAACCCGCAGGCAGGACGGTTGGCAGGCACTATCGGGCCCTGGCTACTCATGGCCGGTGGTACGGCATTGATCGCAGTGGCGTTTTTGCTGCTGGCGCTAATTACGCCGACCAGCGGGCTAGCGATAGTGGTCGTGGCGCTCTTGGTCGCGGGTATCGGGCAAGCGTTCGCTTACACGATCTCTACCACTGCTGGGATGGCGGCGATCCCGGAGGCCAAGGCCGGGGCTGCATCTGGGGTACTGCAGATGGTGCGGCAGTTGGGCGTCGTCTTCGGCGTGGCGGTGCCCGGTGCGCTGTTCAAGGCGCTGGAGAATAGCAAGCTAGCCGAACTGCTCTCGGCAGCCGGTGCTAGCCTCAATGCTTCAGACCAGGCGGAGATCAGGGGGCTCCTGTCGGGATCAGAAGTAGCAGAGGCAGAGCTTGCCAGGCTCGCCCCGGACCTCGCCGAGCAGATCGAGCGTGTGGTCAGCGAGGCGTTCGTGTACGCGTTCGACGGCGCTATGTTGCTGTGTATGCTTGTGTCAATAGTGGGCGTCTTAGCCTCCTTTCTGGCAGCAGGAGGAACTTTCCAGTCTAAGCAGAGCGGCTAAGCGCATGTGCGAGTTCTGAGCCAGAAACCGTTTCAGAGTCCGGCAGCCCGCTGGGCAAAGACGATACATAAAACTGGCCCGGCACGGACGGTAAAAGGGGAAGGAGAAGCACAAATGGACGGTAAAGAAACGCGAGACTTCGCGCAGCGGCTGATGGAGGAGGTTTGGGAGCCGTTCGATTCCGAAGCGGTATCGAGGTTTTACCACCCAGACGTGGTCGGTTGGCACCGACGCGCCGACAGTTCTTGGCAAGAGCTCGGTTACGACGACGTCGTCAACCGCCTAGCTTGGGACAGAGAAACCAACGCCAATCCCGTCTTCGAGGTTCGGGACATCGTCGCCGAAGAAGACAGGTTCGCCCTCCGCTACCTCTACGCGGCGGACTTCATCCCCACGGGTGGGAAGATAGACGTTGAGATGATGTACTTTTATCGCTTAAGAGGCGATAAGGTAGCCGAGTTTGGGTTACTAGCTAGCGTGGATTTCGACTTCAAGGCGAAGGGCACAGAAGGCACACACACGAGGCCATGACTTATTGACAGCCACTAAACGGGACTTTGGTGGGCAAGAGTACAAGCGGCTGTCAGCCCCCAAGGGTACCTTCTTCAAATGAGTGGGCGAAGCATACCCAGTGGAACAGAGAAGGGAGATACCTTTGACTGTTACAAACCCTAGAATGCCCAATTATTATCTACCTTCGTATGGGAAAGGTCTGGGATTGCTCCCTGCAGTCCACCACCTCAGATCAGGCGGAGATCCGAGGGCTGCTGTCGGGATCGGAAGCGGCCGAGGTAGAGCTTACCCGGCTCGCTCCGGACACCGCCGGGCAGATCGAGCGCGTGGTCAGCGAGGCGTTCGTGTACGTGTTCGACGGCACCATGTTGCTGTGCATGGTGGTTCTATAGTAGGCGTTTTGGCGTCTTTTCTGGTCGCAGGAGGGTCTTCCCGGTCTAAGCAAACTGGCTAAATTGCATGCGCAAGGTTTGGACCGGAATCGGTTCAGAGATGGCTGAGTAACAAGAGGATGAAGACGAGCAGGAAGAAGACCTGCAAAAGCAAGAAGGGAAGGTCAGATGTGGCAAACCATACCGCCCCGCGTCGTAACCCCTGAGCTGATAGCGGACGTCTACGGCGTCATGGGAGAGGAAGCGGAGCGAACCCCACTGCATTACGGTAGCTGAGGTGCGACCGCATATCGCCATCTTCGAGGGGATCCGTGGTGTCGACCGCCGCCACCTCCCACGCGAGGTGCTCGCCGGCGTCACGCTTGCCGCCCTGACGATCCCGATGAACATTGGCTACGCCCAAGTGGCAGGGCTGCCGCCGATCGTGGGTCTTTATGCCTCGATCTTCCCGATGCTTCTCTTTGCTGCCTTCAGCTCATCACGCCAACTAGTCGCTGGCCCAGATGCCCCGATAGCCGTTCTGATAGGTTCGCCCCTAGCCGCTCTTGCCGTGCCTGGCGAACCACGCTACGTCCAACTTGCCTATGCCCAAGCCCTAGTCTGCGCCGCAATCTTTTTCCTGATCTGGTTCTTCCGGCTTGGGTTCTTGGCCAACTTCCTCTCCAGAGCGGTGCTAATCGGCTTCGTCAGTGGACTGGGCATCAAAATTCTGACGGATCAGATCGAGCATGTTGTGGGTATCCATGTCGCGCTTGGAAACTTGTTTCCCGAAGTCTATCTGGGTTGGTTCTTCGAGGTTTTCGACATTGTTCTTAAGATCCCTCAGTCGAACCTTTATACCATGGCAATTGGCCTTGGCACGATTTTGATCGTTCGCTTGTCAAGCCGCTATGCTCCCCGTCTTCCAGGAGCGCTCGTGGCTTTGATCTTTATGACGGCACTTGTCAGCGTGTTCGGATTAGACCAGCGCGGTGTGGTAGTGCTTGGGGAGATCCCCTCCGGCCTGCCCACCATGGCGATACCGCATGTCGCAGCCACGGACTTCCTTGACCTGTTTCCCGGCGCCCTGGCTATCTGCGGCGTGACGTTGGCCGAGGCGTTGCTCGTCAGCCGAACCTATGCCCAGATGCGCGGCTACCCACTCGACGCCAACCAGCAGATGTTCGCCTTCGGCGCGGCGAACGTGGCCGCTGGGCTCAGCGGAGCCTGCGCCACCGGCTCGAGCGCCTCACGCACCGCAGCGATGGACAGCGTTGGCACGAGGAGCCAGATCCCTAGCGTAGTCGGAGCTATTGTGGTTGTGTCGGTACTGCTATTCTTTGCGGACCTGCTTGCGCTAGTGCCAAATGCTGCGCTCGGCGGGATCATCGCGAACGCTGTGTTGAGTCTGATCGAGGTCGGAGCGCTGCGTGTCCTATATCGGGTGCGGCGCTCGGAGTTCTGGATTGCTATCGTCTGCCTCTTGAGCGTGCTAACGCTCGGTTCGCTTCAGGCGGTGATTATCGCCTTTCTGCTTTCGGTGATCGACGTTGTTCGGCGCGCGGCCAATCCCTCAAGCGTCGTTCTTGGGTGGCTCCCAGGTGAAAACCGCTTCTTGGAGATCTCACCAGGCGAGAGGGCGCAAAGCATTCCGGGACTCCTGATCTACCGCTTCGAGGTCCAACTTTTCTTTGCCAACGCCGAGACCTTTCGCGAGGAGGTACAGCGGCTCATCGAAACGACAGAACCAAAGGTAGAGTGGGTTGTGCTGGATGCTGAGGCAATTAGCGATATCGATGCCACCGGCGCCCACGTGCTAGAGCAGGTGATCCGTTACCTGAAGGAGCGTGGGGTGACGTTCGGCGTGGCACAGGCCAGTATGAGGATCCGCAGATTGCTGCAGATCTACGGCTTGCTTGACCAAATCGGGGAGGAAAAGCTGTATGACACCAACCACGAGGCAGCCCACGCGTTCTGGAGCTGAATTCGATGTCTGGACGGGACGGGCTTAAGGAAACGTACGTCGTCGCCCAAGAGAGGGGCGAGAGGTAGACTGGCTTCGACTCGCACAAAGAAAAGATAGGGTTTTAGGAAATTGCTGGAGGCACTGCTTCTTAAAGAATTTGATCATGCGCCTAGTCATGCCCTTGTTCTAGGACTCTCACGATTGTAGGCCTAGTAGGCCGATGCGGTTGTATCCAGGAAATGATTGAAGTGAGCTAGCGTGTTCGATATAGCCGAACAAGCTGGTTGTTTCGGAGGCTACGGAAGCGTACATTAAGAACCGCTGGGGAAGCGGCTAGGAGGGTTTGGCGCGAGGTGCCAGCGAGGAAGACTGTCGAAAAACTAGATCAGATACTCGATTTGTTCTCGCTCGAGCGGCCCGAGTGGCGCGTTAATGACGCAGCAAGGGCTTTAGACCTCCCGAAATCGACTACTAGCGAGTATATGGCAGTCTTGGCAGATACCAGGCTGTTGAGCCGAACGGTTAACGGACACTACAGACTGGGATGGCGTTTGTTCGAGCTTAGTCAGACCCTTTTGGAAACTACCGAGTTTCGCATCGAGGCCCGTAAGCTAATGGAAGAGGTAGTGGGGCACTGAAGGGAAACGATGCATCTTGCGGTGTTGGATGGGATACAGGCAGTATATATCGAGAAACTACAGCCGACACCGGCAGCAAAGATCCAGATCACGCGAGCCGGTGCCCGCCTACCTGCGCACACTAGCGGTGTCGGTAAAGTCTTACTGGCCCACAGCGAGTGGTGGTATATAGCCGAGCTCTTTGAAGATCAAGGGATGCCAACGCTGACGCCCAACACCATCACCGCCCTCGACGCTTTGGCCGAGGAGCTTGAGCGAGTGCGAGAACGAGGATATGCCTACGACAGCGAGGAGACCTTGGTAGGGTTGTGCTGCGTAGGTGCTCCTATTTACAGCGTTGGAGGCAAGGTGGTTGCGGCCATCAGTTTCTCGGTACCGGCTTATCGATTCTGCTCAGGCAAGGATGAGTACACCGAGGCTATCCTTGATGTGGGTCGGCGCATCAGTGAGAGCGCTAGCCCCACGTTAGAGGAATGGGTTCTCAAAACCTATCCGCCTTCTGGCGTTACAAG
>DASQSI010000158.1:0-8994 GCA_035642415.1 Rubrobacteraceae bacterium
GCGTGCAGGGGACACGTCTTTTGGCTGAAACGCTCGCTGGGCTTCCGGTGCCACCCGGGGTAATGGTCAGCGCCTCGGCTACGGGGTACTACGGAGATCGAGGCGACGAACTCTTGCGGGAGGAAAGCGCCCCCGGCTCGACCTTCCTCGCCAGGACATGTCAGGAGTGGGACCCTGGGCGGGGGTGCGGGTCACGCACCCGCGGATCGGCCTCGTGCTCAGCGCGGAGGGTGGAGCGCTGGCTACGATGTTGCCCATCTTCAAGCTCGGCGGGGGAGGAAAAATCGGTAGCGGGAGGCTCCGCTACTTCCTTTACTTTAAGAACAACGACACTGGACAGCCGCTCAAACGCCTCCTTCTCTTCGAAGCTCTCCGGCTGTATCTTTCTGCCTATTGTCCGTACGCTCTTTGGCGTCCTCGTGTACGTGGAACATCATGGAAGTCGTTATCGATCCAGACTGAGCGGATATGTCGCGAATCTGGCGCTTAATAAACCGCCGCTGCTCGCTGCCCTCAGGGAATTCGCCATAGAGCCTTTGGAGGCGCTCCCCTTCGTCTTTTAGCTCTCGGGCGAGAGACCGTAGTTGGTCTAAGGAAGCCCCCTCGAGCTCCCGCTCGAATTCCTCTTCCTCTACCGCCCTCGCCCATTGAAGCGACAAAAACTCGGGGCCTTCTTGGTTGAGAGGATCTTCTGAAAGGAGGAGCAGCTGGGGATCTACGTCCAGGGCACGTGCCAACTTTTGGAGGGTGCCGAAGTGCGGGCGCGCGATCTTTCCGGTCTCGATGCCGGAAACGGTCGTGGGGCTTACTCCTGCCTCCCGAGCTAACCTGCCCTGGGTCCACATCCGTAAGCGGCGGATGTTCACCAAACGTTCGCCTATCTCTTGCCCTCTCATAAAGCACCTCTTCGCGTCCTATCGAAGGAGGATACCATATACTGTATGAAAACCCAAAATTATATGGTTTACAGCGTAAATTTTGGGAAAAACTGTAACGAAAATGTTGAAAACTGTAGAGCGCAGGGTATAATGGGGGCGTGAAAGGGTGACCGGCTTCTGCAGAGAAGTAGAAGATATGGAGAGAAAGGAGGTAAGCAGATGTCTTTGAGTCCTTTCAGAGGAGGTCGCGGGTTCTGGGACCCGTTGAGCGAGGTAAACCGCATGTTCGATGATATGTTCGGCGGCCTGGCGCGTCGGCCGGGTGGGCAGCAGAGGGGGCAGCTCACCGAGTGGGCTCCGGCGGTAGACGTGCTCCAGAGAGATGGCGACCTGGTGGTCAGGGCCGAGCTGCCTGGCGTGAGGCCCGAGGACGTAGACATCACGCTCCAGGATAACGTGTTGACCCTCAGCGGGGAGCGCCGGGAAGAGCAGGAAGAGCAGCGCGGCGGCTACTACGTAAGGGAGCGCAGGCGCGGCTCGTTCAGCCGGAGCATGACGCTGCCCGAAGGCGTGAATGAAGACAGTATCCGGGCCCGGTACGAGAACGGGGTCCTGGAGGTGACGATCGAGGGTGCCGCGGCGGTTAGGGAGCCCAGGCGCATCCAGATAGAGGGTGCTACCAGCCCTGCTGGTGCTGCCACGGATGTCGGCACCAGAGGCGCTAGGCCCGAGAGTCCCACGGGTCTCGGTGCCGAAGGTGTCAGAAGAGATGAGCCCGGCGTCGAAGGTACCAGGAGACCCGAGGGACCTGGCGGAACAGTCCGGTAGATCATCAGAGCACCGGAGGCGGACCGGGCGGCGAACGAAGAGCGTCGCCCGGTCTTTTGTATTATCTTGAAGATTTAGAAGGAGGTAAGAGGATTGGCTGAGAGAAGAATGTGCGACGTGTGCGGTGTAAGGCCGGCGGTGGTGACGGTCAGGCGCATAATGCCTGGAGGAGGCTCGAGAATCGAGCACCTCTGCGAGCTTCATGCCGCCGAGGCGAAGGGTGGCGGAAGGAGACGCTCGCCTTTCGGGGATGGGGGGAGCCTGTTCGACGATTTCTTCAATAGGTTCTTCGAGGACGCCTCGGAAGGGCCGCGCGGGATCCCCATACGCGGAGGAGGAGCAGCAACGTCTGGACGGCGAGGAGCCGAACAGGTGGACATAACGCAGTTCTTCAGCGACTCCACCAGCGAGCTGTTGCAGCGGGCTGCCCAGCAGGCTGCCGAGTGGGGGAGCCTAGACCTGAACACCGAGCACCTACTATGGTCTGCGTTGCAAGATGAAGTGGTACGAAGGGTACTCGAAAGGTTAGACGCAGATACCGGGGCCATTAGGGCTCAGCTCGAAGAAGAAGCTAACAAAGGCTCTCGCACGGATGTTTCTCCCTCCCTGGCGCCGGATGCCAAGCGGGCACTGCTTTCTGCCTATGAGGAGTCGCAGGCCCTGGGGACCTCGTACATAGGACCCGAGCATGTCCTGCTTGCGTTGGCTGCAGACGAGGAGTCCGAGGCCGGGCGACTCCTTAATCGCTTCGGGCTCTCGCACACCAAGCTCAGGGGAGCTGTTGTGCGCGGGGTGGACACCGCTAGCGGCGCTGCACGAGGGCAGACGAGCGCTACGCCCACGCTGGACGAGTACAGTCGGGACCTTACGCAGATGGCCAAGGAGGGGAAGCTAGATCCCGTGATCGGGCGAAGCGAAGAGGTTGAGACGACCATCGAGATCCTCAGTCGTAGGACCAAGAACAACCCCGTGCTCATAGGGGATCCCGGCGTTGGCAAGACCGCCATTGTAGAGGGCATAGCCCAACGCATCGTCAACGACGAGGTGCCGGAGACTTTAGCCGGTAGAAAGATCTTGGCCCTAGATCTCTCCGGCATGGTAGCTGGAACCCAGTATCGCGGCCAGTTCGAGGAGCGCCTCAAGAAGGTCATAGACGAGATTCGGGAGAACGCCGAGGAGCAGGTAATCTTCATCGACGAACTGCATACGGTAGTTGGGGCTGGCGCAGCCGAAGGCTCTATGGACGCCTCCAACATGCTAAAGCCTGCCTTGGCGCGCGGCGAGCTGCGTTGCATTGGGGCGACCACCGTTGACGAGTACCGCAAGAACATCGAGAAGGACGCTGCCCTCGAGCGCCGGTTCCAGCCCGTACTCGTGAGCGAACCCACCGTGGACGACACTATACAGATCCTCTTCGGCTTGAGGGACCGCTACGAGGCCCACCACCGGGTCAAGATCAATGACGAGGCGATCATCGCCGCCGCCGAACTCTCCGACCGCTACGTTACCGACCGCTTCCTGCCCGACAAGGCCATAGACCTCATGGACCAGGCGGCAGCAAGGGTGAGGCTGCGGTCGAAGACCAAGCCGCAAGACACCAAAGAACTCGAGGATGAGATAAGGCGCTTGGGCAGGGAGAAGGATCAGGCGGTTTCCACTGAGGACTTCGAGAAGGCCCAAGAACTCAAAACCAGGATCGCAGAGTTAAGAAGTGAGTTAGAAAAGGCACGCGAGGGGCGTCGCCCGGCGGCCGAGGTGACGGACGAGGACATAGCCGAGGTGGTTAGCAGGGCCACCGGCATACCGGTTTCCCAGCTCACTCAGGAAGAGCGCGAGCGGCTCCTCAAGCTCGAGGAACAGCTGCACGAACGGGTCGTGGGCCAAGAGGAGGCCGTCTCCGTAATTGCCGAGGCCATCCGTAGGGCTAGGGCGGGGCTCCAGGATCCCAACCGCCCGATTGGAAGCTTCCTTTTCCTCGGGCCCACCGGAGTGGGCAAGACCGAGCTGGCGCGTACGCTGGCCGAGGCTCTATTTGGGGACGAGGCGGCGATGGTGCGCATAGACATGAGCGAGTTCCAAGAGAGGCACACCGTGAGCCGCTTGGTGGGCGCTCCCCCGGGCTACGTGGGCTACGAGGAGGCCGGCCAGCTCACCGAGGCCGTGCGGCGTAGGCCCTACTCAGTATTGCTCTTAGACGAGATAGAAAAAGCCCACGCGGACGTCTTCAACATTTTGCTTCAGATCCTCGACGATGGCCGGCTGACCGACGCGCAAGGCCGCACTGTGGACTTCAAAAACACGGTGATCATCATGACTTCCAACATGGGGGCTGAAAGGATACAGGCCCATGCAAGGAGGAACGAGTCCTTTGAGGAGCTAAAAGAGGACATGATGCAGATTCTCAAGCGCACCTTGAGGCCCGAGTTCGTAAACCGTATAGATGAGGTGATCATCTTCAGGGCCCTCACCAGGGAGCAGATTGCCGACATCGCCAGGCTCCTGCTAGAGCGTACGACGAGGCGCCTGCGTGCCCAAGACATAGAGGCGGAGTTCACCGATGGGGCGGTTGAGCTGTTGGCCGAGGAGGGTTTCGACCCGGAGTTCGGGGCGCGTCCTTTGCGCAGGACCATCCAGCGGCAGGTGGACAACGAGCTCTCTCGGATGGTCTTAGGGGGGTCGCTCAACCCCGGGGACAAGGTGGTGGTAGGCGCAGAAGAAGGCAGGCTCACCTTCGAGGTCCTTAATGACGCGGCTGCCTTAGCCGGTGAGGCTGAGTAGCGAGCGTCGCTGAGGAGAACTCGAAAGGTTCCCTGCAGAAGTACTATGGCGTGTAGGAGGGCCGGGCCTTTATCGTCCGGCCTCTTATCCTAGCGGAGAGGTGTTCTGCTGTGTTCTTACAATACAGTTTGAGATTGAATTCAGGGTCCTATTGAAGGAATAGCACTTGGAGCCGAGCACAGGTGTTTGATCAGCGTGATTACTAGGCTTAGCGACTAAGCTTCTTCTACTTTGTCATGGTCTTCCTCACGCTGCGCTACCCTTGGGGCTGGTCTCGTTCAACTACGCGCCACATTAATATCCTGAATAGAGAATCAATATGGAAGTCCGTCCTTTGTGCCAGGTACTCAACAATTTTTCGGAGTACAATTGTCCTGGTACTCCGTCTTTTCGTTCCGCATAAAGGACAGGCCAAATATCTCTAAGCATCGCACCAAGGTTTCCTGCGCCCCCTCGATCTGGATCTCTCCTGACTCTAGCGCCTCCGCCGACTCTAACTGCCCTGCAACGAGGGCGAGAAAGGCTTGAGTACCACCCCTTACAACGAGATCCGGATCCACGGCAGGCCCTTGCAGAGTTTCGACTTCGCCGTCTCTGACCCGCAGGTGGAACGCTTCCTCGTCGATGCGAAACTCGTAGGTCTCCTGGAGACCACGCGCCGCTTCCTGCTTGAGGGCGGACCGCATAGCTACCACCGCCCAAGCCGGCCTAAGATCGTCTTCTCGGTCAGGGGTACCTAAGAACTCCAACCCCCACCGCCCGAGGGCAGCGATGACCGGCTCCAACGACCGACCAGGCTCGGTAAGCTCATAGACCTTCGATGCCGCCGGCGGCGGCAGGGTTGCGCGGCGCACAACCCCGTATCCCTCAAGGTCCTTAAGCCGTGCGGCCAAGAGGTTCGTCCCGATCCCGGAGAGCCCCTCTAAAAGGTCCTTGAACCTCTTGGGGCCTGTGAGGAGCTCGCGTACTATTAGCAACGTCCAGCGCTCCCCCACGATGTCCAATGCCCTCGCTACGGCGCAATATTGTTTGTAACTCCGCTTGCTCATCTTCTCCTAAACTTCCCGCGTTCTTCCATTAGCTTTAATTTTGATATTATCTACTTGAAAATATTATAGTATAGATAGTATAATAGTCTAGTAAATAGGGGGGTAGTATCAGGAGGTATGTGAGTGACCGAAGTATCTACGATTCGGCGCGCAAACCGCACAAAGGAAGAGGCGCCGGGACTTTTGCCGGATTACTTCGCTCGCATCGACAAGGGCAAGCTCTTGACGCACGAGGAGGAGATAGACCTCAGCAAGCGGGCGAAGGCCGGGGACGAGAAGGCTCGCCAGAGGCTGATCGAGATGAACCTCAGGCTGGTGATCTCGGTGGCCAAGAAGTATAGGGGGATGGGCCTTCCCTTCGAGGACTTGATCCAGGAAGGCAACATAGGGCTTATGAAGGCCGTCGAGAAGTTCGATCCCGACCGCGGATGGCGCTTCTCCACCTATGCCACCTGGTGGGTAAGGCAGGCCGTGCAGCGCGCCGTGGCCGACAAGGGGCGCACCATAAGGGTGCCGGTGCACATGGGCGAGAAGATAAGGAAGATGGCCCGTAACTACAACGAGCTTTCGACCGAGCTGGAACGTGAGCCGACCGACGAGGAGGTCGCCGAGCGCCTCGGGTGGACCGTGGATGAGGTGCGGAACGTGAAGGACGCCATGCCGGACGCCACCAGCCTCAACCGTCCCTTGGGTTCCGAGGAGGACGCCTCGGAGATCGGGGAGCTCGTCGAGGACGAGCGAGCCTCGGACACGGCGGGCGAGGTGATGCACGAGATGGAGACCGAAGGACTCCAGGTGGCCATAGAGGGCCTCCCCGAGCGTCACCGGTACGTGTTGGTCAGACGCTACGGACTAGATGACCCGAAGCCTGCAACCCTCGCCGAGCTCAGCGAGGAGCTCAAGATCTCGCGAGAGAGGGTCAGGCAGCTGCAGCGTGAGGCGGAGCGGATGCTTAGAAACGGTGAGTACGGGCGAGCCTTCGGCGCTGCAGCTTAATAGCGAAGTAGTAGTAAGCCAACAAGACCAAAAAGGAGCTCCGAATGCTTCAGAGGATTACCAAGGATGTCATTGAGGAGAGCCCACCTGCGCAGCTGACCGAGATGTACTATGAGCTCGTGAAGGCACTCTCGTTGCGTTCGGCCCAGGGGATAGGTACGGACGAGGCTTTGAGTGAGATGGTTGCCGAGGTCGTGACCAAGATGAACGCTCACACTGGCGGTGGGCGCGAGTCGCAGCTGCCCCCGGCCGCTTAAACGGGAGGACATAAATAGGGTACTTGATTGAGGTAGCCGAGGCCGTTAGGCCTCGGCACCATTTTGATGCTCTTACCAGGAGTTGCAGTCGAGCTGGTCCATGGCGAATGGTGAGCGTACAAGCGCCTACTCGGAAGACCCATGTGGGGATAACAGCTGACCCCCTCGAGCGTGGGCTTCAGTGACGCTCGATAATCTCCTGCGCTACAGTCGGGTTCTCGCCCTGCTCCAGCATGAGCGCGGCGGGATTCGAACCCGCGCCCTTCTGTGTTCGTAGTTCTTGGTCACTCTCAGATCACACATACTATGGACAGCTACTCCCGTGTCACGCCTAACATGCAGCGCGAGGCCTTTTCCCAGCTAGGACAACGTCTGAAATAGCCTTCGTACATAGCAGCGAACTCACCATAGCGAGGAGGTCTTGCTTAGATGGCTCGTCAGCAAGAGAATTGCGGTCAAAATCTGTGCTCGGAAACGCAACTTCCCTAGGAGCATAGGAAGATGCCCGGAGCGTGAAGGTCCCAGTGGCATACGCAGTTACCTATGCTTTC
Organism: Rubrobacteraceae bacterium; assembly: GCA_035642415.1. Classification (GTDB taxonomy): domain Bacteria; phylum Actinomycetota; class Rubrobacteria; order Rubrobacterales; family Rubrobacteraceae; genus Rubrobacter_F. Next base: position 7,338 of record DASQSI010000158.1, read on the forward strand.
ACATCGCCAACACGCTCTTCTTAGACTGCAAAGACAGGGACCCCCTTAAGGGCTTATGCTGTAACCGGTAAGGACGCCTTGGCCGCAGCTAGCAGAAAGGACGGTGGCTATGAAGAGATTACTCGCCGCTGGTGTAGGAGCCCTGTCGCTCCGCACCGCCAGCGCCGCCCGGAGGAGCCAGGGAAGCTTCGGCAGTCTACTGGGCCTCACGAGCTCCGCGTGGGACGTGGAGCGGAGCAGGGGTGTCGAGCAGGCTACTCGCCGCGGCTTGCTCTATTTCGTTTTGCCCATATGGATGGGGGCGGGCCTCCTCGACTGGTGGTGGCACCGGAAAACTAAGATCCAGGAGACTTCCGGCACCCACGAGTCGATGATCCACAGCCTCATGATGACCGAAGCGGGAATACCCGTCATGATGGGGCTGTTTTTGGAGGTGAACGCGCTGGTCCTGCTCACGGCGATCGTCGCAGTCTTCGTCCACGAGGCGACCGCCTTCTGGGACGTAGCTTACGCTGAGGAGCGCCGCGAGGTGACTCCCAACGAGCAGCATACGCACAGCTTCCTAGAGGTTGTCCCGTTCATGGCAACTGCTTTCCTGATCGCATTACACCCAGACCAGTTTCGTGCTCTGGTAGGGGTGGGCGATGAGCAGCCACACTTTGAGTTGCGGCTTAAGAGTGAGCCACTCCCGCGTGGCTATGTGAGCGGGATTCTGGCAGCATTTGTGGCTACTGTGATGCTGCCGTACGCGGAAGAGATCTGGCGATGCTATCGGGTCGATCGGACTCTGGAAGCCCACCCACCCACGCGCCATGTCACCTACGATGAAGACGGAAACGCAGCGCCGCCGGAGAAGCAGGCATCTTCCGATGGTGGGGTCGGGGCGGCTTCGGAAGAAACGTCTGTAGAGGATCGTTAGAAAGTCTCGACCCCCAAGGAAGGACTCTTTATGCACACCCGCCCCCTCGGATCGACCGGCCCACAAGTCTCCACCCTCGGCCTCGTCGAGGCCCTGCGCAAGATCGCCGAGCAGAAGGGCGCCACGGTCGTGCAGATCGCCATCGCTTGGGTGCTCTCGCGCGGCGAGGACGTCGTGCCGCTGGTCGGCGCCCGCCGACGCGACCGGCTGACCGAGGCGCTGGGCGCGCTGGATGTCACGCTCTACGAGGCCGACCTCGCCGCCATCGAGGAGGCCGTGCCGGCCGGTGCTGCCGCGGGCGAGCGCTACCCGGAGGCGCAGATGGCCCACCTCGACAGCGAGCGCTGACAACCTCGCCAGGTACTATTGCCTGGTCCTTACCCCCAGCTGCGTTTCCTGCAACTGGGGGTATTAAAGAGCGCGCTCGGCAGGACTAGAGAACCTGCGACCTTTTGATTCGTAGTTATGCGTACTACGTTTATGGCTGTTCGTGGAAGTTCGAAAATGCTTTAGATAAGCCAAATGCGGTTTCTCACCGTTTCTTGTTGTTTGCTCCGGTCACTGTCGAATCTCTGTCAAGGACTGGTGTATCACCATGACACATCCGATGAAAGCCCGGCGCCAAGAAGGTGCAAATATACAGTGAAGAAGGCTAAGATCCAGCGAGCGGCCCACGGGGTGTAGAGGACATAAGAGAAAGGGGAGGACGTTGGCGCAAGAAGAATTCACAGGTCTGGC
>DASQSI010000159.1:0-6861 GCA_035642415.1 Rubrobacteraceae bacterium
TCCCCTGCGACGTGGCTCTACCGTGTGCTACCCAGAACGAGCTCGACGAAGGCGATGCCAAGAAGCTCATAGAGAACGGTTGCATGGCGGTAGGCGAAGGGGCCAACATGCCCTGCACTCCTGAGGCTATACACGCCTTCCTGGGTGCCGATAGCGTGGCCTTCGGTCCGGGCAAGACCGTCAATGCTGGCGGTGTGGCCGTCTCAGCCCTGGAGATGCAGCAGAACGCGAGCCGCCAGGCTTGGAGCTTCGAGTACACCGACGAGAAGCTCAAGGAAATCATGAAGTACATCCACGACACTTGCCGGGAGACGTCTGAGGAGTACGGTGACCCTGGTAACTACGTTGCGGGCGCCAACATCGCCGGGTTCCTCAAGGTAGCCCGAGCCATGCTCGCTCAGGGAGTGGTCTGAACCGACAACATGGCCGAGTATCGGTCATCTAAGCCCCGAAGTATTCGCGCAAACAGCCTGTATACGACGGTCGCGGCGGGCCATATCTTATACAGCTCATGTACGACGGAGCGTATCGAGGTGTATAGTGTAAGAAGACGTGAAAGGACAGAACTTGCAAGAAAAAGGCTCGGAGACGCAAGTACTCACACGAGTAAAAGTAGGTCGGGAAAGCAAGGATATGAATCTTCTCGCCCGATTCTTCAGCGGGTTCGCCAACTCGACGCGGCTCTCGCTGCTGTTGCTCCTGGCACGGCAGGGTGAGACGAAGGTGGGCGATCTAGTGCGTGAGCTGGGGGCGCCGCAGCCACGTGTCTCGGATCATTTGCGCTGTCTAGCCTGGTGCGGTTACGTCAGGGTGCGGCGCGAAGGCCGCAACGCCTACTACTCCGTAGCCGACGACAGGGTGCTGGAGATACTACGTCTGGGCGAGACGATTCTTCAGGACAACCTAGAACACATCGACGCCTGCAGGATTATCAAAAAAGACTGTTGATCTATAGACTGGTTAGCGGCTTAAGGCTCCAACAGGTAGTTATCTTTCATCGGCCCGTTCTCCATACCTATTACTTGCTATCGCAAACGGGGGACGAGTGTAGCTCAAGAGCGCGAAGGGTAGGTAGACATAGCCTTTACCCTTCGACTGGCAGTCCAGCATCCACCCAGTCCTTCTTGCCCCCCTCATAGTCCCTCACGTTCTGGTATCCCATGTCCGCCAGTTCACGGGCGGCCTTCTCCGAGGCTGGTCACTTCGGGCTGCCGCAATAAACTACTATGTCCGCGTCTTTGTCCGGCAGGACCTCGGGCGCCCGCTCCCTCACTCGGTCGGGAGGCAAGTTCACGGCGCTCGGCAAGTGAGCGTGTCGGTACTGCTCCTCAGGTAGAGTCTCGACAAGAATAAAGTCGTCTCCCCGATCCAGCTTGTCTTTCAGGTCCTCTCGCGAGATAGTCGCTACCACTACTTGTGTCTCCTCCGTATCCTCTAGCACTACTGCTCACTGTTGTTGGGCCTTAAGGTATTCTAACCTGTCCTTGCCCGCTTGAAGCCCATCTCTCGTTTTGCCTATAAATATAAGGATGTTTAGCCTTTCTGCTTTATTGTTAAGTACGGTCTTGAGCAGTCAAGCGACTCAGCTCTAAGGGAAGCGAAGCCCGATGTCCTAGGAACCAGGACTTCCGTCTAGAAAGGGTCCCAGCAATTCATCCTGGACCCTTTGTCAGTGTTTTAATGGACGCGGTCCTTCCGCTAGAGGCTCTGGCAACAATGTTTCGCTCGAACGATCCTGGGTAATCATAGATACGAGGGCTCGAGAACCGAAGAACCTCAAAGGGGGCTCCGGCCCTTCTCTTTTGCCCATAGGTATACCCGACTATCTATAGGGTGTTGCGGAGATCTCCCCGTACCTCGAAGCCTCTACTTTACTCCTACCTACACACATAGGACCATAGTACCCGTCGAGGGCGGCAGCCCTGACCGTCGAGATACCCCACAGCGGGTCGAATCCATCCCACAAAGGGCGCAAGGATGTACGTTGTTGCCTACCTACACATGCTAAGAAGAGGGAGAAGCTGCGTTGAGCAAGCTCTAATCATTTAACGAAGACCGTGCTGTCTGTGTATGTGTACTACACAACATCCCCAACATCTTGTGCGTAGCCAAAACCGCCCTACACCTCTCCTAGCCGAACACGCTACGCTGCCGTAGCGTGAACGAACAGGGCACGTGACACGAGACACCTTATTAAGGCTAAGCGTGCCGGGTACGGCGTCACGCTTAAGTGCGTCACGCAAAGCGCTATATAAGGAAACGGGTGGAACGCAAGCTGGTTCCCTACGGTAGACATGAGTGCGGTCACACCTATGTCTACGTCACTCACGACGAGTTACGGGCCAGTGGTAATGAGATTGGTCACGTGACGGAGCGTCCTCGTGAACCGCCTTCTTAGCCCGGCAGTGACTGTCACCTGCTATGTAATCGGTACTGCATGCGCACTCTACGCTGCGGCATATTGGTACTACACAATCCCTGAGGACCCAGGCCCCGTACTACTCTATACCTTATATAAACATTGGCTGGGGTTCGTACTTTGGCTGAGTGGGCTGGTATTAGTGGGAATACCTCCGGCGCTTTGGTTTTATGACGCGATGCGTAGTAACTTTGAGGTGTCAGGTAAGGATACGGTAGCCCCCGAAGAGAAGCGCTCCTTGGGGCGCAAGGTCCTCCGGTAGGCTCGGCCACTCTGGGCTTAGGTGTCGTTGTACGCAGTAACAGCCACTAACGTCACCTGCAGTCGTCTATCGAGGCGCGCAACTTCTCGGAAGCGTCGAGATAGGTGCCAGCAAGCATACCAACGTTATCATCCTTACCGTTATCCGCAGCCTAATAGCGTGCTGGTGAAGCTCGCGCCCGGTGATATCAGGACAGGGGCTTTCTCGCTCACGCGTCGCCACAAGCGGCAGAAAGCCGAGAACCCTCTTCCAGTCAAAATGGCCGACGAAGGTGGAGAGCCGGCAGCTCCAACACTCATACTGAAGCCTTTAGCTCTTTCCGGCTTCTATCCTCTCTATCCAGGCAACAACGTTCGGGTAGGCTGCGAGCGCAATGACATCTCTTTCTGCCAGTTGGCGCGGGTGGACGAAGGTGCCGGCGGCATAGGTTACGTCAGCGAGGGAGCTCGCCTCAAAAGTAGACTACTTATACAAGATGCTGAATAATACTCCTATTATGATCACAACTTGTTGTATGGCGTTCACAACTTGTAGTATGTCGTCGTACTTTTGATGCAAAGCTAAGGAGGCCACCGGTTAGTTGTATAGCTAGAAACCGAGCAGTCTAAGGGATTTTCGCGGATGAGTACCACCCTATCAATTTGCCTTCGATCGACCCCACCATCTGTTTAACTTCAGTAGGCAACGACGCTTATTATCCTTTTGCGTTTCGTGGCTCAGCTTTGGCTCTTTTCCTACAGCAAAGGGGCAAGCGCCTACAGTTAAGCCTCGCTTATAAGGAGCTTCCGCAGGCCGCAGGCTCTCGCGCCGACGCTGGGAATGAGACGCTGAAGCCAGCGGCGGAGGGCATCGATCCGCAGTACGGAACGGGGCGACCATTCCCTACGGTGGGAGCTACAGGAACACGCTGGCTTGCGCTGTCGGCCCGGGAGCGTGACACGGCGCCGTGCGTCGCCGAGCCCGAGGGGAAGCGTCATGCCTAAGCCCGTCGGAAGTGCCCAGCGCTATATGCCCGGGCTCGACGGACTGCGGGCCCTTGCGGTGCTTGCCGTCATCGCCTACCACCTAGAGCTGGGCTGGGCCCAAGGAGGTCTGCTCGGCGTGGGTGTGTTCTTTACCCTGAGTGGTTACTTGATAACCGACCTGCTCCTTGGGCAGCGAGACGCCGTCGGCCACCTTCGGCTTGGCGACTTCTGGCTTCGGCGGGCTCGGCGGCTTCTGCCTGCCCTTTTCCTGATGCTGGCGGTGGTGGTGGTGTGGACCGTGCTGCTGGACCGATCCCAGCTGCCAGCTCTCTGGGGAGACGTAATCGCTGCCGTCCTCTACGTGAGCAACTGGTGGTACATCGCCAGCCACGCCTCCTACTTCTCTCACTTCGGGCCACCGCCAGCGCTCGGCCACCTGTGGTCCTTGGCGGTAGAGGAGCAGTTTTACCTGGTCTGGCCTTGGCTGCTCTGGCTCGGCCTGCACTACGTCCGTGGGCGTTATCGGCTGGCCGGCCTGACCCTGGCGGCCGCGGCCCTCTCGGCCACCGTAATGGCGCTGCTTTACCAGCCGGGATCCGACCCCACGCGGGTCTACGACGGAACCGACACCCGCGCCTTTGGCCTCCTCGTGGGTGCCGCTCTGGCCATGGTGTGGCCGAGCCGCCGCTTTGATGCTTATTTCACCCTTCAGCCTCGCCAGCTTAGGCGTGAACGCGCCTTGAGCTGGCTTCTGGACGGTGCGGGAGTCGCCGGGCTGGTCGTCGTAGCCCTCCTGATCTGGCAGACGAATCAATACTCGGCGTTTCTCTACCGCGGTGGGATCGTGCTGCTGTCTGTGGCCACGGTCGTGGTCGTGGCCGCCCTTGCCCATCCCGCCAGCCAGCTGGGCCGAGCACTGGGCTGGATGCCGCTACGCTGGCTCGGGGTGCGGTCCTACGGCATATACCTGTGGCACTACCCCATCATCGTGCTTACGACCCCGACCATGCAGAGGAGTGCAAACCTTCCCCTGAACATCCTCCAGGTGGGAGCGACCATTGCCGTGGCCGCCCTGTCCTGGCGATTCGTCGAGGAACCGATCCGCCGCGGCGTCCTCGGACGGCTCTGGATGGAGGCCCGATCAGGGAAGCCACGCCGGAAAGCCATGCCACGCTGGAGCTGGGAGGCCTGGGTGGGAGCGCTCAGCGTCCTGGCGCTGGCCGGCGCTGGCCTAGTCGGCGCTGGTCAAGCCGGCGGGGTGATCAGCATCGGTGCCGATAGCAGCGGGTTGTCTCCACCTTCTGAAAAATCTCCGGAAGAAATCAACCTCTCCATAGACCACGAATCTGCTGCACCGCCCACCACCACTCCGGCATCGGCAACCTCGTCGCCGAGGGCTGCGACAGACCCCCGCACTTCCTGTGAGGCCGTTGCGTACATCGGCGACTCCACATCGGCAGGCATGGTCATGCCCAGCTTCTTGCCCGACCCGGCCGACCGCCTAGACGCGCAGTACGCACGGGTCGGCGCCACCTCTCAGCATTTGGAGATCTCACCCGCGAGGTCAATCGTCGAGACGCTGCCTGATCAGGCCAACGCTGACGAGGTAGCCCGTCAGCTGGTGACGGACGGCTTCCGCGGGTGCTGGGTGCTCGCTTTAGGCACAGACGACACCGCTAACGTCTACATGGGCTCGCAGGTCGAGCGGAAAGACCGGATAGAACGGATGATGTCGGTGATCGGTAACCAGCCTGTGCTGTGGGTTAACGTAAAGTCGTTGCTTGAGAGCGGGTCCTACTCAGAGGCTAACATGGAACTTTGGAACGATACACTGGCGCAGGCCTGCGCCAAGTACCCGAATATGCGGGTCTTCGATTGGGCATCGTTGGCGAACGACAGCTGGTTCATCTCGGATGGGATCCACTACACCTCGGAGGGCTACGCACAGCGCGCCCGTCTGAGCGCTGACTCGCTGGCCCGCGCGTTCCCCGCCTCCGGGGGAGAGGTGGGTTCGGGCTGCGTCGTCCACTAGGAGACGTTTCTGGGCTAGTTACATCTCGACTTGTGTTCGGGCCGGTCCTACTCCTCCTCAGCGGGTCGTTCCGGCGGCCGCCGTGCAGGCTGCAGCAACGGCAAGGTGCCCGGCTACGAAGCTGTCCATCATTCGAGCACCGCGGCCGAGCGAACTTCGACGACGTCGAACGGCGCCGGAACCTGGTTAGCTAGCGCCATTGCTTGGTCGAGATCGGTGGCCTCGATGAGGTGTAGCCGCCGAGTGGTGCCTTGGTCTGTGCGAATGGTTCGCTGGTGACGACGAAGCCCAAGTAAGGCCCGAGGCTAACTTTTGTGCAGCTCTGGCGTACCGCAGAAGCAGGGCTTAGAAGTTCCGCTCTATCCAACCGACCGCGTGCTCTACCAGCCCTCGCGCGTCGAACAGGTGGGCCGTGGTTTCCCCGACCGGTCCGCTCCTCCCAACCCCGGCCGCGAGCGCCGAACGCGCGATGTGCTCAACGTACGGCTCCTCGCCAAGGACGCGTTCGTAAAGCAAAGCTCCCTCTGAAGTGTCGATGTCGAAGAAAGTCCGCCAGAGGCGCTGGCCACTCACGATCACGGGCGAGTAGTAGCTCACACGGCGTTTGCCAGGTACCTCCGCGACGGCTTCCGCATGGTGTACCAGTGTCACGGTATCCAGCGGCGCGCCCAAGAGCGCGACTTGGCCGCCGAGTTCGACGAGCCGGGCGTAGGGTGTACCGGCGCCGTAGGCGTCGTCGTAAGGGTGCTCTGCGGTAAGCGCGTCGGCGAGTAGACCGACGACCGCGACGCCCGCCTCCGGATGCCCGCTGTGGCGCGCGCCCGGCCAGGTCCTCAAGGCCTCGGGGACCCGACCGTGGTCGCGACGAGAGAGCGCGACGCGTGGGTCGTAAGCAGGGTGCTCTTCGATATAGATGCGCCTCGTCTCCTCGTCCAGCGCATCGAGGTCGTCGGGCGGCTCGTCTTGCCAGCCCGTATAGGCCATAAGCGTCCCATCAGGACCCAAAGCGTCGAGCACGGCGCGCACGACGGTCTCCGCGCCGCCGACAACGCGACCGAGCGCGGACATCCGGCAATGGACCATTGCCACCCCGCCCGGCCCCAACCCGAGCTTCTCCAGGTCCCGGGCGAGCCGCAAACGTGCCACCAGCATGGCCCACACGGTAGCAGGAGTGCCAAAGATA
>DASQSI010000160.1:0-3406 GCA_035642415.1 Rubrobacteraceae bacterium
ATCTCGGTCATCTATAACAACCCCCTTTCCCTACTCTCAATTGTCCCCGAAGAGGCGCGAGCTGTCTAATGATGTTGGGCTCGTTTGGGCCTCTCCGGTCGGTCTTCTTGTCGGGCGAAGGATTCGCTCGGGTGCTCTTAAGAGCACGGCCTCTTTTACGGCCAGTAATCTCTCGTCCTTCTCCTCTGCTCCTCCCACGGCGCAAAAGACACCAGGCGAAACTTCGGTACTGCCCCGGTTGCTATACACTTACAGCGTCAAGCTTCGGGTGGGCTTGGGTGAGAGAAGGCGCAGGAGGGAAGGGAGGATTCGTTTCGTGAGGGTGGCTCTGTTCGTCCCGTGTTATGTGGACCTGGTAAACCCCGAGGTTGGCGTCAGCGTGGTGCGCGTCCTCCGGAGGCTCGGGACGGAGGTCGTCTACCCCGAGGGGCAGACCTGTTGTGGCCAGCCGGCCTTCAACTCCGGCTTTTTCGGCGAGGCTCGCGCCGTTGCCCGCCGCTTCCTTGATGTCTTCGAAAAGGAGCGCTTCGACTACATCGTGTGTCCCTCCGGCTCGTGTACGACGATGGTCTCGCACTACTACCCGTTCATCTTCAAGGATTTGGCCGACGACCGCGAGCGCTCGGAGGTCCTGGGCCACCGTGTGAGGGAATTCTCGGACTTTCTGGTGAACGTGCTCGGGGTCAAGGACCTCCGCGCCCGGCACGAGGGAAAGGCGGTCTTCCATTGCGGGTGCCACCAGCGGCGGGAACTGGGCGTGCTCGAGGAGCCCAAGGAGCTGTTGCAAAACGTCGAAGACCTGGAGCTATTGGAGTGGGAGAACGAGGAACTCTGCTGCGGGTTCGGGGGCACCTTCGCCGTCAAGATGCCCGACATCTCCGCGGCCATGGCCGACGAGAAGATAAAAGCCTTGGAGGCAAGCGGGGCGGACACCCTGGTCTCCTGCGACTCCAGCTGCCTTATGCATCTCTTGGGCCGCCTTAGGCGCACGGAGCATGGCACCCACGTCTACCACCTCGCCCAGATACTGGATTCCGCCAACGAAAAGGTTGGATGAAGTGGAAACCGAAAAGCCCGCCCGCGAGCACGACACACAAGACAAGCGCCGCGAAGGGGTCGTTAGCGAGGTCGAGGGCTTCAACGAGCGGGGCGGCAAGGCGGCCAGGGATCCGGAGCTGCACGAAGCGATCGAGCACTTCACCAAGAAGTCTGTCGCGGTGCGCGATGCCGCCCTGAACGCCCTCCCGGACGCACCGGAGCTGAGGGAGAAGGCTTACCGCGTCAAGCAGGAGACCATCGCCAACCTGGACCGCTACCTGGAGCAGATGGCGGACGCCGTCGAGGCACGCGGCGGGAAGGTCTTCTTCGCCAAAGATGGGGAGGACGTGGTCCAGTATGTAGGTGACCTGGCCCGACGGCGGGGGGCGAAGGTAATCGCCAAGTCCAAGAGCATGACGACCGAAGAGGTAGAGCTAAACCGTCGGCTAGAGGAGGACTACGCAGACCTGAACCTGGAGATCGTCGAGACGGACCTCGGCGAGTGGATCGCCCAGCTCGCCGGCGATCAGCCCTCGCACATTATCGCTCCCATCCTCCACATGAACCGTCGGCAGGTAGCGGACATCCTCTCCGAGGTGGCCGGGGAGACGCTGCCGCCGAACGTGGAGGATCTGATGCGCTTCGCCCGCAAACGCCTCCGGGAGAAGTTCCTCACCGCCGACATCGGCATCTCCGGGGCGAACTTCGGCGTCGCCGAGACGGGGACGATCTGCACGGTCACTAACGAGGGCAACGGACGGCTGGTAACGAGCGTCCCGCCGGTGCATGTGGTCGTGATGGGGATAGAAAAGCTCGTCCCCCGCTTCGAAGACCTCTCGGTCTTTATCCGGCTTCTAGCCCGCAGCGGGACCGGTCAGAAGATCACCGTCTACACCAACTTCATCACCGGACCGCGGGGCAAGGGCGAACTCGATGGGGCCGAGGAGATGCACCTGATCTTTTTGGACAACGGGCGCTCAAAGCTTCTGGGCACCGAGTTCGAAGAAGCCCTCTACTGCATCCGCTGCGGCGCCTGCCTACACGTCTGCCCGGTCTACCGCCAGACCGGCGGCCACGCCTACGGCTCGACCTACTCCGGCCCCATCGGGGCGGTCATCACGCCGCTCCTGAAGGGCGACGAGGAGGCCAAGGACCTACCCTACGCCTCTTCCTTATGTGGCGCGTGCTCGGAGGCGTGTCCCGTGGGCATCCCGCTGCACGACCTCCTCCTGAAGCTCCGCAACCGCCAGGTAGAGGAGGGGATCGTGGGTAAAACCCAACGGATAGGCTTTAAGACGTTCGAGAACACGATGAAGAACCCCGCCCTCTATAACATCTCCGCTAAGGCGAGCCGCATAGCCCAAAAGCCGCTGTTGAAGGGCGATTCCGTCAAGTCGCTCCCCGGCCCCATGAGGGGTTGGACAGACTTTCGCGATTTCCCACCGCTGGCCAAGAAATCCTTCCGTGAGCTGTGGAAGGAAGGGATCTAAGGCATGGCCGACCGCGCCCAGTTCCTAGAGCTCATCCGTCACCGGACCCAGACCGGCAAGTACAAGCCTACCCAAGCACCCGACGTCCCCTGGACCAGCAAGGGCGCCCCCCAAGCGGACGAGCCGACAGAGGACCCACCGGTACGTTTTTTACAAGAGCTCGAGGCGTTAGGCGGTCACGGAAGGCGAGTAGAAAGCCTCGAAGAGGCCCGTGAGTACGTTCTCGCTTTGGCCCGCGAGCGTGACGCGAAGCTCCTCGTCCGGTGGGACGTTGAGGAGCTGGAAAAGCTCGGCGTGGACGGGCCGCTGCGGGAGAGCGAGGTGGAGGTGGTGACCTGGCGGGAGCTCGAAGACTTCCGCGAGGTGGCCGCTAGGTCGGATATCGGGCTCTCCACGGCCGAGTGGGCCATCGCCGAGACAGGGAGCCTAATCCTAACCAGCGGGCCGGGGCGGGGTCGCACCGTCACTCTCCTGCCGCCGACCTACGTAGCGGTGATCGCTGCAGGTAAGGTTCTACGCACGGTCTCGGACGCTATCGAGCGGTACGCCGAGCAGGATGAGATGCCCGCGAATGTATGCTTTCACACCGGACCAAGCCGTTCGGGAGACATCGAGATGTCGCTAGCCATAGGGGTGCACGGGCCCGGCGAGGTGCACGTGATTGTGGTGGGGTAGGCTCTAAGGGGGTAGGTCTTAGACGCTGATGCACGATTCGCGCGCCTAGCTAGCCGCGCCTTTCGTCTCTTGCGGCATATAAGGCGTGGCTAGCTACTACGTTAGCCCACTTCTTCTCGTACCTCCTGCAGTAAACCCGCGTCGTGCAGTACTCCTTCGAGCTTCTCGTACGCCTCCTCCGGAACGGGAAGTGCGGGCCCGCG
>DASQSI010000161.1:0-8777 GCA_035642415.1 Rubrobacteraceae bacterium
AGGTATTTGAAGGACGAGGAACTTCGCCCCTGGCGCTCTTTTCATGATACTGGGATGCGCTTTTGAACCAGAGTCTTCGGCGTCGATTCATCTTCTTACTCTTCCTACCGCTCTGAGACCTCCGCCCAACCGTCTTCTCTAGGGATGACACATACCGGTGGGTTCTCTCTCATCCACTACTCGACCTCCTCCTCCTGCTGTCGGTGAATCTTTCCGATCACTCGCTAGCTCCTGAGAGCAGTCGACGGACGAGCACCGAGGCGATAACGATCGCGCCCGCCGACACTGCTGCATGGAAGGCCGCTTCCTTAACGTCTTCCTGGATGCTTCGCTGTTTGGGAGGCCTCTCTTCTATCAGCCGGTCACTCAGCCAGTGGTCTAAACCGGTGGTTATTATCCCGGCTAGGCCTCTAACCAACCATTTCTGAATGTGGGGCTCACACTGCTGTCCTTTCTCTCGAGTACTTCAGTGCTTATATCCCAGCAGCGAGAGACCTTAAACCGACAGTCGACCCGGAAAACGTTTGGGGGCTAGAAGGCCCTTCTCTTAGGGTCTCGTGTGTAGAGCTCTGCCTATTAGCGAGTGTAAGACGAGGGTCATAGGTACGAGCCCTGCCGAGCGGCTTTGTGTGTAGCAACCCGAGTGAATATCCTGAAATCTTGAGAAACCGCCTCAGAGATAATATGCTTATTTGCAGGAAGTTTGTAAGCTCTAGAACCTCTAGAAAACTATCGTGCTGCATTCACACGGCAAAGGTCGCTGGTTGGATCCCAGCATCGCCCGCTCTAAAAAGCGGCTATTAGAGGAAAACGTAAGTGAAAGAAGAAGGCCGAGGCTCATTCTCGGCCTTGTCAGTAGCACACCAAACCGCTATCTAGGATAGCGCTGCCTTCCCTGCTGACGAATCTCCTCAGCGACTAGCTGCGACTACCCCAGCGAGGCTGTCGAGATGGTCCAAGGTTTCGCTTTCGGATAGGGTCGGCAAGCCGAGCAGGACCCGCTCTACGCCCAGCCGCGCGTATGCCTTCAGATCTTCGAGGTCACTAGAGGCGCCATACACGGTTACCGGTACGTCTCTTCCGGCAACTTCTCGCAGCTCGCCCAACATAAGCTGCAGCTTGCCCGGCGACATCCTGTTCGGCAGCCAGGCGTCGCCGAACTGTGCGATCCTGTCGAAGGCCTGCCTCCCGCCGCCGACGTAGATAGGTGGGTACGGCTTCTGCACCGGCTTGGGCCAGGCCGCGATCGGGTCGAAGTCCACGTAGTGGCCGTGGAACTCCGCCTCATCTTTGGTCCAGATCTCTATAATCGCCCGGATACGCTCGTTCATCAGCTTGCCGCGGGTGCGCGGATCGGTACCGTGGTTCTCCATCTCCTCGCGGTTCCAGCCCACACCGACACCGAATATCATTCGCCCTCCAGACAAGAGGTCGAGGCTTGCAACTTCCTTGGCCGTAATGATCGGGTCTCGCTCGACTACCAGGGCTACCCCCGTGCCGAGCAGCAGACGTTCGGTGGCAGCAGCAGCCACGGTGAGCGTAACGAAGGGATCCAAAATCCGATAGTACTTTCGCGGTAGCTCCGCACCACCGGGCCAAGGGGACTCTCGGCTGAGGGGAATGTGGGTATGCTCGGCGACAAACAAAGAGTCGAAGCCGCGCTCTTCAATCGCTCTCGCCAGCGCTCCTGGCGCGATTCCTTCGTCCGTCACGAACGTCGAGATACCAAACTTCACGCCTTCATTGAACCATACCAAGGGGGTAAGCAAGGGGACTTACAGCCCTAGCACGGGCGACTCCTTGGCAAACGTAAAGCAATTATTAAGCTTTTGAGGCGAACGGCTCAAGGCAGGAAGCCTCTGGCAGGACAACAACCTCGTCTTCTCTACAATCACCGGCAAGCCCCTGGACTTCCGCAACCTTGCCACGGCCTCGTTCAAGCCGCTTCTCAAAGAGGCGGGACTGCCGGACATAAGGTTCCATGACCTACGTCACACTGCTACTTTCTCGGGGTCACCATCCCAAGTTGGTGCAAGAGCTGCTAGGCCACGCCTCGGTAGCAATGACGCTGGACCGCTACAGCCACGTCCTGCCCGGCATGGGGACCAAACTGCCACCGCCATGGAAGCCGCGCTCTCTTAGAGCGTGTTTGGCAAAGGTGAGGGTTAAAATATCAGGTAGGATGTTTAGCCAATGGATAGCCAGAGATACGTCTCGAAGGAACTGACTCACTTTGTCGGTAGGAGTTTGGCTGATGATGAGGTTCGCTTTCGTATTTGTCCTGCAAACGACCGAATCCCTCCTCGAGGAGGGATTCGAATCCTTGCTACCCCGTTATAAGGGATAATAATTGAGGTGTAATGTTGGCTATCCTGTGAGAAGAGCAATAGAGAGTGTCGGATGTGTACGTACTAGATCCTTTGATCCTGATCGTCGTCGTCTTCTGCTCAGCCGGAGTGGTCTGTACCATTGCTGCTGCCGTTGTGATGGCAGACCGGTTGGCACATGTATGGCGCCACAGCGAACCTAAACCAAGGGGTAGTAGGTGCACAAGCATCGAGCGTAGGCTGATGAGGCGCAGGGCATGCCCGGCCAACGTTAGGAGAAGACATTGAGCAGCAGATGCTTGCGATGAGGCACACTACTCTCAGGAGTTGGCGAGGATAAGCGTTAGAGGCAAAGGCAGCGTCCTACAGCGGGTTTCATAACTATCAATCAATAATTATTGGACCGATAAACGGGAGCTCGATGTCACCTCTCTTCTAGAACAGGGTTCTCTGTAAGGGCCTTGTTGTCAACTATGTATGTGTGGACCCCCTATCAGACATGCTCTATAAAAAGAGTGGCTTCATTTCTGTGGGACATTGGAGTTGTCTTGTGGACTTCCAGCCCCGCTGTCTGGAATGCTGGAGGGACTCTGTTGCTGCTCCTCTGTAACCCTCGAGGAAGTGCTTTGTTGTTCCCCTGTGGCGCCAGACGAACTTTGTTGCTGCTCCTCTACAACCCTAGTAGGAGGCGAACTCTGTTGTTGCTCTTCTATTCCAGAGGGTGTCTGCTGCCCAGATTGCGACGAAGCAGGTGTCTTTGCAGTCGGAGTACCTGAGGGTTGGGAAGATGGGCTCTTCTGAGAGCCAGCGGTTGGTTGTTGCCCTTCTTGGGGAGTATTGCTACTCAGCACGCCCTGGCTCCCACCCAGAACCGAGGGCAGCGTGCTTGTATTGGAAGCTTCTTCGCCAGAAGAGGAGTCTGTAGTAGAACATTCGCTCCATACCCAGCATGAAAGGTTCTTCCCCGCACCTACTTCAAGGGCTGTCACGGCGCTCGTCCCAATAAGGAAAGCAACTACTCCAGCCACAATACTGCTAATCAGCATCGCTCTTCTCCGAGAGGGACCAAGAGACAAAAACCAGGAGAACGGACCCGTAACCCAACGCCGGAAGTTCTTCCAAGAGAACCCAGTGCCAAAACTTGCCGGTATGTTCTTCACGGTGCCTGGGGCTCGCCGTAAGTATGCCTTTAGGATGTCACTAACTGTGGTGACGACTACCGCAGATAAAGCTAGCCCAAACATGGTCCCAGCGACACCAAAGCGAGAGGTGAGAACGGCACCTAGGGGCGCGGCGACACCTCCTGCCGCTATTTTGGCAGGGTCGAGAATACGCTGTCTCTGTTGGTCGTCCAAAGGTACCCCCTCGGGTCTCTTACGTTATGCATAAGGGA
Organism: Rubrobacteraceae bacterium; assembly: GCA_035642415.1. GTDB lineage: Bacteria > Actinomycetota > Rubrobacteria > Rubrobacterales > Rubrobacteraceae > Rubrobacter_F. Next base: position 3,721 of record DASQSI010000161.1, read on the forward strand.
CCTTACCCACCAGCCTGTATTGCTACACATTGCAACACAATATGGAGGATGGCAGGTGCAGTCATACCTCTAGTAGTTGTGTTTCCTTAGAGGGGATTCCGCAATTATCGGGCCGATAGACAGGAATAGGCCAATCCTCTTCCTTATATTACAGGGTACTGATCGTGTGGCCGTCCTTCCCCAACAATTGTGTTGGGCTTTTTGCCCGGTCCTGCTCGCCGAGTCTTTAGATTCAATTGCCTCAGGGGATATACGCGGAGGACAGGCACTCCTCTGCGTCGTGGCCGCTGAACGCCGCGTTTACATTACGGCAGTATCCTTTCATGTTACTTGTCGGTTGTGAAGTATCCTGATAGGATATTTTGAAAAAGCACACGAGTTTTATGGGAGTTAATATGCCAACTATGCGGGAGTTCGCACGGTGGCTTACTACTAGCCAAGCAGCAAGTAAGCTAAACAAAAGCCGCCAAGGGGTGCTTTGGTTAGTGGAAAACGGACACTTTAGGGCCGTTCGGACGCAGCTTGGATGGCTTATAGACCCGAAGTCAGTAGAGCACTATCGGAACCAGGAAGAGGATCGCAGCCGTCGTCTTCTGGGCGAAGAAGAGTAGCCATGCGAACCCTGAGCGACGGAATGGAGACCTCACGGTATCGTGACATCTGCAACAACCTCTAACTAGAGGTAAAGGCGAGGCGTCTTGATGCGGATGAAGACTTGCCAGTAGAATCGGACAGCAGGAACAGGTAACTTGTGAATAAATAGGGCAGGCCCTACTCTCGGCGGCTGCGGTCGGACCAATTATTAGATGCAGCCTCAGAGCACTGGAGCACCTACCCGCGAACCCTGCGGGCTCGCCACTGTTCTTTGAAGAAAACGCTTACCGCTTGCTGAAAGGACGGCTGGAAGGGCGTTGACCCGTGGTCGCCCTCACATGTGGCGGAACGCGTGTTTGGAAGTACCTCAAGAAGTTGCCCGATCGCCTGGTTGGCCATGTCCGCTGTACCGCGACGCGACGCTCATTGTCCCCTCCGACTATCTAGAGGTCGTAGCTGTCAGGCGTTGATGGTTGGGTCGCGGCAGAGCCGGCTTCCGAGAATCGTGGAGATGTTAGAAGCTGGGTTTTCAAGAGAAGGCCTGAGCCTGTTGAAAAACTCCTTTGCACCCTTTTTCTGAGCCCCCATCCAGGGCCTGAGAAAAGAGGGGTAGAAGCGCCTGGGAGTAGGGGCGCCCACCCCCCAGCCGTGGCTGCGCGGATCGTAAACGATAACCGTGCTCAGAGCTTGTGCTAGGAGAACGCGTCCTCCATCACGCACGCAGTATGGTCTCCCATTTCCAGTATGGCCTGTAAGTAGTGACTATCGTCTGAAGGTAGTGCCAAGAGACTTGTGGCCAAAGCGTGCTAGAAGTGATCTGGCGGCGAGACGTAAGGGTCGTCGGACGGGAACAACCTACTCAAGAGCTCGAGGGCCCTAGTAGAGTTGGGTCTCACGAGATCTCGGCGAACAAGCTGCCTTGCAGAGAGGTAGCCGGCACAGAGCTGGGCCAGCTGCCGCACGTCGAGTCTGGCCCGATCTTCTGCCTTCGCGCCGCGGACTACGCCGCTGCCTCCGAGCGTGTACTCCCCCGCGTTCTCTGAGATTACGTCGTCCTCGATCTCTAAGACAAGCGACGTACGGAGGTCTACGCACCTGTCACCCAGCAGCTCGAGGGCGCCCTCTACGCTTACGAGGCGGAGCATGAACTCCGGGCTGATGCGAGCGTCGACAAAAGAGTTTGGAAGGTAAGGGTGTAGTGGCTCTCCGGGCGGCGCAGAATGCTTTACGCCGAACGTGAGGGGGTCGAAAGCTGACGCGAAGGAGATCAGAGCATCCCGCGCCTCCGGCGTTTCGGCAACCAGTTCGGAAAGGATGAGGATGCGTGGTGAGTCCTCCCCCTCTGTCTGCTTGTACAGCAGGTACCCCTCGATCCTCCCCTGCGCGTCGTAGACAGCAGCCTCGTGCTCTCCCCGAGCAAAGATTTGCCGCCACCGTCCCTCGCTGCGACGCACGAACAGGGAGTGCCTAGAACCCTCCCCCTCGAGTATCCTCATCATCTGGGGTAGGTCTTCGTCCCGATAGGCGCGAACACACTTCTGCTCGCTACTAGTAGGCAGGTCCGTGGGCTTGAGGTTGTAGCCTATCGTTTCGGTAGCAAGCTCCCAGCCGTAACGGCGATAGTAGGTGTGAGCAAAAGGATAGAGCATGGAGAGGTGGACACTCCGCTCCTGCATCCCCCGCAGCACGGTACGCATGAGATCGCCCGCGTAGCCCCGCCGACGGTAAGCCGGGTGGGTCGCCACCGCCGCAATTCCCCCCATCGGGACGGTTCTCCCTTCAAAGTAGACCTCAAGCGGCAACACCGCCGCCGTCGCCCGGATTCCCCCGTCCTCCTCGACGACGTATACTTGTTCGGGGTCCAGACGCGGGTTCGCCTCCGGTACGTAGTACTCCTCCTCCCAGTACTCGACGCTCCCGCCCAAGGCCATGGCTGCCACCCGAGCCACCGCCCCCCGATCCTGCTCGCGGTACTCGCGCAGCTTCTTCAAGCCTTTCCTCCATCTCGCCGATTCCGGGATTCTAGTTGACGAAACAGGTACTGCAAAACAGCCAAGAATATCCTCGCCAGCGGATAAGAAACTGTCTGAAAACGCCCATCAGGGGGACCAAGCGAGATGTATATCCCCAAGCCGGTCAAAGACAAAGAACTCAGGAGCGGAGTAGGAACGCCCCCTCGTCCGCAACGAACTTTCCGAGGGCCGCATAGAGGCTCTCAGCAGTTATCGGGGTTGCCTGGCGGGGATCTCCATAGTAGGCTTGGGGCGCTCCCATATCAGGGAAGGTTCGGGCTGCCGGAGCCTCGCTTTCAGGAGCCCTGCGTGTACCCCGATTCGAAGCGAGGGTACTAAGGGCCATCCGGTCAACCAACTCTGGCGCTCTCAGCATCACCAAGGCGGTTTCCCACTCTCCAGCGTGGATGTCGTACTCCGGGTGATCCTCCTTGAGTAAATGCAGCAGCCCCGGGAGAGCATCCCCATACCACCGGGATACCTGCACCAGCGCCTCCGCTTTACCTGCCTGCTCGGCTCCGGCCCGGAGCGCTACCAAGTTTTTCTCCTCGGCATGCCCACTAACAACAAGAGTTCTCCTGAAGCCTGAACGAGCCAGACCACAACAAATGTCTGCGACAAGAGCCGTCACGACCTCCGCACGGATCGTGATAGTGCCGGGGAAGGGGCTAGCAATCTCCGCCAGGCAGTAGGGAAGCGGAGGCGCTATAAGGCACTCGATGCCTCGGGCGGCTAACTCCCGAGCCGCGCGTTCGCAGAGCTCGCAGGCAGCAATGATGTCCGTTCCTACCGGAAGGTGCGGACCATGCGCCTCCGGCGGGCCAACCGGTAGCAGTGCCAGATCCGTACGGGCCGCGAGCGACCCAACCTGGGGGTAGGTCATCTGCTCTAGATGGTAAAGAGACTTCATCCTAGTAGATGCGCTCCCTGTTTCAACATAGACGGCCTTAGACTACGTCTCCGTTTCTCTTGCAATTTCCTATAGGATAGCCCTTGGAAGACCAAGCTACTCATCTTGAGAGCGCTTCGCTGCCAAGTTTGGCTATCCTGTATGTAGAATTTTAGGTCGTTCTAACTAGGTACGCTCCCGCTCCATCAACCTTCATTTAACTGCTAAAGTGAACCGATGGAGATCAACTTCGGCGCCTCGGCACCATACACTATAGGCGTCGAGGAAGAATTTCAGCTCGTCGACCCCTTGTCGGGCGCGCTGGTCCCGGTCGTAGATGCTGTGCTGGCAGCCCGCGATGTCGTGGGACTGTCCGCAAGCTCCATAACATCTGAACTCTCGGCCTCCTCCCTCGAGGTACGGTCCTCGGTTTTCACCACAGCGTCGGAGCTGGCAAAGAATTTGCCACTCTTGCGGCGGAGGGCCGGAGCGCTTGTTGAAGAATGCGGGGCGCGGCTCGCAGCGGCAGGAACACACCCTTTCAGCGACGCCACTTCACAGCCGATAACTAGGGAGGAGCGCTACCGTAGGGTGGAAGAGAAGATGGGATGGGCGGCGCGGATGCAGGCTATCTACGGGCTTCACGTCCACGTCGCCGTTTCGAGCACCGAATACGCTATCCAGGCGGTGAACGTGCTCTCGCGATACGTACCGCTCTTCATCGCGCTCTCGGCGAACTCTCCATTCTGGCGTGGATCTGATACACGTCTTTCCTCGGCACGCATGAAGGTGTTCAGCCTCGTCCCTCGCTCGGGACTGCCGCCTCGTTTTCGCTGCTGGGAAAACTTCGAAGGTTATGTACGTACCCTAATCGGCGCCGGAAGCATCCCTGACTACTCCTGGTGCTGGTGGGATGTTAGACCACACCCGCGGCTGGGTACCGTGGAACTCCGGGCGCCGGACGCACAGACGGAGGTCTCTCGCACCGCTTCTTTAGCCGCTTTGGCCCAGTGCTTGGTCGCGACCGCGTCTGATCACCCCTCCGAAGATCCACTCTTCACCGAAGAGAACAAGTGGCGCGCCACACGCCATGGTCTTGACGCTCGCTTGCACAACTTCTCGACCGGTCGAAGCGCTACCGCCCGCACCCTGGCCCGAGAATTGGTCAAAGTACTACGCCCCGCTTCCCAAGATCTTAGATGCGAGGCCGAACTTGAAGGCGTACTAGAGATCACTAACGGTAAGGCCGGCGCTGAAAAACAGCGGGCTGTCTTTAGAGAACGCGGTTTGGCCAAGGACATCGTCGGGTACCTGACCGCAGCCACCACTTGAGCACTCGCAGGATACTGCCTATGCGGCAGAGCTTCTGCAAATACCCTATAGAGTGCGTTTAAAACTCAGGACAAGCGGTTGAAGCAGATGAGGGAACAGCTGAGATGAAGGAAAGTCTATCGGATACCGGTCCGCCGCTCCTAACGCACCGTCAGCCCGCGGTATAACGGGCAACCCGCTCACCGTCGCCGTTCTCCGATCCTGCCAATCAACTCTACCTGTCACGCCCC
>DASQSI010000162.1:0-10141 GCA_035642415.1 Rubrobacteraceae bacterium
CGAGGCTTTAACCGACGAGCTCGAGCGGCAGGCATACGAGTACTTCAGGCAGATAGACGATATGGGCGGGGTCGTGAAGGCTATAGAGAACGGCTTCCAGATGCGTGAGATCGCCGAGGCTTCGGCCCGCTACCAGCACGAGATAGAGGAGGACAAGCGCTACATCGTCAACGTTAACATCTACGAGACCGAAGAAGAACCCGAGGTGGAGACCCACACCATCCCCGACGAGGTCCCCGAGGCGCAGGTAAAGCGCCTCGAGGAGCTCAAGGAGCGTCGCGACAACGAGCAGGTCGGAAAGTGCCTTGAGGCCATAAAGAAGGCCGCCGAAGAAGGCGAGAACACCATGTACCCGACCATCGAAGCCGTGCGTGCCTACGCCACCGTGCAGGAGATCTGCGACGCCATGAAGGAGGTCTACGGCGCCTATCGTGAGACCCCGCAGATTTAAGTGGGGTAGGCAAAACCTGCCCCTACCACACCGGATACCTGAGGCTGGAAAGGAGCTACTACTATGGCGGAGACGATAAGGGTGGTGGTGGCCAAGGTAGGCTTAGACGGTCACGACCGGGGGGCTAAGATCATCGCTCGCGCTCTCAGAGACGCCGGAATGGAGGTGATCTACACCGGGCTACACCAGACCCCTGAGCAGGTCGTCGAGGCGGCTATTCAGGAGGACGCTGACGCCGTCGGGGTCTCCATCCTCTCCGGCGCGCACATGACGCTCATCCCCCGCATCATAGAGCTCCTCGAGGAGAACGACGCCGAAGACGTGTTGGTTTTTGTGGGGGGGACGATTCCCCGTGACGACATCTCCAAGCTTAAGGAAGCCGGTGTCGGCGAGGTTTTCACCCCCGGAACGCCCACCAAGAAAGCGGTGGAGTACCTGCAAGAAGCGGTCCCGGCGGGCTAACTGGTATGAGCGACAACGAGTTGACCGAACGGCTACTCTCCGGCGACCGGCGTGCGCTGGCCCGAGCAATCTCGAAGATCGAAAGCGAAGACCCGGAGGCGTCAAACATCATCTCCGAGCTCTACCCGCATACGGGTACGGCCCTCAGCGTGGGCTTTACCGGGCCGCCCGGGGTGGGCAAGAGCAGCGTCATCGCCAAGCTCATAGAGCTCTACCGCGAGGAGGATAAGAAGGTGGGCGTCGTCTCGGTTGACCCTTCGAGCCCGTTCACGAAAGGAGCGATCCTCGGCGACCGCATACGCCTGACGGAGCACTTCCTCGACCCGGGGGTGTTTGTCCGCTCGATGGGGAGCCGCGGACACCTCGGGGGCCTGGCGGGCGGGTCGCAGCTCGCTGGGCTGGCGATGGAGGCCTACGGGGTGGACGTGGTGGTCTACGAGACCATGGGCGTAGGACAGGGAGAGGTCGAGGTTGCGTCCGCGGCGGACACGGTGGTGCTCGTCCTGCAACCGGGCACTGGGGACTCGGTACAGGCCTTGAAGGCCGGGGTGATGGAGATCGCGGACATCTTCTGTATTAACAAGAGCGACCATCCGCAGGCCGACGGGGCGGTGTACGAGGTACGTCAGATCCTGGATATCGGGGAAGAGCTCGAATCGCAGCCCTGGTCTCCCCCTATCCTCATGACCCGCGGAGACACGGGAGAAGGCGTCCAAGAGCTCAAAGAGACTATAGAGAAGCACCGGGCGCATCTGGAGGAGAGCGGAGAGCTGGAGAAGCGGCGGCGGGCCGCGCAGAGGGAGCTTGTGATCTCCTGGGCCACCGTCCGCCTCGAACGCGAGATGCAGGAGCGCCTCGACCGGGAGGACACCGAGCTCATGGAGAAGGTGTACAACAGAGAGCTCGACCCCATCTCAGCATCGGAGAAGATCTTCAAAGAGGCCTAACGTAGAGCTCGAAGTAGCGTGGCCCCGCAACGCATCGTAAGCCTGGTGCCGAGCCTGACCGAGACGCTCTTCGCCTTCGGCGTGGGGGAGAGGGTCGTCGGGCGCACCCGCTACTGCACCCAGCCGCCCCGGGCCGTCGGTCGCGTCGCCAAGGTCGGAGGAACCAAAAAAATCTCCGTACCTCTTGTCCTGGATCTCCATCCCGACCTGGTCGTCGCCGTCAGGGAGGAGAACACTCGTGAGAACATCGAGGAGCTAAGAGAGGCCGGCGTCCCAGTCCTCGTTGGGGCTCCGGAAGGGATAGCGGGAGCAATAGCCCTGCTAAGAGAGCTGGCTGACCTGGTCGAGGCCCCACGGGCGGAAGCGGTGCTGGGACCGATCGAACGGGTCCACAGGAAGCTCCAGGCCCAGCGCTGGGAGGAGACTCGCCGGGTCTTCGTGCCGATCTGGAAGAAGCCGTACATGAGCGTCGGCTCCGACACCTACGTGCACGACGTTCTCGAGACATGCGGCGGCGAGAACGTCCTCGGGGGTTCTCTTCGCTACCCCACCGTGACCTTGGAGGAGATCGAAGCCGCAGGGCCGGAGGTGATCCTGCTCCCGGACGAGCCCTACCCGTTCTCCGCCGAGGACCTGGAGGAGTTCTACTCTCTAAGGATCCCCGCCGCCCGCGAGGACCGGATACACCTCGTCGACGGCAAGCTCCTCACCTGGTACGGCCCGCGGATGGCAAGCAGCCTCACACAGCTCTCGGCACTGCTAAACGCTGGCTAGGACTAGCCACCCCCGCTACGCCGCAACCTTAAAACTTGCGCACGGGGTAAGCTATTCCAAAACGGGATGAGCCGCGCGCAGCGGCCGGCGGAGCGAGAAGGAGGCAATTTGGCTGCGGAAGAGTACACCACGCTCGGGTTCGACATCGGTGACGGCGTCGCCTACATAACCCTCAACCGGCCGGAAGCGGCCAACGCGCTCAACCGGGAGTTGGCCCAAGAGCTAATGCACGCCGTGCTGCGCTGTGAGGAGGAGCCCGACGTCCGGGCGGTGCTAATCTCTGGCGAGGGGCCTATGTTCTGCGTCGGCGGCGACCTCAAGAGCTTCGCCGAGCAGGGAGAGCGGCTACCTCGCTACCTGAAGGAGGTTACTACCTATCTGCACGCCGCCGTCTCGCGCATGGCACGTATGGACCCACCGGTGGTGGCGGCGGTTCACGGCGCCGCGGCCGGAGCGGGGCTGAGCCTCGCCTGCGCCTGTGACCTCGTCGTAGCTGCCGAATCGGCCCGCTTCACCATGGCTTACACCAACGCTGGTCTCACGCCGGACGGGTCTTCCACTTACTACCTGCCCCGCCTCGTGGGCGTCAAGCGGGCGATGGAGCTGACCCTCACCAACCGGCAGCTGTCGGCACAGGAAGCCATGGAGTGGGGCATAGTTACCCGTGTCGTGCCGGACGAGGACCTGTCCGAAAACGCCGCCACACTCGCGAGGCAGCTCGCCGCCGGCGCGACGAAGGCTTTAGGCGCCTCCAAGCGCCTGCTGCACACCGGCTGGACCGAGACGCTGGAGACGCAGATGGAGCACGAAACGCAGACCATCGCCGAGATGGCGGGCACGGCCGACAGCCAGGAGGGCATCTCCGCCTTCGTGGAGAAGCGTTCCGCGGAGTTCGAGGGCCAATAAGCTCCCTTGCCTATAAGATCCTGTTGGCGGGCCGGGAGCGTTGACAGGTGGAGGAGCTTGGGACTACACTGCTCGACGATCGGGTTGGGTGAAAGGATCAGGAAGCCGGCGAGAATCCGGCACGGTCCCGCCACTGTGACCGGGGAGCGAACCCTCAGCGATAAGCCACTGCTGCCAATGGAGCTGAAAGCTTCGCCGAAGCGGCGGGAAGGCCCGGGGTGAGCGGGGATCCGGGAGTCAGGAGACTGGTCTTTCGCCCGTCAAATCCTACCGGGGCGAGGACCCCGAGAAGGAGGTCTTTATGCAGAGAAGCTCTATCGGGTGGCGCATCTCGTTCGGAGAGATGCCCCTATGGAGCTGGTTGACGGCGGCGCTCCTACTGCTGCTGCTCTTCTTCCTGCTCTCGGCCAGCGGGGAGCTGCTTGCTCCCTTGCTCGGGCAGGCGGCGGGGGTGACCAACTACCTGCACGAGTTCGCCCACGACGGGCGGCACCTGCTCGGCGTTCCCTGTCACTAAAGGGTCGGGACAATGCTAGGGTCTTATCTACGCCGCGGGATGGCGGCCGGGTTGCTGGCCGGTCTCCTGGCGGGGCTCTTCGCCTTTCTCTTCGGCGAGCGGTTTGTGGAAAGCGCGATCCAACTCGAACAGGCCGCCGGTGGACAGGGCGGCGAGATCTTCAGCCGCTCGACCCAGAAGCTCGGTCTCTTCTTTGCCACAGGCCTCTTCGGGGTGACCGTCGGAGGATTGTTCGGGCTCGCATACGCCTGCTTTCGCGACCACCTGTTGTCCGATAGCGAGTGGAACCGCAGCCTATCCCTGGCAGGAACCATCTTCGCTGGGGCCTTTTTGATCCCTTTTATGAAGTATCCGGCCAATCCTCCTACCGTGGGCGACCCGGCCACCATCGGAGAGCGGACCGCTTCGTACCTGACGATGGTCGCGCTCTCGCTATTCGTGGTTCTGGCAGCGTGGTACGCGGCCCGTGCGCTCCGGACGCGAGGGACCGGCGCGCCGCTCCGTCACCTGACGGTGGGATTGGGGGTCGTTGTGGCCGTAGGGGTGCTGTTCCTGATCCTGCCCCCTGCCCCGGACCCCGGAGAGTTTCCTTCCGGGCTGTTGTGGAGCTTCCGGCTCTCCTCCTTGGGCACTCAGCTCGTCTTCTGGACCGGCCTGGGGGTAGTCTTCGGGCTCTTCTGCGAGCGAGCAGATCGCCGTAAGCCCTTGGAAAGCTGAGCCGTTTATGGCGGAAGCTGCCCTCGTGCCGCCCTGCGGACGAACGCTCGTAAGGAACCTGCTGTGAGAGGCGCCTTGCTCGTGACCGGAACGCACTCGGACGTGGGAAAGAGCGTCGTAGTGGCCGGCATCTGCCGCTGGCTCGTCCGCGAGGGGATGAAGGTAGCCCCGTTCAAGGCGCAGAATATGGCTCTAAACTCTTTCGTAACGCGTGAGGGAGCGGAGATCGGACGCGCCCAAGCCGCCCAGGCCGCCGCCGCCCGCGTTGAGCCCGAAGCCGCGATGAACCCGATCTTACTCAAGCCCTCTGCGGAGCACGAGACGCAGGTGATCTTGCGAGGCAAGCCGTGGGCTATGGCGAGCGCCCGCAGTTACCAGGAGATGAAGGAGGAGCTCCTTCCGGTGGTCCTGGAGTCGCTGCAGGACCTCCGGCGAAGGTTCGATGTGGTGGTCTGCGAAGGGGCGGGAAGCCCGGCGGAGATCAACCTCAGAGCGCAAGACCTTGCGAACATGGGCCTTGCTCGGGCGGCTGCCCTACCCGCGATCCTCGTAGGTGACATAGACCGGGGCGGCCTCTTTGCCAGCCTCTACGGGACGCTCGCGCTCCTCGACGAGGAGGACCAGGTGCTCGTCGGAGGCTTCGTCGTCAACAAGTTCCGGGGAGACATAACCGTCCTCGCGCCGGGTCTCGAACAGATGAGCCAGCTCACGGGACGCCTGTTCTTGGGTACGCTTCCCTACGTTCGGGGGCTCGGGCTCGACGGGGAAGATTCCCTTGCTCTCGACGGCATCCCGCGAGATCCTCTGCCGCCGCTCGGGCGGGACCTCATAAAGATCGCGGTCGTGCGACTACCCAGGATCAGCAACTTCACCGATCTCGACGCCTTGTCATACGAGCCGGGGGTCGGGGTCCGGTTCACCGAGTCCTCACAGGAGATTCTCGCCTCCGACCTCGCCGTCCTCCCTGGCACCAAAACCACCGTCGCCGACCTCGCATGGCTCCGCTCCCGCGACCTCGACTCCGTCCTGACGGAGAGAGCCAGGCTTGGCCTCCCCACCTTGGGGATCTGCGGCGGCTACCAGATGCTCGGCAGGCGCATCAGGGACGGCATCGAGAGCGACGAGCGTGAGATCCTCGGGTTGAACGTTTTGCCCGTCGAGACAGCCTTCGAGGAGGAGAAGCTCCTCGCGCGCCCTGAAGGGTACGCACCGGGGTTCGAGAATACGAAGGTTTCGGGGTATGAGATCCGTCACGGCCGCGTTCTCCGTCACGGCGGCGAACCCCTCTTCGTCGCGAACGACTACGATGAAGGCTGCCGGGTTGGGGCGACCTTCGGCACCTCCTGGCACGGCATATTCGAGTCCGATGACTTTCGCCGCGCGTTCTTGCGCCGGGTCGCCAGAGCGCGCGCTCTCAGCTGGTCGGCGGGAGACGCATCGTTCGCCGCCGCCAGGGAGGCCCAGCTCGATAAGCTCGGAGACCTCATCGCGGAGAACATAGACTGCGCGAGCCTCTTGTGCCTCATAGAGAACGGCCCACCCGAGGACTTGCCGGTCATTAGCAATCAGCTATCGGCTGTCAGCAGTCGCTCTAGCGCTCAGCGCTCGGCGCTCAGCGCTCAGCTAAAAGCCGGAGAGGTGCCCCACGCAGTAACACCCGCGTTCTCGAACGGCGAGGGTGTTCCGGGCCTCTCCCCGCCCGGAGTTACGTTGCCCCCGTCCGCTAACGATCACCGAGAAAGCTGAGAGCTGGTGGCTGACCGTTCCATCCTTTTCTTAACCACCGCGGACACGGAGATCCTGGCCACCGCTCGCGCCACCGAGCTCCTCCCCGAAGGCTTCCCCAAGATCCGCTGCGCGAACCCCATGACCCTCGATAACCCCCGCGCCTTCTTCGAGGAGACGCTGCCGGGCGCCGGGGCCGTGATGGTCCGGCTCCTCGGTGGCCGTAAGGCCTGGCCGGAGGGCTTCGAGGAGCTCCGGCGCCAGTGCGGGGAGCTCGATGTTCCCCTGCTCGCCTTCGGCGGTGAGGCAGAGCCCGACGCGGAGCTCACGGCCCTCTCGATCGCACCCTCGGGCGGCATCGCCGAAGCGTTCGAGTACCTACGCCACGGCGGCGTCCGGAACACGCAGAACCTCCTCAAGTTTGTTGCCGATACCCTCCTCGTTGAGGGGTACGGCTTCGAACCGCCGCTTCCGCTGCCGGAGCTCGGCGTCTACCACCCGGAGCTCCCGGAGGGCTCCTCGCTCGGCGACTTGCTCGCCCTGCACGATGCGCAAAAGCCTACGGTTGCTGTAATCTTCTACCGTACCCACTGGATGAGCGGGAACACCGCCTTCGTGGACTCCCTCACTGGGGCGCTCGAAGATGCCGGAGCCAACGCCCTCCCCGTCTACTGCTACTCGCTCCGCGCGGACGAAGAGGGGAAGGTCCCCGCTCTGGGGATGCTCAAAGGGCGGGTAGATTGCCTCGTGACGACGGTGCTCGCCAGCGGGGGCTCGAACGCCGCCGATGCCTATAAGGAAGGCTCCCCGGAGGGCTGGCTGGAGTGGGAGGTTCCTGCGCTCGAAGCCCTGGATGTGCCTGTTGTGCAGGGTATCTGCGCGACCTTCTCCCGCGAAGCCTGGCTCTCCTCTAATGCCGGCCTCTCCCCGCTCGACACCGCCTGGCAGGTCGCCATCCCCGAGTTCGACGGGCGTATAATCGGCGTCCCCTTCTCCTTCAAGGAACGCCTCGGTCCCGACTCGCCCGTGGGTGCCTCCTTGACCCTCTACAGGGCTGACCCCGAACGCACAAAGCGGCTCGCCGGTCTCGCCACCCGCTTCGCTCTCCTCGGGCGCCTCCCGAACGGGGATAAGAAGGTTGCCATCCTCCTCTCCAACTACCCGACCAAACACTCGCGGGTGGGCAACGCCGTCGGCCTCGACACCCCGGCCAGCGCTATCGAGTTGCTCCGTGCCGTACGCCAGGCCGGTTATCGGGTAGAGGACGAGCCCGCGGACGGGGACGCCTTGATCCAAGCCCTCATCGCCGCCGGCGGTCACGATCTCGAGTTTCTGACCGAGGGGCAGCTCCAGGGAGCGGCCGGACGTCTCGACGCGCGCCGCTACGCCGAATGGTTCGCCCGGTTGCCGGAGGATCTCCGGACCGGCGTGGAGGAGCATTGGGGACCGCCGCCGGGCGAGCTGTACGTGGACGGCGGGGAGTTCGTGGTGGCGGGGCTGTCCTACGGGAACGTGTTCGTCGGCATCCAGCCGCCTAGGGGGTTCGGGGAGAACCCGATCGCGATCTACCACGACCCGGACCTACCGCCCACGCATCACTACTTGGCGGGGTACTGGTGGCTCATGGAAGAGTTCGGGGTCGACGCCATAGTCCACCTTGGCAAGCACGGGACCTTGGAGTGGCTGCCGGGCAAGAGCCTGGGGCTCTCCCCCTCTTGCGCTCCGGACGCCGCCTTACGCGATGTGCCGCTCTTCTACCCCTTCGTGGTCAACGACCCCGGCGAGGGCACACAGGCCAAAAGAAGGGCGCACGCCACGGTAGTGGACCACCTCATCCCGCCGATGACGCGGGCGGAGACCTACGACGACCTCGCGCGCCTCGAACAGCTCCTCGATGAATACTACCAGGTCGAGACGCTCGATCCCTCTAAGCTCCCGGCGATCCGGGTTCAGATATGGGAATGCCTCCGCGACGCCGAGCTTCACCGCGACTTAGGGGTAGAGGAGCAACCCGAGGCGTTTGGCGACTTCCTCACCCACGTCGACGGCTACCTTTGCGAAATCAAAGACCTCCCCATAAGGGGCGGCCTGCACGTTCTGGGTGTACCTCCCGGGGGCGAGCCGTTGCGCCATCTCCTCACCGCCATCTTGAGGCTCGGAGCTGGCGACGGAATTCCTGGCCTCCGGCAGGCGGTGGGTAGCGCTTACGGCCTCGACGAGAGGTCCCTCGCGGAGAACGGCGGCGCTCGCGCACAAGTCCCTGAAGCGCTCGCCGCCCGTTTCCCCGGCCTCGTGGCGACCGCTTCCGACCTTCTCGACCGGCTGGAGGAGGCCACGCAGGCCCTGCTCCTCGCGATGGAGGAGCGTGGCTGGAACGCCTCGGCTGCCGGGGTGGTCTGCGAAGAAACGTTGGGCGTCGCGCACGAGGGGGTGGCCAGGTCGCTCCGCTTCGCCGCTGAGGAGGTCGTGCCGCGTCTCCTTCGCACGCCGGAGGAGATGGGGAACCTTCTGCGCGGCCTGGAAGGTGGGTACGTGCCGGCGGGGCCGTCCGGGTCGCCAACGCGTGGGCTGATCAACGTTTTGCCCACGGGCCGCAACTTCTACTCCGTGGATCCCAAGGCCCTGCCCTCGAGGCTCTCCTGGGAGGTTGGGCAGGATCTGGCAGCCAACCTCCTTGGACGGTACCTCGAAGAAGAGGGCCGTTACCCGGAGACGATCGGCATGGTGGTCTGGGGCACGGCCGCGATGCGGACACAGGGCGACGATGTCGCGGAGATACTCGCCCTCCTGGGCGTACGCCCCGTGTGGGACGAGGAGTCCCGACGGGTGACCGGCCTGGAGGTCATCCCGCTAGAGGATCTCGGCCGTCCCCGGGTGGACGTGACGGTTAGGATCAGCGGCTTCTTCCGGGACGCTTTCCCGAACTTGATCTCCCTGCTCGACGAAGCCGTAAGGACCGTTGCCGCCCTCAATGAGCCCGACGCATTGAATTTCGTCCGCAAGCACGCCCGTGAGGAGAAAGAAAACGGTGCCGGCGACCGGCAGGCGACGACCCGCATCTTCGGCTCCAAGCCCGGAGCGTACGGGGCGGGGCTCCTGCCGCTCATCGACGCCCGCAACTGGCGCACCGACGAAGACCTCGCCGAGGTCTACGCCGTCTGGGGCGGCTACGCCTACGGCAAGGGACTGGGCGGCGTGGAGGCGCGCGAAGCGTTGGAGGCGAACCTCCGGCGCACCGAGATCGCGGTCAAGAACATAGACAACCGCGAGCACGACCTCTTCGACTCGGACGACTACTTCCAGTACCACGGTGGTATGATCGCCGCCGTCCGCGCCCTCACCGGCCGCGACCCCAAAGCTTACATCGGTGACTCTGCCGACCCCTCGCGCGCAAAGACCCGCACCCTCTCCGAGGAGGCCCGCCGCGTGTTCCGCGCGCGCGTGGCGAATCCGAAGTGGATCTCCGCCATGCAGCGTCACGGTTACAAGGGAGCCTTCGAACTCTCCGCCACCGTCGATTACCTCTTCGGCTACGACGCGACGGCCAACGTCGTCGAGGACTGGATGTATCGTGACGTGACCCGCAAGTACGTCCTCGACGAGGAGGTGCGCGACTTCATGCAAAGGTCCAACCCCTGGGCC
>DASQSI010000163.1:0-10905 GCA_035642415.1 Rubrobacteraceae bacterium
AGCCCTCGGGGCTAGAGGACCTTAAATTCACGTCTATCACTACACCCATTATCACGGACGTCAAGCTGACCTTGTATGCGGCGTTCTTACTGACGCTACCGGTCCTAATCTACCAAGCTTGGGCCTTCGTCGCGCCGGCGGGAGTGAGTAGCCACCCGCATGACCGAGCGCCAGCCACACGGGGATGGTTAGACCAAGGAACGTCCGAACACACGGAATGTAGAGCCAAGGCTTCTGCAGCTGCTTCTAGAACCCAGTTGAGCTGCTTGTGCGGCGATCCGACCCCTGGGACGTATAATCGTCCGTGGTACGTAGCATTACTAGCAGTATCGGAAGGAGAAGGAAAACCTTGGAATACAATGCTAGTGCGCCAGCAGTGGCATACGCGTTGCCCGAGGAACGTGCCCAATTTATCCGCAGAACCTACGCGCACCTGGCGGGCGCTGTGCTCGGCTTCCTCATGCTCGAGTATGCGTTGCTCAACCTAGCCGGCGTCGAGCGCCTCGTAGGCTACCTGACTTACTCGTGGCTGTTGACGCTCGCGCTGTTCATCGGTGTGTCCTGGATCGCAGACCGTTGGGCAAGGTCCGAGACTTCGCGGAGGTTGCAATATGCGGGGCTAGCCATGTACGTCATGATCGAGGCGATCATCTTCCTGCCCCTCCTCTACGTCGCGGCACATTACAGCGACCGGACGGTGATCCCTGCAGCAGCGATCATCACAGGCCTCCTCTTTTTAGGCCTGACGGTCGTGGCTTTCACTACGAGAGTAGATTTCTCTTTTTTGCGCGGGATCATCTTCATTGGCGGGTTTGTGGCTCTGGGGCTGATAGCTGTGAGCCTCATCTTCGGCTTCACGCTCGGCGTAATCTTCTCGGTGGTCATGGTTGGGCTTGCCGCAGCGTCTATTCTGTACACTACCTCTAACATCCTGTACTACTATCGCACCGACCAGTACGTTGCCGCAGCTCTCTCACTGTTTGCCGCCGTTGCCTTAATGTTCTACTACGTGGTTCGAATCCTCATGGAGTTAAGCAGCGACAGCGAGTAAAGACCAAACGCGACTATCATATAGACGCCGAGGATAGCATCGAGAAGATGGACCTACCGTTTCGAAGAATAGTAGCGCTAACGGCCATGGGCTTGTGAGCGGAGCACTGTTCAGGGCAATCTACCGGGCACTAAGAGAAAGGAGGAACCCCCTATGGCAACCGAACAGCCGCAGAGAAGCTTCTCTGTCTTCGCAATGCCCCTCGTGCCGGGGCAAGCCGCCACTGTTAGGCGTATGCACCAAGAGGCGCTAGGAGCGCGACGAGGAGAATACGAGGAGTCCCGCCGCCGCTTGGGCATTACCGAGGAGAGAGCCTGGATACAAAGCACTCCTATGGGAGATATGGTGCTTGTGTACTTAGAGGCTGAAGACCCTCAACGAGCGCTTCAGGGGATGGCCGAGTCCCAAGAGCCCTTTGATGTTTGGTTCAGGCAATACATCCAGGACGCTCACGGAGTCGACATAACAAGGGAGCAAGCGTCGCCACCTGAGCCAGCCTTCGAATGGCGAGCACGTTGATGATGGGCTGCCAGCTCAGCAGCTGGTGCGGATAGCCTCCTGATAACACTGTAGTGTCCTGCTTGCTAGTAGATGCCTTCTCAGACACTCAGAAGGCCTAGAGAAGGCATAAGAAAAAGGTCGGAATGTAGCTACCCCGACCTTCCTATCCGCCACGAGGCTTATAAGATTCTAGCCTCTCGAGATGCCCGCCATCTCTTTGCGGTTGTACGCGCGAAGCGTAGTACTCCTAATGTTCCCCGTGGAGCCGAGTTCGAGAAGATAGGCAGTTGCGGCTTGGGCGTCTGGCGCTTCGATAAACGTGGCGGTCATAGGCGCTGACGCTTTGGGCGGCTGGACGGCGCTCCGCCTACTGAGACAGGGCGCCAAGGTGGTACTGCTCGACGCCTGGGGGCCGCTCAGTGCATTCCCGAGCTAGAAACCGCCCCAGACGCTCGAGAACCCCCCCAAGACGGACGACGCCGGCGCTGAAGGGGTTTAGAGAGCTCCCAGAGCACAGAAAGCCCTCCTTCTGGCGTAGGTTCTTCGTGTTCTAGGGGGCTAATAACCCCGGACAGTCCGTGCGTGTTCCAGTATCTCGCTGGTGGAATCAACCAGGGCATCTAGAGCGTCAAGGTACGCACCGGCCAATACCTGTATGTACTCCTCTGGGCTATCCTTTAAGGCGCGCCTAGCCTCTTCAGCGAGGGTGACCTCGTCTTCAGCCTGGCTTACCGCTCCCCATTGGCTTCGTGCGGCGACATAGCTGCTGATAGCGTGGATATACCGCTGTGCTAGGGGATCAGTCATAGATGTTTCTCTCCTATATGGTTGGCGTAGTAATGGGGGTCGCCGGTAGAACCAGTGACCCCAGCGAAGCTTCCATAGTCGAGTTTAACAAAACCCCTATAAGGCATGTAAGCGAAGCTTATAAAGGGTAGGATGTCGTTCTAAGATTCTTTAAGTCGCCTCGACGGTTCACGGAACCCAGATTCCCCATCATTGGTGCTTACCAGAGGGTTCCTAGACGCAACCCACTCCGCTAGAGTAGGCGCAAGCTTCTAAGAAGCTTGTAGCGAATAGTTTACATAGATCATTGCTCATGACCGCTCCCTCGTGCCATACTTATCGTGTAGGTAGCTACGAACGGCGGGACTTACGGGTCTTATCTTAGGGGAAGGGAGCCTCAAATAACTACTGCTGACGCCTCCGAACGGCCTGCTTCTCCCCAAGGCGGAGAGGATGATGAACCACATAAGACGAGCTCCCGGCCGATAAGAGCGGTCGGCTTGCTGTTGATCCTTCAAGCGATCGTGCTGGTAGGGTTCATTGCCTACGGCCTCCTGCAAGTCGATTGGCAGCAGCTTCGAACCGACTCGCAGCAGGGTTTGGTAGTGGAAATTCAACCCGACTCGTCGCAGCAGCTGGAGGGGTCGGTGTTGGAGGCGGCCAGAGCTATTGGGGTCGCCATCCTTTTCTCACCGTCCGTTGTCCTGGCAATCCTCGGGGCTTTGGGTTTTCTTCTTTTCTCCCACAGGGGATGGCTCTTGGCCTCGCTCGCGCAGACCCTGAGCCTGGGGGCGTGTTTGGAACTGTACTATGAGTCCTTCTGGGAGAAGCCGGGCTTCATTTACCCCGTCATGCTCTACTGCATCTTGATGATTTTGTACCTGAACTCCTCTGAGGTGCGGGTTGTGTTTCACTCGAGGCGCAAGCCGGCAAAGGCTGTGGGACGGGATCTGGAGACAACACATGACGGCTGAGCACGTTGAAGCCGAGGTTGCTATAGCCCTGCTCCGGCGTTTCGAGCCCGTGACGCGCTTCACTCGGGGAGAGCGATTCTATCCGATGGACGTCGAGCCGTATGTGCACTCTTGTAGTCTGTGGGTACAGCATGCTGACGAAGAGGCGGTGTGCCTTGTTCCGCGTGGAGAGCTTACCTTGGAGGATCTCGCACAGCAGCCGCAAGATGAGTTCGGAGCTACGCGCTTCCTCAGGTTCACCGACCCACAGAGTTTTAGAGAACTATATTCTCGACGTTTACGCCGGAAACACGCGCCCAAGAAGCGCAAAGAACCTGATAACGACTTCCGCGCCGGACGGGGCCGGCTGACACGTGTAGGGTACTTGTCTCGCGTTGTGGACGCTCTCTATTCCCTTGCTCTTTTGGCTCGGGGTCGGGTGCCAGGGGAGGCATCGTCCGCGTCATCTATCCTCTACCAGCACATCATGTCCGAGCGCGAGCAATACCAATACCATGGCCGGGTTCTCCGCCAGGACGGCTGGATAGTTTTGCAGTACTGGTTTTTCTACGCATTCAACGACTGGCGCTCGGGATTCTATGGCGCTAACGACCACGAAGGGGACTGGGAGAAGATCTTCGTCTACCTCTCGGAATCTGAGGCCGGCGAGGTCCGCCCGGAGTGGGCGGCATACGCCGCCCATAACTACAAGGGCGACGACCTCCGCCGCCGTTGGGACGATCCAGAGCTGGAGAAGGTGGGCGAACATCCAGTCGTCTATGTGGGTGCTGGCACTCATGCCAGCTACTACTCGCAAGGCGAGTACCTGACCGAGCTGGAGCTGCGCCCCCCAGGCCCTATCGCCAAGGCAACAGACGCCATTCATTCGTTTTGGCGCAAGACGCTACGGCAGTATGCCGGTGACGGGACGCGCTTAGAACAGGACGGGGTTACAAACCTCTTCCTCATTCCCTTCGTGGATTACGCCCGAGGCGACGGAGTTGTAATTGGACCGGGTCAGCACAAGGAGTGGGAACCTCCCAGGTTGCTGGATCCACCATCTTCTGCGTGGGTGTCCGGGTACCGAGGGTTGTGGGGCTTCTACGCCCAGGACCCCTTCGAAGGCGAAGACGCCCCCGCCGGACCGATGTACAACCACGACCAAAGCGTGAGGCGCGAGTGGTACGACCCCGTAGGATGGGCTGGACTCGACAAGGTGCCTACCCAAACCGAAGCGCTGAGAACAATCCTCCAGCAGCGATCCGACGTCGTGACCCGCTGTGCGGCACTTCGAACAGCGATCGAGGAAAAGAGCGAACAGCTCAAGAGGTTGGGAGTCGAGGTTGCGGCCATGCGAGGCCGGTCTCACCTGGCCGAGCCGTACAGAGCCAAGAAGATGCAGCTCGATGACCTTTCCCAAGAAGTCGAGCAGCTCCGGGCACAATTGGTGACCGATAAGACGGTTTCGGAATCGCTTGAGGGTTACGCCGCTCAATTGCAGGCCGGTGAGCGAGAGCCGGCGCGTGCCCACATCTCTCGTGCCCTTCATCCGGTATCGGATGACGAAGGCCGCACGGGTCGCGTAGCCGAGGTATGGGCCGCCGTAAGTGTGGGATTGTTGCTGCTAGCCCTCGTCTGGATCATTATGTTCCAGCGGCAGGCGATAGATTCCGCGCTGGTCGCCAGCATTGCCCTGTTCGCATTCTTGGAGGCAAGCTTTAGGGGACGGATGGCAAACCTGGTCAGCAGCGTTAACGTTGGGCTGGGAATGCTAGCAGCACTGATCATCGCATATGAGTTCTTCTGGCAGATCGTCGCCTTAGCGGTGCTAGTAGTAGGGCTTTATATCCTGTGGGACAACCTGCGAGAACTTAGAAGATGAATAAATCCCCAAAGCGCAAGCGTTTTGACCGAATAACTTTCTAAGCATCTCTTGCCCCGCTCGGCCCTTGTTAGCCGACTTGGAGGCAAATGTACAGAAGAGATTCCGAGCGTTGCTGCGAAGGGGGTGTCGGTTCCTCGTATGATCCTCAGCTGCCAGCAGAGCGGCGCTTCAGCGCACAGAATTTATACCCAAGAAACGCTCCAGCCAGTGGCGGTTCCAAGCCCAACGTACCAGGAACACCCACACGGCGGCTGCCACCCCGACGACCGCCATATCCAGCGGCTCGATCGGCCGCAGGTCAAAAAGCTCCGACAGGGCCGGCACGAACGCAATCAATAGCACCGCGATCAGCAGGACGATCGTCAGCCAGGCCGGGCGGCGGTCGCTGCTGGGCTCGTCGCTGCCCGCCCAGAACCGGCTCGGTGGCTCGACGAACATCACCAACAGCAGCCCACACACCGTAAGGAAGTAGGTGAGTAACGTCTGTGCCCACGGTAGCGTGTTTTTCAATGCCGCGTTGACCTCGTCTATGGTGACCGAGCCATCGGCGACCAGGTCGAAGACCGGGAGGATGTAACCGACGAAGAGCAGCAACCCGACTAGCGTGACCGCAAGACCGGCCGGAACGGAAAAGCTAGCGAGCCGACCCAGCGTGCTGCCGTGCGCCTCGCGCCCCGGCCGTGCCCACGCAGCGAGCGCGACTGCCGGCACCCCGGCCGTTAGAAAAGACAGCAGCGCGCTCTGCCGCGGCGAGAAGGGAAAGGCACCCACTAGACCGATCGCGATGATCAGCAGGGCTACGAAGAAGGTGCGGCTCAGGAAAAGCTTCAGAACATTCTGCATGCCGGCGATAATGCGCTGGCCCTCAGTAATTGCATACGGTAGCACAGCGAAGGAGTCGTTAGTCAGTACTATGTCGGCCACGCCACGGGTCGCCTGGCTGCCACTCTGCATCGCGATGCCCAGGTCGGCCTGCTTGAGCGAGAGCACATCGTTGACCCCATCGCCAGTCATCGCCACGTAGCGCCCCTGCCCGTGTAGTGCTCGGACTAGCCGCTCCTTCTGCTGTGGTGTGATCCGCCCGAAGACACCGTACTCGGCCACTGCTCGGTAGATTTGGCCGTCGTCGATCCGGTCGAGCTCCGGACCGGAGATTAGCTTTGCCTGCGGATCGAACCCGGCCTGCACCGCCAGCGCCTTGACGGTCTCCGGGTTGTCGCCCGAGATGATCTTGAGATCTACCCCGGCCTGCGCGAAGGCCGTGAGCGTCTCGTAGGCCTTGGGGCGTAGTTCGTCGGTAAGACCGACCAAGCCAAGGGGTATCAACCCCTGCGGGTCGCGGACCTGCTCGTCCCCGTCGTGCAGAGGGACCGGCTCCGGCCGGTAGGCGAAGAGCAGCACTCGCAACCCGTGTGCCGCCCACTCCTCTCCTTGCCCGTCCAGGTCGGCGCCTTGCCGAAGGTGTGGGCGCAGCATCTCCGGCGCACCCAGCACGTAGACGCCCCGGAGTGAGTTAGCGGCGGTGGACGGAAGGTGAGGAGTCGTACCGTCGGTTGCGGCCTTGGGGTTCGCGTGGATACCCTCTTCCTGTCCATCGAAGACGAGGGCACTCCACTTACGCGCCGAGGAGAAAGGTACTTCGTCGAGTACCGGTTGTTTCTTTCCTGGCAGTGCCTGCGCGATCGCCTCGCTGGTCTTGTTGCTGCTCGTCGCGCTCGCGACGAAACCGCTTAGCCGCTCCCGCAGGTCATTAAGGCTGATGCCGAAGGGGTGAATATCGTGCACCTGTAAGCGGTTTGTGGTCAGTGTGCCGGTCTTGTCGAGGCAGAAGGTATCGACGTTGCTCAGCGACTCGATAGCGTTCGTCTGTTGTACGAGTGCGCCCTGACCAGCAACCCTCACTGCGCCGAGGGCGTAGGCGACCACGATCGCCAGCAGGAGCCCTTGCGGCACGAGGCCGATGACTACCACCAACCTCTGGACCAGCTCGACAAACGGATCGCGCGCGGCGACCGCGCTGACGGTCAACACTACTATTAGGAACGCCGCCACCAGTAGCATTAGCCGGATCATCCCGTTGATTTCACGTTGCAACGGCGTCACCACGTGTCGTTCGGCGCGGGCACCAGCGGTAACCCGATTGGCGAAGCTGGCCGCACCGATCTGTTGTGCCTCAAACGTAGCGCTGCCGGTAACGCAAAAGCTCCCTGAAAAGACCTGGTCACCGGCCCGCTTACGTACCAGGTCTGACTCGCCAGTGAGCTGCGACTCATCCACCTCCATCGTCCCGCCGCCGACCACCGTGCCATCGACGACGATCTGGTCGCCCGAACCGACCACCAGCAGGTCGCCGCGGACGATCTCACCTGGGTCGATGGTCTGCTCACGGCCCTCGCGGATAACCTTCGCCGTTGGGCGGGTTAACAGGGCGATCTTGTCGAGTTTGCGTTTGGCGCGCACCTCCTGGAAAACACTGACGGCGACGTTCGCGGCCACCACCGCCAGCGGGAGGATCGCGTCGAACGGGCGTCCGAGGAGCACCAGCAGCAGGCACAGGGTATAGAAGACGTTGTTGATGAAGCTAAAGACGTTTTCGATAAAGATCTGGCGATAGGTACGGCCGGGGGCCGGTGGCGGAGCATTGACCTCGCCGCGCGCCTTGCGCGTTGCCACCTCGTTTTCCGACAGTCCGCTGATATGATCAGTTACGTCTGCCATTGTCTTGTTGCTTCCTTTCTCAGTATCCCTAACGTTGTGCTACAAACCCAAGGAGACTGCTCGTTACCTCTGTCCTCCGGATTCGCAGAAGGGAGGTCCTCCGAATAAGTGTCTCATAAACGAGCCAGCATGTTGAAAAACTCCTTTGTACCCTTTGCTGGGTCCGGCACGGAGAGCAGCATAGACTATAGGGGACGATCGGCGTCAACGGCAAGGAAGGAGAGCTATGTTGCGCACACCAGCATGTGATGTCCTAGGTATCGAGGCACCCGTTGTGCAGGCGGCGATCTGGCCAGCGACTTCACCGGCCCTGGTGGCGGCGGTCTCTGAGGCAGGTGGCCTTGGAAGTGTCGGCTCCGTATTCGAGTCCGCCGAGAGCATTGAGAGGCAGATAGCACGCGTGCGAGAGCTGACAGAACGGCCCTTCGCGGTTAACCACGTGGTGCCGCTACTGGACGAAGAAGCCTTTGAAGCCACCCTCGACGCCAAACCGGCGGTAGTGTCGTTAGCCCTCGGCGACCCAGGCTATCTCGTCGAGCGGGCCCACGCTGTCGGGGCAAAGGTCGTCCACCAGGTCCACACGGTGGGGCAGGCCCGTCGGGTCGCGGAACTGGGCGTCGATGTGATCATCGCCCAGGGCTCGGAAGCCGGTGGGCAGGGCATGCCGCTAGGTGTGGGTGCGATGGCGCTTATCCCTCAGGTTGTCGACGCGGTGGTTCCCGTACCGGTTCTGGCAGCGGGTGGCGTGGCCGACGGCAGGGGGCTTGCAGCCGCCCTCGTACTGGGGGCACAAGGAGCTAACGTCGGTACCAGGTTCTTAGCCTCAGAGGAGGCCTCTGCGGATGAATCCTGGAAACAGGCGATCCTAGCGACGGAGTCCGAGGACGTCGTCAGGTTCGAGGCCTGGAAGGAGATCTTCGCACCTGCGGGCGAAGATGCCTACGAAACGGTGCCTCGTGTTATGCGCACCTCCTTCGTCGAAGAATGGCAGCGGCACCCGGAAGAGGCGAGAAGGGAGGCACAGCGCTTGCGGGAGGAGGTCGTATCAGTAATCCGGCAACGCAGGCCGCACGAGCTTTTGCCTTTTACCGGGCAAACCGCAGGCATGATCCGCACCCTCTTACCGGCCAGTGAGATCGTAAGAAGAATGGTCGCTGAGGCGGAGCAGGCCCTAGAGCGAGCTAACGGACTGTACTAGGTGGCAATTACCGGTGCGCAAGAGATAACCCGTCAGGCAAAGCGGGAGAAAAGGAGGAACACCATATGACAACAGAAAGGTCAGAGGGAAGGTTCTCCGTCTTCGCGAGGCCCCTCGTGGCGGATAGAGCCGGAGCGGTTAGGCGCATGCGCGAAGAGGTGCTAGGAGCGCGACGAGGAGAATACGAGGAGTCCCGCCGCCGCTTAGGCATTACCGACGGGAGAGGCTGGATATAAAGTATCCCTATGTGAGAGATGGTGCTCGTGTACATGGAGGAAGAAGGTCCCCAACGAGCACTGCACTACAGGGCATGGTCGAGTCCCAAGAGCCTTTCGATGCTTGATTCAGACAGTACATACAGGATGCCCACGGCATAAACGTCTCCCGAGAGCAGGCGCCACCGCCCGAGCGTGCCTTCGAATGGCGAGCACCTTGGGCGCTGGATCAGCTTCAAGCGGAGTGAAGGACTGCTCCCTGATGCCCGCTTATGTCTCCTTGCTCTCGAAGGCTGTTGTTTAATAGATAGCTTATGAGAATGAGCATTCTGGCTAACTAACCCCACTTTTGGCCTTACAAGCCATCGCAGGGCTTGGTAGAGGGATGAGCATAACCTCTCTTCAACGTATTTTTAAGACCTGTCTATAAGTTCCCTACATAACTATGAGCTGGGGCTCTTGAGCATTGCAGTCCAATATATTGTGCATATCTGCCGGTCAGTCGCCCGGCCCCACCCTTTGGACGAACCCTTTTTGCTTGCGCACTATCATTGACTTTTGTTTTCCTTTATTAAGGAAAACCCACCCCCCGAGGAGGTAAAGAACTTGAGGAAGTTAATGATGTTGACGGCGATGCTGGGTTTGCTTGCGGCGTATATGGTTCCCGCTGCTGCTCAGGAGGTTCCCGCTGCTGCTCAGGGTGGTGGGGGTACGGATAACAACTGTCCCGCGTTTATTATTAATCCGGCGCAACAGGATTCGTCCAGTAACGCGGTCCTAACTGACTCTCCTTTCACACCCACCTGCACCGATATCAACATCACCACCCCTAACCAGGAGTTCGATCAGAATCACGACAGTAGCGGTGCCGTTACGAATAATAACGATATTCACATCAACGGCGACGGCAATACTGTTAATTCATCGCCACAGCTAACCGGCGATAGCGGTAACGTCTTTAACCAGCAGGGTAACGAGCCAACTAACTCGACCCAGGAGGACGTCGACTTTACCGGCTCTACGAGCGAGGACAACCCCTCGGAGACCGTGGGGTCCTAATCGATCAGGTTAGTTTTCTAACCGCGCTAGCTTAGAACCGACAGAGGTGGGCTCCTTCGGGGGTCCGCCTCTGTGTCTTGGTGGCCCGCAGTTCCCGCGCTTTTTGGACGTGGGCGCCGGGGGCTTTCTCGGGATAGGGAAAAAGCACTTCCTAGTCCCGTTTGAGGAGGTTAGTCGCCACGTGGGCGAAGAGGAGCGAGCGATAGTGAGGCAAGACCGAGACAAGGTGTTAGGCTCGCCGGACTTCGATCCTGACGAGATGCCCGAGGTCGACCTCCGGCGCGCCGTCTACGCGTACTATGGTTACTCCTAGCCATTTTCTCGAGGTAAGTTAATTGCTAGAGAAGACTCTGTGGATTTGAAGGTGTTCTAGGTCACTTCGAGGACCTTATACAGGCCCATAAGAGGCTAATGGCAGAGCGCTACGCACATTTTCACCGTAGTAAACTCCGTCCTTCTGCGGATAATTGCGAGGGAAGATACGACAAGAGCACGCAGGAGACATGAGAAGAGAAGGAGAGTACCTCATGGCTGATCTC
>DASQSI010000164.1:0-15808 GCA_035642415.1 Rubrobacteraceae bacterium
AGGAGTCAGGCAAGGATCCCGAGAAGTTCAAGTACTCCTATCCCAAGCAATTCGACATAGCTGCCGACTTCAATAAGGCCGAGATACCGTTTAAAACCGACCCGCAAAACACCGGATTCTGGTTCAGCCTGCTCGGCACATTAGGGCCCTTACTGATCTTCCTGCTGCTTTTTCTCTTCTTGATGAGTAGTATGCAGGGCAGCGGCAATCGAGTAATGAGCTTCGGTAAGAGCCGAGCCCGCCGCATGACGAAGGATTCTCCCAAGGTCACCTTCTCGGACGTTGCCGGGGCCGATGAGGCTGTCCAGGAGCTGACGGAGATCAAAGAGTTCCTTGAGGCTCCGCAGAAGTTTCAGAAGCTTGGCGCTCGTATCCCGAAAGGGGCGTTGTTGGTCGGTCCTCCGGGGACTGGTAAGACGCTCCTGGCACGGGCCGTGGCTGGTGAGGCTGGGGTGCCGTTCTTCAGTATTTCAGGTTCGGACTTTGTGGAGATGTTCGTTGGTGTAGGCGCGAGCCGCGTTAGGGACCTCTTCGAGCAGGCCAAGCAGAATAGCCCTTGTATCATCTTTATGGACGAAATCGACGCGGTCGGGCGACAACGCGGGGCAGGCTTAGGTGGCGGACACGACGAGCGCGAACAAACGCTCAACCAGCTCCTCGTAGAGATGGACGGCTTCGATGCCAAGGGTGGCATTATTATGATCGCTGCGACCAACCGTCCGGATATTCTCGATCCGGCTCTCTTGAGGCCTGGACGTTTCGATAGGCAGATAGTGGTCGACCGGCCCGACCTCCCGGGGCGGGAGAAGATCCTGCGTGTGCATACGCGGGGCAAGCCGCTTGGCCACGATGTCAACGTAGGGACTCTCGCGCGAGGCACACCCGGCTTCACCGGTGCGGACCTCGCCAACCTCGTCAACGAGGCGGCGCTTCTGGCGGCGCGACACAACAAGGAGCAGATAGACCAGGCCGAGATGGAGGAAGCTATAGATCGGGTCATCGCTGGTCCCGAACGCAAGACGCGCCTCATCTCTGACAAGGAGAAGGAGATCACCGCTTACCACGAGGCTGGGCACGCCATTGTCGGTGCCTTGTTGCCCGAAGCCGACCCAGTACACAAGATTACGATTATCCCGCGCGGCCAGGCTTTGGGTGTGACTATGAGCCTGCCTACCGAAGATCGCTTCATGATGAGTCGCAGCCAGCTCATGGCGCAGTTGGCGATGATGCTAGGCGGCCGAGCGGCCGAGAGGGTTATCTTCGACGAGATCACCACCGGAGCCTCCAACGACTTGGAAAGGGTGACCCGGACGGCTAAGCAAATGGTGACAAGGTTTGGCATGAGCGAGAAGCTAGGGCCCATGGCCTTGGGGCAGCAGAACGGGCAAGTGTTCATGGGTCGGGATTTCAATGCGCAGCCGGACTACTCGGATGAGATTGCCTTCCAGATTGATAAGGAGATCCGTAGGATGGTAGATGAGTCCTACGACACCGCCGAGGATCTGTTGCTCCGTAACCGGCGTTTGCTCGATAAGCTTGCCAAGGATCTGATCGAGTACGAGACCGTGGATGCCGAGCACCTCGCTCGCCTCATCGAGGAGTACGCGGTCGATAGGATCTCGGCTGACAGCACAGTGCCGGATCCCAACCGTCGTTACCGGAACAGCTATCAGGATTAGATGAGCCGGGGCTTGTAGCCCAGAGGACCATGAGGGTTGGGAATCTTATCTTGGGCTCTGAGCCTGTTCTCATTGGTGTTCTCAACGTCACCCCCGACTCTTTTTCTGACGGCGGAGAGTTCCTTGATCCTGATAAAGCGGTGGCCCGGGCAGTGTCGCTGCTCGACGAGGGAGCACTAATAGTAGACATCGGCGGCGAGTCTACACGCCCAGGATCGGAGCCAGTAAGCCCAGACGAGGAATTGCGCCGAGTTATGCCGGTGTTACGAGGGCTCCTGGCGATTCGCCCCGAGGCGATTGTCTCGATCGACACCTACCGGGCCTCTACCGCCGAAGCTGCCCTCGATGCCGGAGCACACATTGTTAACGACGTCACCGCCCTCAGAGACCCGAGGATGGCGGGCTTAGTGGCCGAGAGGGGATGTTACATCGTCCTTATGCATATGCGGGGCGAACCTAAAAGCATGCAGCAAGGCCCTTGCTATGAAGACGTGGTGCGAGAGGTTCGGGATTTCCTCGCTCGCAGAACAGAGCGTGCTTTGCAGGTGGGAGTAGAGGAGGAAAACATCATCATCGACCCTGGCATCGGCTTCGGTAAGACCCTTGAGCATAACCTGACACTCCTGAATCGGCTCGATGCCCTGGTTGAGCTCGACTTCCCCGTGCTCGTCGGCGCCTCGCGCAAGAGTTTTATCGATAAGATCGTTGGCTCCGGCTCTCCGAAAGAACGTCTTTTTGGCACGGTCGCGACGAACGTGATCGCCTACGAGCAGGGGGTGAGCCTTTTCCGAGTGCACGACGTCTGGGCTAACAGGGAAGCGCTAGCGATCGCCGCTGCTATACGGGGTGCTTAAACGAGAGGCTTCGTCCGTGCATGGTCGCTTCACACACTCGGGTCGAAGAGCGATGGTTCTGGCTAGCGAAGAGGCGCGTAAACTCGGCCACAAGTACATCGGCACCGAGCACGTGCTCCTAGGTCTTTTGTGGGAGCACAATGGGGTTACGGTCCGGGTGCTTGAAGCTCTGGACGTGGCACCTGATAGGGTGCGAGAACGGGTGATGCACGTCGTAGGCAGCTGTGTTGCAGACGTGAGGGATTATTGGCCTCCTTTGACGCCTAAAGTTCGCAGGGTGTTGAAGGTTGCTTTAGAAGAGGCGCTGCGTTTCGGCCACGGCTGCGCTGGCGCTGAGCACATTCTGCTCGGGCTCGTCGGGGAGCCCGACGGCGTTGCTGCCCGGGTGCTTTACAAGCTGGGGGCGGGCCCGGACGAGGTTCGCCGGGAGGTGGTACGGATGCTAGGGCACCGGCAAAAGGTTGCCAGAGACGTCGTCGATCGTGTGATAGTTCCTCCACATGCCACGATATTTAGGGGGAGAGTAGAAGGGCTCGTGCTCCGAGTGTGCTGTGGTGTTGCGGACGAGGAGCGCGCCCGGCCTCAGGCCCTGCGAGTGGACCTCGATTACCTTTACGAGGCCGAGGAAGGGGACGACCTCCTCGGGACCGTAGACTACGGGACCCTCATCGAGACCGTAGCCAGGCGTCTAGAGCAGGAGGAGTTTCGGCTGTTGGAGACGGGGACGCGAATAGTGGGGGAGCACGTTCTGAATAAGTTCCCATCGATACGGGAAGTCAGCGTCGCTGTCACCAAGCTACGGGTACCGGTGGCCCGCGCGGTTTCGGAAGTTTCGGTAAAGGCCACTTTTGGCCGGTGAGCCGGGCTTTTTTGAGCTTGGGAAGTAACCTCGGGGACCGTTTAGGGTACCTGCGGGCGGTGGTTGGGGCGCTCAGGAGGGGACCGTTATTGGAGATGCGCGGGGTCTCTAAGGTGTACGACACGACACCGGTTGAGGTGGACGAGGAGCAGCCGGATTACCTGAACTGCGTGGTCGAGGTCCGGTACGGGGCCACAGCGATCGAACTCCTGCGATTCTGCCAGGGGGTCGAAGCCACTCTCGGTCGCGTCCGGAAGGTACCTGGGAAGACACCGCGCACCATAGACATAGATGTCCTGCTCTTCGGTGAGGAAGTCATAGAAGGGCCGCACCTCACCGTACCGCATCCGGGTTCCCTACGAGCATTCAACCTGAGGGGGCTTGCGGATCTTGCGCCCGATATGTTAATTCCGGGAAGCGGTGCGGTAGGTGAGCTTCTAGCCGGTGCAAACTCAAGCGGCGTGAGGGAGTTCGAGGAGGGTTTGTAGTTTGCTGATGGCAGTGGATATCGGGAACACGCAGACGGTCTTGGGTCTCTTCGAGGGCGAAGAGTTACGGGAGCGCTGGCGGATGGCGACCGAAGTACACCGCACTGCGGAGGAACTTGGTTCCGCTTCGGCCGGTCTTCTGCGTCTTCGTGGCCTGGAGCTCGAACAGGTGGGGGCCTTAATCGTCTCGAGCGTGGTCCCGTGGCTGACCCGTTCGTACAAGAACTTGGCCCAGGAGATGCTCAAGGTCCCCTTCTACCCGGTGACGGCGCGTATGGAAACCGGCATCAAAAACCGTTACGACAATCCGGAGGCGGTCGGGGCGGACAGGATTGTTAACGCCGTGGCGGCGGGCCGCTATTATGGTTTCCCGGCAATTGTAGTAGACTTTGGGACAGCGACGACCGTGTGCGTCGTAGACGCGGAGGGAACCTACTGGGGCGGGGCAATCCTGCCAGGGCTCTATGTATCCTTGGAGGCGCTCATCTCGCGGACGGCCAAGCTTCCTAGTGTCGACCTCGAAGAAGAGCCACTGCCGAAAGCTATCGCCACTAACACTCCAGACTCCATCCGGAGCGGCTTCATCTACGGCTATGCCGGGGCCGTGGACGCCCTGATCCGACGCATGAGCGAGGAACTAGCAACCAACGCTCCGATGATAGCTTCGGCGGAAAGATCTTACGATGCCCCGGCAGAGTTGCGCGTCTTGGCCACCGGTGGCCCCGCCCCGGTCATTGTGCGTCACTGCCGTGAAATTGACGTTCTAGATGCAGACCTGACCCTCAAGGGTCTGTACGTCCTCTATGAGCTGAACGCTCGCTAGGGACGCTCAAACGCTCGTTGACACTCTAAAAACCCTTCCGTATACTCTCTCGGCTTATGACGATGGACAAAGACCTAGAGCTCGTTACCAAAGAGGGCTTCGAGAAGCTACAGCAAGAACTAAGGTATCTGACGGAGGTTCGCCGAAGGGAGGTTGCGGATCGTATCCGACAGGCGAGGGAGTTCGGTGATATTACCGAAAACTCCGAGTACGACGATGCCAAGAACGAGCAATACCTCTTGGAGAGAAGGATCAGCGAGGTTCAGCGCCGCCTGAGAAATGCAAAGGTGGTTGACCCTGCCAGGGTGAACGCTGACTTGGTAGATCTCGGCACCCGTGTGACTCTCAGGGCGGTAGGCGAGGAGGAGAAGCGCACCTTTCAGATCGTGGGAACCAACGAGTCCGATCCCGGAAGTGGCAAGCTTTCCCACACCTCGCCTGTAGGACGCGCCGTTCTCAAGCGGCGCGTTGGAGAGAAGGTGACGGTCACGACACCCCGAGGCGCAACCGAATACGAGATAGTCAATGTGGAGGCTGCGAGCTAGCGAGAGACCGGCACGAATTGCCTCTCTTATTCCGTGCAACTCATCTACTTGTGGAGTAGCGCATAAGCGACAAGCACCCACTGATACCCGACTGGGCTAAAAGAACGGCAGAGAGTCTACTGGTTACCCACGGCGAAGGTCCGCATGTGGTCGTAACCGGAATCAGCCCCTCCGGCAACATCCACGTTGGCAACCTACGGGAGGTCTTAGTCGGAGAAGCGATCGCGAACGCCCTCAAGACCTGCGAGGTGGAAGTGCGCTTTGTGTTCCATGCGGACACCATAGACCCTTTGCGCAAGATAGCTCCCGGGGTGCCCGGGGAGTACGAGCGTTACGTCGGCCACAGCCTCTCACGGATTCCGGACCCCGAGGGGTGTCACGCCTCCTACGCCGAACATTTTCTGACGCCATTCGAGGAGACGCTCCGGCGTATGGAGATAGATATCGAGTTCCTGCGCTCGCACCAGCTCTACGAGGGTGGTGTCTACGCTGCGGTGACGCAGGAGGCGCTCATGAATACCGCCAAGCTGCGGCAAATCCTGCAAGAGGTTAGCGGGCGGAAGATGCCCGAGCATTGGTCACCTTATTTGCCGCGTACCGCCGAGGGGCTTCTCGGGGGGGGCCGCATTCTGGAGCATCTACCAGAGGAGAACAAGGTCATCTTTGTAGACGAGGACGGATGGGAGGATGCCGCTGACTACTCAAAGGGCGAGGGAAAGCTCGGTTGGCGGGTAGAGCTTGCAGCGCGCTGGAAGGCGCTTCGCGCGACTTTCGAACCATTCGGCAAGGACCACACGAGCCGAGGCGGCTCTGCTGACACGGCCGACCGGATGGCTCAGGAGGTCTTCCGATACCCAGTCCCGGGGCGCTACGAGTACGAGTGGATCCAGATAAAGGGCAGAGGCGCGATGAGTAGCTCCAAGGGTATCGTCCTCTTGCCCGGAGAGCTTCTCGAAATAATGCCCTCTGACGCCTTGAGGCGCATGGTCCTGGGACGTGACCCTGGGCGCGCCCTCGATCTTGACCTCACCGAGGGCTTTCCTCGCTTCATGGACGAGTACCAGGCATCCATTGGAGAGCTTCCTGTTCCCTTTACTCATCTGGTCACCATCTCCCAGACTGTCAGAGGTGACACAGATGTGGCGGTCGAGATGCTTCTTCAGGGAGGCTACAGGGAAGCAGTCTCGAATCGTGAAAAGCTGGCAGAGTACTTGACCTACGCCTACAATTGGGCCGAGAATTGGGCGCCAAAGGCACTTAAACTCGGCGTCTTAGAATTGTCGGAGGCGGTAGAGGCAGCCAAGAGCCTTGACGAGGCTCAGCTGCAATACCTTGATGAGGTCGCCGGCTTGTTGGAAAGTAATATGGACGGGGACATGGTGCAGAGCATCCTGTACACAAAGGCAGTCGAGCGCGGTTTGAAGCCGAAGCAAGCGTTCGCTGCAGTTTACACGGTTCTACTTGGCAGGAAGAGTGGCCCCAAAGCTGGGCCTTTCATAGTTAGTCTCGGGGTTCGGCTGGCCCAACAACGGTTTCTGAGTGTAATGCGGGACACAATAGCCGGCGGGGCGGAGGGCTAGAATATGTTTAGGTCGCTGATGATGGCTATATATAGTGATTACATGAGCGCATTGCGCTAAACGCGCACCTATCTAGACAAAACCTTTGTATACTCAAGGATAGACCACTATTTAGAGAAGAAGGTTTTATGATTCTAAGATTTAGGAATGGGGCATTGTATAATCTGCTTGTCGTTGACAGCCGTATATCTGTCCGGAAAACCGATACAACCGTACGAGGTGCTGTAGAGAACCCCCGGGACGGAGGAGGCTCTAGCTAATGTTTGAACGATTCACCGAACGGGCCCGTAAAGTCGTGGTGCTGGCCCAAGAAGAGGCCCGGCACTTCAACCATAACTATATAGGAACAGAGCACCTCCTGCTCGGACTTTTGCGCGAGGACGAGGGCGTGGCCGCCCGCGCTTTGAGCTCGCTGAACGTCACCCTCGATGAAGTACGCGAGCAGGTCGAGAGCATCGTCGGCTACGGCGAGGAAGGAACGGGTGGACAGGCCCCATTTACCCCACGCTCGAAGAAGGTGCTTGAGCTTGCTTTAAGAGAGGCGTTACAACTCGGGCACAATTATATTGGTACCGAGCACATACTCTTAGGCCTTGTGCGAGAGTCTGAGGGCGTTGCTGCGCGGGTATTGTCGAACCTAGGTGTGGATCCGGATAAGGTCCGACGCGAAGTCGTTCGGATGCTTGGCGGGGGCCGGTCGCAGCGGGCCCGGGGCGAAGCCAGCGGACGCGGGGTTGAAGCTAAGCGGCCCAAGACCCGCCAGCTCGACCAGTACGGGCGCAATCTTACGACGTTCGCTGAGGAGGATAAGCTCGATCCCGTAATCGGGCGGAGTACAGAGATAGAGAGAATCATGCAGATTCTCGTACGGCGCACCAAGAACAATCCCGTGATTATCGGCGAGCCAGGCGTCGGTAAGACAGCCATCGTCGAAGGCCTAGCGCAGGAGATCGCCGACGCTCGTGTCCCAGACATCCTGGCGGACAAGGAAGTTTATACGTTGGACCTTGGCGCTCTGGTTGCAGGCTCCAAGTATCGTGGCGAGTTTGAGGAGCGTCTCAAGAAGATTATGAAGGAGATCACCGACCACGGCGATATCATCCTATTCATTGACGAGATTCATAACCTTGTGGGAGCGGGCGCCGCGGAGGGTGCCATAGACGCTGCCTCCATCCTGAAGCCAGCGCTCGCTCGCGGCGAACTGCAGGTTATCGGTGCTACGACGATCGACGAGTATCGCAAGTACGTCGAGAAGGACAAGGCCCTTGAGCGCAGGTTCCAAACTATTCAGGTTGGGGAACCTACGGTCGAAGAAACGGAACTCATCCTCAGGGGCCTCAGGGACCGCTACGAGGAACACCACAAGATCCAGATAACCGACGAGGCGCTCAAAGCCGCATCCGAGCTCGGCGACAGGTACATCTCCGACCGTTTCCTGCCTGATAAGGCGATAGACCTCGTGGACGAGGCGGCGAGCAAGATGCGGATAAAGACGATGTCTTCCCCGCCTTATTACAAGGAAGTCGACGAGGAGCTGCAGCAGGTACGAACTCAGAAAGAGGCTGCTATAGAGCGTCAGGAGTTCGAGAAGGCCGCACGCTTGAGAGATTCCGAGCGCAAGCTCGCTCTACAGCGTCGCGAACTCGAACGCAGCTGGCGCGAAGGTGACGCCGGTGGACAGCGGGCTTCTATCGGCGAGAACGAGATCGCCGAGATTGTCTCCATGTGGACGGGTATCCCGGTAAGGAAGCTGACCGAGGAGGAGTCTGCGAAACTACTGCAGATGGAGGAGGCTCTGCATGACCGCGTTGTAGGGCAGAACGAGGCTATCAAGGCTGTCTCTCGCTCTATCAGGCGTACCATGGCTGGTCTTAAAGATCCGAACCGGCCTTCGGGATCGTTCGTCTTCCTTGGTCCCACAGGTGTCGGGAAGACAGAGCTCGCTCGTACTTTGGCCGAATACCTCTTCGGGGACCAGGATGCGATGATCCGGCTTGACATGTCTGAGTACATGGAGCGGCACACGGTCAGTAGGCTCGTTGGATCGCCCCCAGGCTACGTCGGATACGACGAGGGCGGCCAGCTCACCGAACAGGTACGACGGCGTCCGTATAGCGTCGTTCTCTTCGACGAGATCGAGAAGGCCCACCCAGACGTCTTCAACATACTGCTGCAAATATTGGAAGATGGGCAGCTCACCGATGCACAGGGCCGAACCGTAGACTTCAAGAACATGGTCCTCATCATGACTTCCAACGTGGGCGCTCAAACCATCAACAAGACCAAGTCTTTGGGCTTCGGCTCGAACGAGGAGGGCCTCTCCTACAAGGAGATGAAGAGCAGGGTCACGAGCGAACTCAGGAAGATCTTCCGCCCCGAGCTTTTGAACCGGATCGACGAGGTCATTGTGTTCCACAAGCTCGAACGCGAGGATATGCGCAGCATCATCGAGATCCAGATCCGGCGTCTGCTTAAGCAGCTTGAAGACCGTGACGTGACTGTCGAGTTCACCACTGAGGCCCTTGATAAGCTCTCAGATGCAGGCTATGATCCGGCATTTGGTGCAAGACCCTTGAGGCGCGTGCTGCAGCGCATGATCGAGGACCCGATGAGTGAGATGATCCTTCGCGGCGAGATCCCTAACGGCTCTAAAGTAGTCATCGAGCCTAACAATGTCTCCTACGAGGACGTCTCCGAGGATGAATCCATCGTGAACATTAAGATCGTCCAGCCCAAGGAGGTCGTCCCCACCGAGTAGAAGGGGTATGACGAAAATCTACTCAGCGGGCCGGGGCGCTCAAGTGCCCCGGCTTTGCCGTACGCGGCTGTTCTGCTAGCAGGCTGGACCATGAAATCTGATAGATACTGAAACGTTGCCGATGTGGGTGCGTTGATTTCTCGGCTCGTCTCTTACAATAAGCGTATGGCTAAGACGCTTTATGTCTGCTCTAACTGCGGTCACACGGAGCCGAAATGGCTGGGGCGCTGTCCAGATTGCGGAGAGTGGAGCACTTTCGCCGAAGAGGTACAGGAGGAGAAGAAAGCTGTCGGCTTCGCAGCGCGGGTGGCGAACGCAAAGGGACTAGAACGAGCGGTCGGCACACCTCTGAATCTTAGAGAGGTGCCAACCGAGCGAGAGGGTGGCAGGATCGACACCGGAGCTGACGAACTAAATCGGGTTTTGGGTGGTGGCATCATGCCGGGCTCGATGGTTCTGGTCGGCGGGGAGCCGGGGGTCGGAAAGAGCACGCTGTTGTTGCAAGTGATGGGGCATCTCGGAGAAGGGTGCTTGATGGTCTCAGGAGAGGAGTCGCCACGGCAGGTGGCCCTCAGCGCCCGGCGTCTCGGCGTGGGGGATGCAGGCTTTCGCGTGCTTTCGGAGACGGACGTAGACATTATAGAGGCGACGATACTTGCTGAAAAGCCCCAAATGGTGGTTGTGGATTCGATTCAGACGCTCTACTCGCCAGAGCTTCCTGGGGCGCCGGGGGGGGTAGGACAGGTGCGGGAGACGGCTGCCCGGCTCATGCGGCTCGCTAAGGCGGAAAGCATTCCTGTTATTTTGGTAGGGCATGTGACGAAGGAGGGCTCTATCGCCGGTCCCAGAGTATTAGAGCACATGGTCGATACGGTGCTGCAGTTTGAGGGGGACAGGCACCAATCATTCCGGGTGTTACGGGCTTTAAAGAATCGCTTCGGTTCGACGAACGAGGTTGGGGTGTTCGAGATGACAGGCGCCGGGATGATAGAAGTTGAAGACCCTTCGGCATTCTTCCTCTCGCGGCGGGAAGGCGGGACACCGCCGGGGGTGATGACGGTGTGTCTCTTAGAAGGAACGCGGCCGATGCTGGTCGAGATAGAGAGCCTGGTCGCGTCGAGCCCGCTTGCGATCCCGCGGAGGGTGGCAAACGGGATCGAGGCCGGGCGAGTGAACATGCTGTGCGCGGTACTTAGCCGAAGGGCTGGTCTGGTGCTCGGGGACCAAGACGTTTATGTAAACGTCACAGGGGGAGTGCGGGTCGAAGAGCCGGCGGCGGATCTTGGGGTGGCGTTGGCGATCGCTTCGGCTTTGAGAGACCGCCCCACCGAGGTGGGGGCAGCGTGCTTCGGCGAGGTGGGCCTGACCGGCGACGTGCGTTTTGTGGCGGGGGCTCCGCAGCGCATCTCCCAAATGCTCAAGCTGGGCTTCAAGCGTATAATAGCGCCCGAAGGTGCATCCCGAAGCTTACCAGGAGGCAGGGGTAGCGTCGTGGACGACGCGCTGAACGGGCGGGTGAAGAGAGAGGTTGCAGTGGTCGAAGTGAAGACGCTTGAGGAGGCCGTGGGGGAGGTGCTCTCTCCGTGAGTCCTCTGCGAGAGTTCCCGTCAGGGTTGACGGATGCGTTAGCGCTCGTGGCGCCGGGGACAGGGTTTCGAGACGCGATAGATAATATTATCCGCGCTCATAGCGGGGCGCTAATCGTCGTCGCCAGCCCTAAGAAGCTCGAGAGGCTTAACCTCATCTCCGGTGGCATAGAGATCGAGACTGAGTTCACCCCGATGCGCCTCTACGAACTGGCGAAGATGGATGGTGCCATCATCGTCTCACCGGATATTTCCTACATCCACTACGTAAACGTCCAGCTTACCCCCGACCCCACGCTTCCCTCGGGAGAGACAGGGTTACGACACTTGGCTGGCCATCGTACTGCTCAGCAGACAGGCGACCTTGTGGTGGTCGTCTCCGAGCGACGGCGGGTCGTCAGCCTCTATCGGGGGCCCTATGGATCGTATACATTGGAGGACATAGGCGTCGTGCTCTCGAAGGCGAACTCGGCGCTCGCCGCCCTCGATAAGTTCACCCGGCGCTTGCGCGAGGAGGCTCGCGTGCTCACCGTGCACGAATACGAAGGGGTTGTGCCGCTGGGGGAGATCGTAGGTGCCGTTGCCACCTTCGAGTATACAGTACGGATAGCCGGGGAGATTGAGAACTATATCAAGGAGCTTGGTCAGGAGGGGCGGCTTGTGGAGATGCAGCTTGAGCAGGCTTTCCACAATGTCCCTGAGCAGTACGATGCCTTGATCCGCGACTACGCTGCCGAAGACGTAGACTACGAGGAAATCCGCGCGGGTCTGCGCAAGCTCTCCAATGAGGAACTTTCTGATCCGGTAGAGATTGCTCAGGTATTGGGCTACGATTCCATTGGTCCGACAGAGGAATTTTTCGTTAAGCCGCGGGGTTATCGCCAGCTGGAGCGCGTGCCGCGTTTGCCGGGCAGGGTTGCCGAGAAGCTTATAGAGGAGTTCGGCACTCTCAATGAACTCCTTAACGCTACTGAGGATGATCTCGATGAGGTGGAGGGCGTAGGCCAGGCACGCGCGAGGGCCATCCGACGCAACCTCAAGCGCCAGCAGCGTAGCCTAGAAGGCCCAGGAGAGGTCTTGTAGGTATGGATGGGACGGAGGGGCCGGCGTCAAAGAATGAGGCACTGGGGGAAATTCAAAAGATGTTCGTTGAGGGCGACCTTGTAGTCTACCCCAACCACGGCGCGGGACGCGTGACCGGAATCGAGGAGAAGACCGTCCTCGGTGAGGTTCGGCGCTACTATGTTGTGTACCTGCCGGATGCGGAACTTACAGTCAGTATCCCTGCCGACGGCGATACAGGTTTAAGAGTCTGCGCTAACGAAGAGAGCCTCGCGAAGGCGCTCGCGCTTCTCCGGGCTGACGCTACCCAGATGCCCTCCAACTGGAATCAGAGGCTCAAGCATAACCGAGAGAAGATAAGGAGTGGTGAGATCTCGCAGGTCGCCGAGGTTATCCGGAACCTCTCCGCCTTTGGTGCCGAACATGGTCTCTCCACGGGCGAGCGCAACATGCTCATAAAGGCTCGTCAGATTCTTGCTTCCGAGATAGCTCTTATCCGGGATATCGAGGTCACCGAGGCGGAGAAGCTCGTGGATGGCGCCTTGCGAGCCGATGACAAGGGTGGTGCCGAATAACCTCTCCCGTGCCACAGGACACCGGGTCTAGCCTCACTGTAGCTCTCGTGCTAGCTGGCGGGATGGGGAGCCGGATGGGCCGCCCTAAACAGTTTATCGAACTGCTTGGCTCTCCTGCTCTCCTTTACACTTTGCGTGTTTTCGAGGAGGCTTCGGAGGTCGCTAGGATCTATACGGTGGGCGACTGTGCCCGCATCGAGGATCTTGTCGAAGAGGCCGGCATAAACAAATACGCTGGATGTGCGCTTCCTGGGGAGAGCCGTTCGCTCTCAACTCGCCGTGGTCTTTCGCTACTCGAAGAAGATTCCCAAACTGTCGTCCTTGTGCACGACGGATCCCGCTGTCTAATCACCCCGGGTCTTATTCAGCGGGTCGTGTCAGCGGCCGTCGGGGATCCCAGCGTAGCTGGGGTTGTCCCTGTAACTCCCGTTTCAGACACCATTAAGAGCGTTGAGAACGGGATCGTCCTCGAAACGCTAGACCGGACAAAGCTCTATGCGACCCAAACTCCACAAGCCTTCCGGCTCGGTCTGCTCCGTAAAGCCTATGCGCGTTTCGAAGAGCGCTTGCATGTCGCGACCGACGATGCCTCCCTCATCGAGAGGGCTGGAGGCCGCATCCTTGTAGTAGCGGGCGAGAAGACCAATATCAAGCTCACTACGCCGGACGACCTGATCATCGCCGAAGCTATCATCTGTGCCCGCCGCGCTGTACAAAACCGAACTTGAAAATGGTCCCGATTCGTGAAAAAGGAGCTAGAAATTAGTCGTGCCGAAATCTTTGTCCGAGTGGGCTTAGGCCTCGACGTTCACGCCTTCGCGGAAGACGGTGAGGCGCGCGGGCTCGTCCTTGGCGGCGTAGATATACCCTTTGAAAGAGGACTCATCGGCCACTCGGACGCCGATGTTCTCGCCCATGCCATCGCCGACGCTTTGCTCGGAGCCGCCGGCCTCGAAGACATTGGACACTACTTTCCTGATACTGATGAGCGTTATAAAGAAGCCGACTCTATGAACCTCTTGCGCAAGATCCGCACCATCGTGGGCGAGTCTTGGAGGATTGCGAATGTGGACGCGGTCGTCATCTGTGAGCGCCCGAAGATCAGGGATTACCGCGATGCGATGCGCGCGAACCTGGCTAAGGCTCTGGACATCAGTGCCCCACAGGTAAGCGTGCGTGGCACAACCACCGAGCGTCTCGGTTTCACAGGACAGGGCGA
Source organism: Rubrobacteraceae bacterium (assembly GCA_035642415.1). Lineage (GTDB taxonomy): Bacteria > Actinomycetota > Rubrobacteria > Rubrobacterales > Rubrobacteraceae > Rubrobacter_F. Next base: position 14,029 of record DASQSI010000164.1, read on the forward strand.
GGGTGTAGCTGTACAGGCCGTTTGCCTTCTAGAGAATCGTCAACGATAACGAACATGTATCGCCAGCCTCACAGAATACTCTTGCCGACCCTCGAGGAGGAATTCTTCCGCCGCCATCCGCCATGTATGGTGCGCCGAACAGCTCAGAACGTCCCGAGCGACCTTCCAAGTGCATCACAGAGCATAGAGATCTCCCCTTGAGAAGGGTTAAACTTCTCACTGAGGTTGACACTAATGCTGAAGTCGACATCAAACTTAGGCAACTATGCTTGACAAACAGATGAGTAATAACGAAGTCCGGGTGCGCTTTGCCCCGAGCCCGACTGGGATGATGCACCTCGGTAGCGCTCGCACGGCACTGTTCAACTACCTCTTTGCACGTTATCACGCTGGCAAGCTCATATTGCGTATCGAAGATACTGATCGGCTACGCAGTTCACGGGAATTCGAGCGTTCTCAGCTAGAGGACCTAAGATGGCTCGGTCTCGACTTCGATGAGGGACCATACAAGCAGAGCGAGCGCGGAAAGTTTTATAAAGAAGCTGCGCAGCGCCTCTCCGAAGCCGGGTTGGCTTACGAAGCAGCGGAGGACGAGGCCGGACGGGGGGCGTTGTACTTCAGGCCACCCGCGCGAAGTGGAACCTTTCGAGACGTGCTGCGAGGTGAGATACGCTTCTCCAGAGTAGAGGACTTCGTCATATGCAAGTCGGACGGTACCCCAACGTATAACTTTGCGGTGGTTGTGGACGATGCGGCAATGCATATAAGCCACGTCATCAGGGGCGAAGAGCACCTCCCAAACACCGCCCGCCAAGCACTCCTTTACCGGGCTTTGGGAAAAAGAGAGCCAGAGTTCTTGCACCTAGGCTTGATCTTGGGTTTCGAGGGCAAGAAGCTCTCCAAACGCCACGACGCTAAGAGCATCACCGAGTACCGGAGGCAAGGCTACTTACCCGAAGCGCTCACGAGCTACCTTGCTCTTCTCGGCTGGTCGCATCCGAAGGGTAAGGAAGAGTTCGTCAATCTCGACGAGCTTGTGCGGGAGTGGGACCCCTCACGCCTCGGGGCGAGCCCCGCCACCTTCGACGCCAACCGCCTTCTCTTCGTCAACGCCCGTCGCATCAGGGCGATGCCAACGGAGGAGTTGTACAGACGCATGAAGCCTTTTCTCGAAGGGCCGCTTCCCCAAGGAAAGGAGCTACTCGTAACGGAGGCCATTCGGGAGGAGATGCATCTTCTCTCGGACGCGTCCTCGCTAGTACGAGAGATCTCAGGCCCGGTGGTCGCCTCTAACTTTGTTGGGGAATTGCCGGAGCTCAGCGGGATGGTCTACTCTCACGCTGCTGAGGCTCTGACCAGCCGGGAGGTCGAAGATTTAGAAGGCAGCCAGGAATTCGTCCAGGAGCTGCGTGCTTGGGCGAAAGAGAAGGGTGTTAAGCCCCGTGACCTCTTGCACCCTTTGAGGCTTGCCCTTACCGGTCAGGGTAAGGGACCAGAGATGAAGTATCTCTTTGCTGTGCTCGGCTCCCAGGAGGCACGGGCGCGGATAGAGAAGGCGAGAAAGGCTAAACTAAAGGCATGAGCTTGCTGGTACGGGATGCGTTAAGCGGTCGCCTAGTAGAGGTTGGACAGGAGGGGAAGGTTGGTCTCTATGTCTGTGGTCCTACAGTCTACAATCACATACACATCGGTAACGCTCGGGGGCCTCTTTTTTGGGATGTGGTCGCGAGATATCTGAGGAGCCGAGGTTGCCAAGTCACTTTTATCCAGAACATTACGG
>DASQSI010000165.1:0-8191 GCA_035642415.1 Rubrobacteraceae bacterium
GCCCTCCTCTACCGGTTCGCCTATCTTCTGCTCGTGCTCGACCTCGTCACCCTCGGAGACGAGCGCTTTGGCGGGCTCCAGGAAAGCGCCCCCTAAAGGCAGGTGTATGCCCGAGATCCTGCCGACCAGCGAGACGATGCCTTCCTCGGGTGGCGTGGTCTTTATGTCGACGTACTCTTTGTACGGCGTCGAGCCTTTCCGGATGAGCAAGAGGGCGTTCGTCGTGTTCTTAATGTAGGCATCGTCGCCCGTCCCCAGCTCCTCTATGGCCATCTCGTTGAGGTAGGGGCCCCCCTGTACCACGGAGAGGTGTCCCGAGCCCTCGACGTCTACGCCCGCGATGCGCAAAATCTCGGCCATCGAGGCCCCTATCGGCGCCTCGTAGACCTTTGCGTCCATCTCCTCCCCATAGACTGATATGAACTTCGTGGTGGTGGGGTTGCCCAAGAACAGCGCTCTGTAGACGTTGAACAAGGTCTCCGAGTTGTTCATGATGATGCCCACGTCCGGCGGCATCCCTGGGCGTCTATTCCCGTCGGGCATGTCCACCCTCCAGGGCACCTCGGCGTCGGTTGCGTGGTGGATGAGAATCTTCTCCTGGCCCAAAGAGTACTTGTTCGGCACGTAGCGCATGTCGTAGAGACCGTCGTCGTCGTGCTCCTGGTATTCGGAGAACCACTCCCGGTCTTTCTCGTGGACGCACATGCTCACCTGCTCGAAATCGAAGATGGCTTTCAGCGCTTCGTAGATGAGGAGGAACTCGTCGAAGTACTCTTTGTGCATCACCTTGTCGGCCTGGTAGCCGGGCTCGCTTTCTGTAGCGTTGACCATAAGGTGCGGCTGGGGGTCCTTGTACTTGATGTAGGTGGGGAACCCCGCGCCCCCCGCGCCTATGATGCCGGCCTGGCGCATGATCTCTACGACCTCTTCCTGGCTCAAAGCCTTGACCTCTTCGAGGCTGCGCTGCTTCATCTCGATCATCTCTGCCACGACCCGTCGCTCCTCTAAAGACCAGCCAACGAAGCTTAGGTACTACACGTTTAGCTTGCCGGGTTCCATCCCTGAGTAGTCGAATTCGGCGGCCTTGGTCTTGAAGTGCTCCATCTTCTCGGGGAGCTGGAAATCGGGGCGGATGGCATCGACCGGGCATACGGCGTCGCAGAGGGTGCAGTCGATGCACTCTGCGGGGTTGATGATGAAGTGCTCCCCGGCGTCGTAGATGCAGTCGACCGGGCATACCCCGACGCACATCCGGGCCTTGATGCATTCATCGGTGATCACGAAGGTCACTGTACTACTCCTCCTCTCCCTAAGGGGAGCTAATGGTTCCCTTTATCGGCTACTTCTGCCAGAGAACCTTTCCCATCTCGCGCCGCTCGCCCGCGCCTTCCCCCACAACGTAGCTTGCGCTGCTAGTCCAAGCGATTTCTATCATGGGCTTTGCGTTTCGGTCAATCCCTTTGTTCGATGAGACCGAACGAGAAGGTGTGGAGATAGACCCACCGATGGTACATTAGAGACGGGAAAACGATCGAGGGTTAGACGGGAGGTGATCGAAACATGGCGGAGCCGCGAGTAGAAGTCGATCAGGAGATGTGCATAGGGTCGGGCAACTGCGTGGAAGTGGCCAAGGGCGCTTTCAAGCTGAACGATGAAGATAAGGCGGAGGTAGACGACCCTACGGCGGTGAGCATAGAGGATCTGCGAAAAGCCGAAGAACAGTGTCCGGTCGCCGCGATCCTAGTGGAGGAGCAAGAAGGGTCCGACGAGTGATACTTGGCTTGCCGGGGCATGCGCGATGCACCACGAGGCCGAGCCAAGGCGTTTCTGACGGTTCGTGAGGCTAACCAGCCCTTCGATGCGGCGATGACCACCGGAAGCATGAAATTCTCGAAGCAGCAGCGTACGGGTCGATGCTGCGACGCGTTCGCACGAAGGGTATATACCGGTGCGGGCGCGCGCCTGCTTACTCGGTGACGATGTCCTTGCGTTCGCGCCTTGAGCCCAGCTTGTACACCCGCTCGGCGTTCTCGTGTAGGATCAGCTTTACGGTCTCGGGATCGAGGCCGAGCTCGAAGAAGGCGAGGGCGTTCTTCTTGAGTCCCGGAACACCGGGCCAGTCGGTGCCGAAGATCATCTTTTGGGCCAAGCGCTCGAAACCGTACCTTTCGTAGTACTCGGGCAGCTTTTGGGGAGGGAGGCCGGAGACTTCGATCCATACGTTCTCCCGCATCATGGTCATAAAGCCCGCCTCGTCGTACCACCAGCCGCGCCCCCCGTGGGCCAGGACCACCGTAAGGTCGGGGAAGTCCCGTACCACATCCTCCAGGAGGGCCGGGTCCGCGTAACGATTGGTAGATCCCGGGAACGTGCTGGTGCCGCAGTGGACTACAACCGGTAGCCCGTGCTGCTGGCAGAGCCCGTAGGCCGGGTACATGGCCGGGTCGTTCGGTGCGAAGCCTCCGTGCACGGGGTGCACTTTCAGCCCGACCGCGCCGAGCTCCATCTGGCGCTCCAGCTCTTCTGGAAGGGGGTGATGATAGTGGGGGTTGAGGTTGGCCATGAGCTTGAAGCGCTCGGGGTTGTACCCGGTGATGGGTAGGAGGTCTTCGATGGGCTGGATGCCCGTGGCTTTAGGGCTGTACTCGCTTAGGAGGATAGCCACGTCTACCCCTTCTCCTTCCATGTACTCGTCCAGGCGCTCGGGGACCAGCGTCCCCTCCTCATCGTACAGATCGGAAAGGGGAACGTCCTTCCCGAAATGCTCGGCCCACTCTATCCAGGAGGACTTCAGCGTGGGCCGACGCGCTGCGTGTACGTGCGCGTCTATAAGCGATACCCCTTCGAGCATTACAAATCTCCTCTGGCGCCTGCAACGTCGCAATAAACCCTTGGCATACTACATACCCCGCGTTCGCAGAGCGAACCAAAGACGGGCGATTTACTCGTTGCCGCGGGTCCCACTACCTCTCCATATACCGGAGCCGAAGCTTTCGGTACTCGTGCGCGGCGGTAGCGACCCACTTCGACGAGCTCCCGTCGAGGGCCTTCTTGACCTCGGCAGGTGCGCCCGCCGCCAGGACTTCGGGTGGGATCTCCCCACCTTCGCTCACCACGCTCCCCGCAGCTAGCATGGTCCGCCGTCCTATGCGTGCCCGGTCGAGGACGATGCTCCCCATGCCGATGAGCGCCTCATCCTCAATGGTGCACCCGTGCAGCATAGAGAGGTGCCCAACGGTGACGTTGGAGCCGATGAGCGTCGGCTGACCCTCGTTCGTGTGCAGTACCGAATTGTCCTGGATGTTGCTGCCCGTTCCCACAACTATCCTGCTGAAGTCTGCCCTCAGGACGGCGCCGAACCAGACGCTAGCCCCTTCTTCGACGACCACGTCTCCGATAAGCACCGCGGTTGGGGCTACGAAGGCATCGGAGGCGACCTGAGGCTCTTTACCGTCGAAAGGAAGGAAGTTTGCCACGGTTGCCCACCACCCTTCTAAACGAGTTCATCCTTTTGCTGGGGTGGTTCGTCTTTTGCCTCTTCCTGAGGTAGTTCATCCTCGGGCATATCATCTTCCGACTCTGGCTCGCGCAGCTTAAAGCGCTGTATCTTACCCGTGGTCGTTTTGGGCAGCTCTTCGATGAACTCTATTAGGTGTGGGTACTGGTAGCGCTTGAGTTTATCCTTGGACCACTCCTGGAGCTCCTCGACCAGGTCCTCCGAGCCTTCATGGCCTCCGCGCAGGACGACATAGGCCTTTATGTGGGTCAGCCCCTCGACGGAGACCCCGACCGCCGCCGCCTCTGACACCGCGTTGTGATCGCCTAAAGTGTTCTCGATCTCCACCGGCGATACCCAGAGGCCGCTTACCTTGATCATGTCATCCGCGCGCCCCTCGTACCAGTAGAACCCGTCCTCATCTACCCGGTACCAGTCCCCGGCGAAGATCCACTCTCCCTTCATGGTCTCCTTGGTCTTCTCGTGGTTGCGCCAGTAGTGGGCTGCTGCAGAATCACCCTTGACGGAGAGGTATCCCGCCTCTCCGGGTTCCTCTATGGGGTACTCTTCCTCGTCGAGGAGCCTGGCCTCGTATCCGGGTACGGGCTTACCGCTCGATCCGGGCTTGAGCTCGTCTGGGGTGTTAGAGACGAAGATGTGCAGCATCTCGGTGCTCCCGATCCCGTCCAGGATGGTCAGGCCGAACGTCTCTTTCCAGCGCCTAAAAACGTGGGCGGGCAACGCCTCTGCCGCCGAGGCACACAGACGGATGGAGGAGAGCTCGTAATCCTCAGCTTGCGGGTAGTCGAGGATCGAGTTGTAGAGGGTAGGTACGCAGAAGAACAGGGTTGGCTCGTATCGCTCGATGATCTCCAAGACTGCCTGCGGGGCCGGTTTGCCGGGGTGGAGGACGCTCGAGGCCCCTGTCCAGTAAGGGAAAGAGATGCCGTTGCCGAGCCCGTAAGCGTGGAACAGCTTCGTGGTCGAAAAGGTACGGTCGGACTCCTCGATCTCCAGCACGTGTCGCGCGTAGGTCTCGCATGTGTAATCTATGTCGTGGTGCAGATGGACCACGCCTTTGGGACTGCCGGTGCTGCCCGAGCTGTAGAGCCAGAAGGCTGCATCGTCCTTGTGAGTGTCGGCCGGCGAAAGCTCCTCCTCTCCCCAGCCCAGCAGATCTTCGAGTACGTACACCCCTTCCTTCCGGCCGTTGGTCAGGATGAGCCCTACCGGTTCTTGGAGGCCATCTAACGCCTCTTGAACCTTCTCGTGGTGCTCGTGGTCGGCGACCACCATCTGGGCGCGGCTGTCCTCGACGTAGAAGCGGTATTCGTCGGCATCGACCAGGGTGTTCACCGGCACCGGGACGGCGCCGATGCGCATCGCGGCGAAGAAGGCCGTCGGGAAGGAAGACGTATCGTTCAGCACGAGCAGGACCCTGTCCTCCTGTTCCACGCCCAGCTCTTTAAGGGCATGGCCGAACCGGTTGATGCGGCGGGCGAGTTCTCCGTACGTTACCTGCTCGTCGCCGCAGTAGATGGCTACGTTGTTCTCTCGTCCGGCCTCCAGGTTCCTGTCGACTATAACGCTTGCGTTGTGCCATTCAGGCACCGTAATCATGAGTCTTCCTCCTTGAGTAGAGCTTTCCCCTAAACCTTCGCATAGCCTACGTAACTAGTATTGTTATGTTGTGTACACGCTTCGGTCAAGCGAGAGGTTCGGTTTTACCGAACCTATTCTTGTGGCGGGATCGATAGAGCCTTATCATGAAATTCGATCTTATTCTTCGGTGGGAGACAGGAGGTAGAGCTGTCATGGCGGTCGCGCATTTGGGGCACGCGGAAATAAGGGTTACGGACCTGGAGAGGTCGCGGTGGTTTTTCACGGAGATCCTTGGCCTCTACGTCACCGAAGAGAACGACGAGCGCGTTTACTTACGAGCCTGGCAGGACTGGGATCACCACACGCTCGTTTTGAAGAAGGCCGACCATGCGGGCGTAGAGCACTTCGGCTGGCGGGTCGAGAAGCCCGAGGACCTGGGGACCTACGAGAAGCGGCTGAAGGAGATTGGGATCGACTATCATTGGATCGAGGATGGTGAAGAGTCTGGGCAGGGGGACGGCTTGCGCTTCCTCACTCCGGGTGGGTTCCCTTATGAGCTGTACTGGGAGCGCGAGTTGTTCGTGCCCAAAGAGGGCGGCCCTGAGGGGGACGGCATCGCCTCGGCGCTGCCGAGCCACCCGCAGAAGTACGGCTCCAGGGGGATCGCACCGAGGCGTTTCGACCATGTCAACGTCCTGACGAACGACCCGAAAGCGGAGCAAGAGTGGGTCACCAGCGAACTCGGTATCCATCACCGCTACTACGCAGAGGACCCGGAGGGCGGCCGCTTAGGCTCGTGGCTCTCCCGCACGAACCTCTCCCATGAGATCGCCATCATGAACAACAAGAACCAGAACGGACCGCTGCTCCATCACGTCGCCTTCTTCCTTGATTCGCCGGACCAGGTGATCCGGGCGGCCACTATCCTCGCCGACAACGGCATCGAGATCGAGTGGGGACCCGGGCAACATGGGACGAGCGGGGCCATCTTCCTGTACTTTTTCGAGCCGTCGGGCAACCGCGTCGAGCTCTGGACCGGCGGGTTCCTCATCTTCGCTCCAGACTGGGAGCCCATCCGCTGGAGCCCACAGGTCGCGCAGCTAGGGTACGAGCTGTGGGGCTCGGACATGCCGGAGAGCTACCTAACCTACGGCACCGAGAGCCACTTCAGCTACGAACCCCAAAGGTCGGTTCCCGCCTCCAGTTAAGGGTCGGACGTGCGAGAGGACATCGTCGCGGCGGCCCAGGCTTTAGCTGCCGAAGGGCTCGTTACCGCCTTCGGCCACGTCTCCGTCCGCCACGAAGAGCAAGATAGCTTCCTCATCACCCCACCCAAGCCCTTGGGCTTCCTGGAACCCGACGACGATCTTTTGGAGGTCTCCCTGGAAAGAGACGAACTCCCCGAGGGGGTGCCTGGGGAAGCTTGGGTCCACTGGGCCATCTACAACAGCCGCCCCAGCGTAGGAGGCATCTGTCGGGCGCAGCCCTCGATCTCCACGGCCATAACCTCCGCGGGCGTGCCGATACGCCCCCTCCACGGCCAGGGAGTGTTCCTTGGGGAAGAGGTTCCCGTTTATGACGACGCCCGGCTGATCCGCGGTCGGGAAGCCGGCGAGGCCCTAGCCGAACGCCTGGAAGATGCGGGGGGCATCATCATGCGGGGTAACGGGGCGGTGACCGTCGGAAGTAACATCGGGGCGGCGGTGGCCAGGATGTGGGTACTCGAGGTATCGGCCGAGATCAACCGCACAGCGGCGATCGTAGGTACCCCGCAGGTGCTGAACGAGGAGGAGTTCTCCTACTGGGAATCGGTAAGCGAAGAGATCTTAGAGAGGATCTGGTCTTATCTAAAGGTAAGCAAGTAGAGACGACCGTGGCGGGCGATGTTCGGGCGCAACGACCCTCGCTTCAGAAGGCGGAGAACCGCAAAAGATCGTAGATGCCTTCACCACCGACGGGGCGCAGATAGGGGTAGCGGAAGTGTTGTTCCGAACCTCGCGCTCTTAATCACAGAGGAGCCGGCTTAGTTTATAAAGGCAACTTGCGGTGTCCCACGTTGCCTTACGTCCGGCGTAACGGTCATGGTTACTTTCTCTATCTCGCGAGGTTCGCGGTTAGCCGACGCGCTTCTCCTGCCCCTCCCACGCTTTCTCGCGCAGCTGGAACTTCTGGACCTTGCCGGTGGCTGTCTTGGGCAGATCGCCGAACTCCACGGCCGCCGGGGCCTTGAAGCGGGCGATGTTCTCCTTGACGAAGTCTATGATCTCCTCTTCGGTTGTCTCCTCGCCCTCCTTGAGGGTGACGAAGGCCTTCGGACGCTCGCCCCACTGCTCGTCGGGCATGGAGGTGACAGCCGCCTCCATCACGGCCGGGTGCTCGGCGAGAACCTGTTCTATCTCGATTGAGGAGATGTTCTCGCCGCCGGAGATTATGACGTCCTTGTCGCGGTCGCGGATTTCGATGTACCCATCCGGGTGCCACACGCCTATGTCCTCGGAGTGGAACCAGCCGCCCTCGAATGCTTTCTGCGTTTCCTCTTCGTTGTCGAGGTAGCCCTTCATGACCATGTTGCCGTGCATCACGACCTCGCCCATCGTCTCTCCGTCGCGTGGCACATCGTTCATCTCGTCGTCCACGACCCTTACCAGGTCGGCGGTAACGTAAGCCTGGCCCTGGCGCGCCAGGAGCCGTGCGTGCTCTTCAAGACCCAGCTCCTGCCACTCTGTGCGCGGGGCGGTCGTGGTGAACGGGCCGTAGGTCTCGGTCAGACCGTAGACGTGCAAGGGGCGGATGTTTGCCCCCAGAAGCTTTTCGAGCAGGGCGGGAGAAGGCGGGGAGCCGGCGATTACGCCGGTGACCTGATGATCGAGCTCGCGGGCGTCTTCGTGGTTGGCGAGCGGGATCTGTACCGTAGGCGCCGCACAGTAGTGGGTTACACCCTCTGACTCAAACAGCTCCCAAATCTTGGCTGGTTCGACCCGTCTTAGACAGACATGCGTCCCCGCGACCGCGGTCACGGCCCAAGGAAAGGTCCAACCGTTACAGTGGAACATCGGCAAGGTCCACAGGTACTTCGTCTCGGCGTTCATCTGC
>DASQSI010000166.1:0-60536 GCA_035642415.1 Rubrobacteraceae bacterium
CGGCACACACCCCAACAAAGTGTAGAAGCTGAACCTCGCAAAGTTCATTCGCGCGGTCCCTGCCGGGAAGGAGATGAACGTGCGCACTACCGGCAGACACCGCGAGATGAACACCGTAAACTCCCCGTACTTATCGAACCATTTTTCGGCAACAGCGAGATGGTGGGCGCGCACCCCGAGGTAGCGTCCGTAGCGCAGCCACAGCTCCCGGCCACCGAAGAGCCCGATAAAGTAGGCGATCCAGGAGCCCGCCAGGTTCCCCAACACCCCTGCTGTGAGCGCCCCTAAAAAGCTCATCTTCCCTAAGGAGACGAGGTAGCCGGCGAAGGGTGAGATTGCTTCGGAGGGTATAAGTATCCCAGTGCTCTCGAGGAGCATCAAGCTGAAGACTGCGAAGAGGCCGTAGCCTCCGATGGTAGCCGTAACCCACTGTATGAGCGGCTGCAGGATCACTTCGAGCATGTGTAGGGAAACTACCATGTATAAGGGGCTATTTCCAACCTCCGGCTACGGTACGGGTTTTCACCCACTGCCAGGTTCTGCGATAGGCCACGTATAATCCTTCCAGCGACGGAGAACCACGAGGAGGTTCCTCTTGCACAACTCGCAGATCGCCCGCGCTTTAGAGACCATCGCAACGCTAATGGAGATCAAAGACGAACCCTACTATCGCGTCCTTGGCTACCGACGTGCCGCCGAGTCTGTTGTAGCTTTGGGCCGCCCGGTACAAGAGATCGAGGACCTGAAAACGTTGCCCCACGTCGGGAGCACGACGGCCGCGGTGATAAGCGACCTAGCTGAGGATCGCACTCCCCAGATATTGGCGGACCTCCTAGAGGAAGTACCTTCCGGGCTTGTCGAGATCACCCGTCTGCCCGGCGTCGGCCCGCGCACCGCGGGACGCCTGTGGCGGGAGCTCGGGATTACGAGCGTCGAGGAACTCGGCGAGCTTCAGGAGGGAACGCTCGCCTCCCTCAAAGGCTTCGGCAAGAAGAGCGAGGAGCGGATTCTCCGGGCCGCCCGCACCTACGATCCCCGGGAGCGCCGGATGCTCATGGACGAAGCGACGGCACTTGGGGAGCATCTGCTCGGCTTCCTCCGCTCGCAGGCCGGATGCGAGCAGGCAAAGATCGCGGGTTCCTTGCGACGAGGAAAGGAGACCATTGGAGACCTCGACCTTGTTGCTGCGAGCAGGGACCAAAAAACTCTGGCCGACACCTTCGCGGAGGCCCCGTTCGTTGACGAGATTCTGGCACACGGCTCGGCGAAGGTCTTCATAAAGTGTGGTGGGGTGGAGGTAGACTTGAGGATCGTGGCGCCGGAGGAATTCGGCTCGCTTTTACACCACTTCACCGGGGGTCAGGCCCACAACATAGCGCTGCGTGAAAGGGCCGTTAAGATGGGCCTTAACATCTCCGAGTATGGCTTGGCGAAGGCCGGGAGCGGTAGATACGAGCCGGTAGCGACGGAGGAGGAGATCTATTCACGCCTCGGCCTCGCATACATTCCCCCGGAACTCAGAGAGGACACGGGGGAGCTGCAAGCCGCCGAAAAGGGACAGTTGCCGGCCCTCATCGAGGTCTCTGACGTGCGGGGTGATCTGCACGTCCACACAAACTGGTCCGACGGGCGTGAAACCATCGAGACGATGGCCGAGGCTGCGATAGTGCTCGGCCACGAGTACCTCGTCTTCTGCGACCACTCGCAGAGTCTCAAGGTGGCTAACGGCCTCTCTCCCGACCGCTTGAAAAAGAAACTCGAAGCCGTGCGTATGGCGGACGAGAAGTACCCCGAGATACGCCTCCTCTGCGGCTCGGAGGTGGATATACTCAGAGATGGGACGCTGGACTACGAGGACGGATTGCTCGCCGAGCTCGACTTCGTAGTGGCCTCCGTGCACACCTCGTTTCGGATGGGTGAGGACGCGATGACGGAGCGCATCATGCGGGCGATGAACAACCCCTACGTCCGCACAATCGGGCATCCCACCGGCCGGATCTTAAACCGTCGCGACCCCTACGCGGTGGACGTCTCGCGTCTAATCCAGGAGGCGAAGACAACGAACACAGCATTAGAGCTCAACTCCTACCCGGACCGCCTTGACCTCGCCGTTCCTTACGTGCGGGAGGCAGTAGACGCCGGGGTGAGGATCACTATAGACACCGACGCTCACGACACGACGGCCCTAAGCTTCATAAAGTTCGGGATAACCCAGGCCCGGCGTGCTTGGGTCGAGAAGGCGAGCGTCATCAACTGTCTGCCCCGCGAGGAGTTTGAGGGGTACCTAATAAGAGAGAAGTGAGTGTTTCTCTTAGACTAGGGGTTTGGTGTAGAGACTACGGCACCTTCCGTCCCCCGGTCCTCGGTCCAGATAGCTGGGTCTTCGGCGTGGTCAGCCTCGCCCTGCTCCTCGAGCCAGCGCTCGGCGTCTATGGCTGCCCGGCAACCGTCGGCGGCGGCGGTGACCGCCTGGCGGTAACGCTTGTCGGAGACGTCGCCCGCCGAGAACACGCCAGGGACGCTCGTCATGGTATGTTCGCGCTGGATTATGTAGCCGCCCTCGTCCATCTCTACAAGGCTCCTGAAGAGGGTGGTCGCGGGCTCATGCCCAATGGCTGCAAAGAATCCATCCACCGCCAGCTCGCGCTCTTCGCCGGTCTTCACATTCTTTATCCGAACGCCCTCGACGCTGTTCTCGCCAAGCACCTCCTCGACCACCGTATCGGTGACGAAGGTGATCCTGAGGTTCTTGCGGGCGCGTTCGAGCATGATCTTGGAGGCCCTAAACTGGTCGCGCCGGTGAATAAGGACAACCTCGCCGGCGTACTTGGAGAGGGTGAGCGCTTCTTCCATCGCTGTGTCGCCCCCACCGACTACCGCGACCTTTTTGTCCTTAAAGAAAAAGCCGTCGCAGGTAGCGCATCCGCTCACCCCACGGCCCATGAGGCGCCCCTCGCCGGGGAGCCCTAGCCACCTGGCCTTTGCACCCGTGGCGATGACGACCGCCTTGGCAAGGGTGGGCTCCTCCTCGCCTTCAGCCCATAGCTTGAACGGGCGCTCAGAAAAATCCACGCTCTCCACGTTGTCCAGGCGCATCTCGGCGCCGAACCGGGCGGCCTGCACCTCAAAGTCGTCCATCATGTCCGGGCCCATCACGCCGTCCCTGTACCCTGGATAATTCTCGACGTCGGACGTGAGCATGAGCTGTCCGCCCGACTCGAACCCCTGAAAGACCAAGGTGTCCAAGTTAGCCCGTGAGGCGTACAGAGCCGCCGTGTACCCTGCCGGGCCGGAGCCGATGACGACGATATCATAGGTTTTCTCGGCCAACACCAAACACTCTCCTCAAATATGCGAGTTCCCAACCATTACATTTTACATCGGATTTCGCGGTTGGTTCCGCGCCAAGTCGCTATAGATCAGCTTGGCTCCATACAGGCGAAAGGCTAGTATACGAGTGCCCATCCGTGGCGGACGGGTCCGGCGGACAGGGAGCAAGGAAGGGCCATGCCGGTAGAGTTCAAGGGGAGCGAAGGTCGCACCCTAGGGATCGAAGAGGAACTCCACATCGTGGACGCGACCACGGGGGAGCTCGCTCCGAAAATAGAAGAGATCATGTCACGGCTGCCGGAAGACCTCAAGGAGGCTGTCTCCTACGAGCTCTTCCAATCTGTCCTGGAGATAAAGACGCCACCGTGCGCGACGGTCGCCGAGGCCGAGAGGCACCTCAGGGAGTTAAGGAGCCGGGTCGGGTCGTGGGTCACGGCCGGCGGAACCGCGTTGGCCTCCGCCGGCACCCACCCCTTCTCCCGCTATCAGGACCAGAAGATCACTGAGCTTGAACGTTACAGAAGGGTTATCGACACACTGCGCTGGGTTGCCAAGCGTGAGGTGATCTTCGGCCAGCACGTCCACGTGGGCGTGCCGGGGAAAGGAGAGGTTATCGAAGCCCATAACCGCCTTGCGGAGCAGGTACCGCTCCTCCTCTCGCTCTCCTCTAACTCTCCCTACTGGCAGGGAATGGACACCGGCTACGAGTCTACGCGTACCAAGATTTTCGAAACCTTCCCGCGCTCCGGCCTGCCCCCCGCCTTCCCCGACTATGAGGCCTTCGAAGACTACGTGGACCTCATGATCGCCGCCGGCGCGATAGACGACTACACCTTCTGCTGGTGGGACGTAAGGCCCCACTCTAACATCGGCACCATAGAGTTGCGCGCCCTCGACTCTCAGACGAGCCTCAGGTACAACACCGCCCTAGCTGCCCTCACCCAATGTCTCGTCGTCAAGGTACTCTCCGAAAACCCACGAGGCCCCTATAACCGCGAACTCACCATCGAGAACAAGCTGCGCGCTTCCCGCTACGGCCTAAATGCTTGCTTCTACAACGCCGAAAGAGGTATATCCGTCTCCGCCAAAAAAGCGGCTCGCGCGCTCGTCGACGAACTACGCCCTATATCCCAGGACCTTGGATGCGAGAACGAGCTTTTGAGAGTCTTGTGGATAGTCGAGAATGGTACCGGCAGCCAACATCAGCGCCGCGTCTACGAGAAGAGCGGCGACTTCCTCGAAGTCGTTGCTTTCCTTATAGAGAACACCCGTCAGGCGACGGTCGAAGCCTCCAGCGAGACGGGCGAGGGGTGACGCTAGAGCCAAGGGTGCTCACCGACCGGCGCTATCCTTCGAATCCCAGCGACCAGATGCGGTCGAGGTCGTAGTTGGAGTAGCAGCGGAAGGCGACCATCGTCTCGGTGCGATCGATGCCAGGGATCTGGGCAATCTTCTCGGGTACTACCTCGGCGAGCCGCTCGAATTCGGGTATGCGCACCATAACGACTAGGTCGTACGGCCCCGTCACAGAGTAGACCTCGGTTACGCCCTCGATCCCGAGTATGGCCTGCGCAGCCTCCTGTACCCGCTCCCGTTCCGTCCTCACTAAGACCACTGCCGTTACCAAACTCTCGCCTCCTTCTAGATGCCGAACGTAACTGTGCCTGTGAGGGTATTATTGTTCTCGTTCTTCTCGTACTTGACAGGGCCTGCCTTGATGCCTACCTCGGCGGTCTCGTCGAACTCGCCGGGCCTGAAGCCCTTGACCTCCACCGTGTCCGAACTGCCGGGCTCTATGCGATCGACGGTCGCCGAGAGGGCCTGGCGCTCGGCTCTGGTGTTGAGGACGACCTCTACCGGGACACCGGTCTCGGCGACCTCGCCATCGTTGTTCACGGCTACAGAGAAGGCGAGTTCGTCGGAGCCGGTGAGGATCACGTTCCCACCTTGGAGCAGAGGCCGCCCGGCGACCTGAACTCCGGAGATCCCTACGCCGTGCACGGCGTTAGGGTTGTCAGGGACAGCCGCGTTTTGGGCAGCGGTGGAAAGGCCTAAAGCCTCATAATTCATGAACGGTTTAGGTTTATAGAGGTAATTCTGCTCGCTATTTCGTCCCGATGAGTTGAGAGCCTCTTCGGAGGCGGGAACATAGTGGTTACGGATGGTGGCATCGCTGATCTTGTAGTCTTCGATCGCTGATGAGAGTTCTTCCCCGAACTTCTCGCGGTCTCCTTTTGCGGCTTTGGCCAGATCCTCGGTAGCGGAGGCTCGCATACCCAAAGCCGTGACCATGTAGTGGTGGGCATTCTCGAACTCCGGCGGCACCTCCTCGTTGTGCAAAGCGTCCAGGTAGCCCTTCTTGGTCGCCTCCGCCGCCCTGTCTATAGCCGCGGAATCCAGGTTTGCGGGGTCTTTGAGGGCGCTCGAGATTTCACCTTGCAGCTGCTCGTTACCCACGTTCGCCGAGTCACTCAAAATGCTGTCTGCGCCGGTAACGTACTTGCGAATCTGGGTTGACTTCTGGGCCGCCACGCAGCCCCTCGCAACGAAGAAGATGAGAGCGAAGCAGAGGATGAGGAACAACACGCTCCCCAGGAGCGTCAACCACGGCGGCAACAAGGTGCCCTCGCGGCGGTGCCGCCGCGCAGAGGCGCTCCTTGAATCTGCGGGCTTAGCACGTCGTGCCCTCGTCCCGGACCTGTGGGATCTGCGCTCTACGAACAACCCCCTACCAAGGAGAATAGAAGTCCGTGCCCTAAGAGGACGGCATGGTCGTGGGCGAGGGGGGACTCGAACCCCCACGTCCTCTCGGACACTAGACCCTGAACCTAGCGCGTCTACCTATTCCGCCACTCGCCCGGTCGCCTCGCTCCCGGCTCCGCCGGTCCCGAAAACCTGGCAAATTCTATCAAGCCGCAAGAGGATAGGCCACGTCCCCTATCATACACAACATATACGCGATACCTTTTACGAAACTCTCTCAGGCCTTTTGTCGAGGTTAGTAACGAACAGTTTGTTACTTGTAATAATTTATAATATACGCTATAGAGCGATTACTTGTGGCCGAGACGCATTACATAGGTGGCTGGGCTTCCGGGCAAGGTTGCTACGCACTCGCGGAGGTGGTCGGACGAGGCGGATTCGCGACCGTGTGGCGAGCCCACCGTGTAAAGGGTTCCCGGCAGGGTTATTTCGGAAGGTTTGGGGGCAATCTGGAGGTGGCCGTCAAGGTCATCCCGGTCTACAGCTCTCAGGAGCGTTCCCGGGCTCTTCGGGAGGGTCAAATCGCCGAGGGCCTCCATCACAAGAATATCGTCGAGACCGTGGAGGTGATCCCCGGCGACCTCGAAGTATATCTGGTGACCGAGTTCGTCCGGGGGCAGCCGCTCGATGCCGCGGCGCAACGCTACGATCTGCGCAAGGTCACGGATGCTTTAGTCCAGATCCTTGAGGCCCTATCCTATGCTCATTCGCGAGGGGTTATCCACCGTGACATAAAGCCCCAGAATGTCCTTGTGGACAACTGGGGAAGGGTAAAGCTCACCGACTTCGGCGCGGCCTATCGGGCCGGTGACACCCGCCTCACGCAGATCGGCTACGCTCTTGGCACCCCCGGCTACATAGCCCCGGAGATCCTCGACGGCCAAGATCCTACAGAGCTCACCGACATCTACGCCGTCGGCGCTACCGCTCGCGCCCTCCTCTCCCGCCAGCCGGACGAGCCCCCGCCGCGCCTTTTGGAGTTCGTGAACCGCGCAACCTCCCCGAACCCAGCCCATAGACCCCAGAGCGCCGCCGCTGCCTTAAGGCTTCTCACCGGCCGCCGAGAGAGCACTGGGGTCACAAGAAGCGCTTTCAAGGAAAGAGAAGGCTCTCCGGTCGGGAGATATGCTGGCCAGATATTGAGGATCGTAAACGGGTTGGTGGCCGGCTGGCTCGGCTATCTTGGGGGTGGTCTCCTACTCGATGGGGCCGGCGCCCTAGGAGTTGCGGCAGGCTTTGGGGTCTTGGGCTACCTCTTGCCGCGCCTCGGGGCTTTCGGGGTGATAGTCGCTCTGGCTGTGGCGCTCATCAAGAGTCACCAGGTGGGCCTCGGGTTCGCGACGCTACTGCCGACCGTGGGAGGTTTGTGGGTCGCCGCCAGTTCCGCCAGCCAGAGCGTGCGCTGGCTTCCTCTGGGGCCTCTACTCGCCATCCCGCTCGGCGCAGGAGGACTCGGCGCGGGGCTACCGCTCTTTCTAGGGGGTATCATGCGTCCCTTGGGAGCTGCCCTTTCAGCGGCGGCTGGAGCGTTCTTGCTAGTAGTTTACGATCTCGCCTGGGGGGACGGCGTGGTTCCTTACCTGGGGCTCGCTTTAGGCAACCTTCCCAGGACTTTGGGGCCCATGGAGCTACTCCAAAGGGGCGAGATGCTCGTGCAGACGTATCCTGCGCTCACCGTGCTGGCCGCTTTGTGGGCCGCCATGGCCGGGGTAGTCTCTGTAGCGGAGCGCTTCGGGGGTTGGGCACTGGGGCTCACCCTCGCGAGCGGCGGGGGTGTTTTGGGGTACGCGTTCGCGATTTCGTTTGCGCCAGCCGCGTTCTCCCAGGCTATGACTTCCCTGAGCTTCGCGGCTATAATATACGGTACTATAAAGTACCTTGAGTCTAGGTTCGGTGGATAAGTTTCTTTGGGTTTCCTGCGACTAATAGAGAAGCGGATGGAGTCCCTTGTGGAGGGTGTTTTCGGCCGTGCCTTCAAGCGGCAAGTCCATCCGGTCGAGATCGCCAAGGGTCTCACCAAGCAGATGGACGAGAACCGCATGGTAAGCGTTTCGCGCATCTACGCCCCGAACGACTTCACCATCCACCTCTCCAAAGCTGACGCGGAATCCATTCAGGCCTACCAGAGCGCCTTGAAAGATGAGTTGATCCAGTACGTCTCGACCCACGCCCAGTCGAAGAACTACCACCTCATGACCCCACCCAAGATCCACTTTCTCACTGAGGACTCCCTGCGCTTTGGCGAGTTCGGCGTGACGGCCAAGCTCACTGGCGGTGATGGACCCCGCGAAAAGGGTGCCCCCCAAGACACCTCGGGACAGACCCGCATCTTCCGCACTGAGAAGGCCGAAGACGAGGCGCGAGAACCCCAGGGGACGGCCGCCATCTCCGCCGAAGAAGCAAAGAAGCAGGGGCTTGCGTGGGAAGTGGCAGAGCTGATTTTGGATGACAAAACGTACCCGCTGGAGGGTCAAGGGCCGTGGAGCATCGGGCGTTCCGAGGAGAACGACGTAGTCATTTCCAACCCGAACGTGTCGCGACGGCACGCCCAGCTCTCGCGCCTAGAGAGCGGCTTCCTCGTCGAGGATCTCGGCTCGACCAACGGCACCCTCCTCGACGGTGCGCCCATAGACCGTGAGCGCATCGAGAGCGGCGATGAGCTGACCTTCGGAGGAGTTACCGTCCGCTTCGTCCGCCGGACGGACCGGAGGGCTTCATCCCTCAAGGATCCTTGGAATTTCGGAGGGGCCACGACGCGCAAAAAGGGCAATTACGAGGAGCGCTAGCGACATGCTCGACCTGCAGGTGCCGCTGCTGGCGGCCAAGGCCCTACTCCTCCTTTTGCTCTTCGCTTTTATCTACACCGTGGTCCGACGTAGCATCGGCGACTTGCGCTCTGTGCCCGATGATGAGCCTTTCGTTCCTGGGGAGAACGGTACCCGGCGCCACCGTCCGGAAGCCTATGCCGAAGGCCAGGACGATTTCTCCACGCTCGTGGTCGAGGACTCTGAAGTTCTTGCGCCCGATACCCGATTCCTGATAATGAGCGGCACGACGAGCATTGGGCGTTCGTCCGCGAGCGACATCGTCTTAAAGAGCGATGACTATGCCTCCGGGCAGCACGCCAAGCTTACCCGTCACGGCGGTCTCCTTTACGTCGAGGACATCGATTCGACCAACGGCACCTACGTTAACGGCCGCAAGACCATTGGCGCCACCCCTTTAAAGAGCGGCGACCGGGTACGGGTAGGATCGACAACCTTCAGGTATTCGGAGTAGTGTAAGGGGTGGTGCTCTTCCTCGAACACCACGGCGTTACGCATCCTGGCAAGGTGCGCAATAATAACGAGGATTCCCTCCTCGTCGGCGAGGGCCGGGACGAAACGCTCTTCGTCGTCGCCGACGGTATAGGAGGCTTCGAAGCCGGAGAAGTGGCGAGCTCCATAACCATCGATGTCCTCAAAGACACCGCGCCCTTGGGGTCTTTAGAAGACGCGATAAGAGAGGCCAACCGGCGGATACTGGCAGCAGCCAAAAGCGATGAGAGGCTCTCGGGCATGGGGACGACCGTGGTGGCGTTGCGATTCGGCGGGACGGAAAGCGAGCCGGCCGCGGAGATCTCGCACGTTGGTGACTCCCGAGCTTACCTCTTGCGTGACGGTGAGCTCAAGCCCATCACCGAGGATCACTCCCTCGTCGCCGAACTAGTCCGGAGCGGAGATCTCACTCGCGATGAAGCCAGCGAGCACCCGCAGAAAAACTTGATCACACGTGCTTTGGGGGCCGAGGTGGAGGTCGAGGTGGACACAACCGTCCTCCCTATCCGGTCCGGGGACCGCTTCATCCTCTGTTCTGATGGACTCTCGGACATGATTCCCGAAACTCGTATGCTGGACCTCCTTACTTTCTCTCCTGAAGGTCCCGAGAAAGCAGCTCAAACACTCGTCTCCGCCGCCCTTGAGGCTGGCGGCACAGATAACGTGACCGTCGTGGTCGTGGACGTAAAAGAGGGTGATCCGCCCGCCGAGGAACCTCGTCGTGGTGATACCCAGGAGATGAAAGCCATAGTACTTGAGGAGGCTGGCGCCAGGCGCCGCCAGGAGAAACCTCAGGCAGGGGACAAGCGCGCCGAAGCAGAGGGGTTAGGACGGTCCCTCGTGGTATCTATCCGGGTGCTGGCAGCGGTGCTGGTGTTGGTAGCCATTGCGACACCTTTCTATCTCTGGGGAACTAGTCGCTTTTTTTTAGGCTTTGAGGAGGGCGAGGTGGTGATCTACCAGGGGTTGCCCTACGAGCCCTTAGGCTACGGGCTCTACCAGGAGGTCCAGAGGACGGGTCTCAAGGAGCCCGACGTTCAAGCACGCTACCGAGACTCGATAGAGAACCACAAACTCTACTCCTCGAAAGAGCAGGTCGAGGCTACCGTGCGTGATCTGAAAGACCAGGAGCAGACGCGGTGATCAGACGGTGATCCAACGCGCCACCGTCCCTATGACCATCGCCCTCCTCATCACTACGTTGGGTTTCGCAACCCTCGTCTCCGTACAGGAAGCCAAAAGTCCTCCCCTGATCTACGGGGGACTATATGCCGGGGTGATGGTCGCGCTCTACTTCGTCGTTAGGCTCTGGCTGCCCCATTCAGATGTGATCCTTCTGCCAATAGTGACACTCTTGACCGGGGTAGGGCTTCTGATGATCTACCGCCTCACCTACGATGCGCCTATGGCCGAGAACCTCGCCATCACGCAAGCGGTCTGGATACTCGTCGGGAGCGGCGTCTTCGTGTACGTGGTCCTCTTTTTTCGCGACTACCAAAAGCTGTTTGCCTACAAATACCTCCTGGCCTTAGTCGCTTTCGGCCTTATATTCGCGACTTTCACACCGCTTGGCTACGAGGTTAACGGCGCCAGGCTCTGGGTGCAGATTGGGCCGGTGAACTTCCAACCCTCCGAGTTCGCCAGGATTCTCCTCATCGTCTTCTTCGCCGGCTATCTTGCCGAGAAGCGTGATCTCCTGGCAGCAACGAGCCGATCGTTTATGGGAGTGCAACTGCCGGCGCTGAAATACTTCGGACCCGTAGCGCTAGTGTGGGCGCTCTCTTTAGGACTCCTCATCTTCGAGAAGGACCTCGGGAGCAGCCTGCTATTCTTCACGGTACCTTTGCTCATGCTCTACGCAGCGACAGGCCGAATCGCATACGTCATCCTCGGCACGTTCCTCTTTGTCGTAGGCGCGCTCGCAACATACCCTTTTTTCTCGCACGTGCAGGTGCGTGTAGTGAGCTGGCTCGACCCCTGGTCCGACCCGTACGGGGAGGGGTTTCAGATCACCCAAAGCATCTTTAACATCGCCGACGGCGGTCTCACCGGTACAGGGCTGGGCAGGGGGTTCTCCCAGAGTATCCCCAATGTCCAGACAGACTTTATCTTTTCCACCGCCGCCAGTGAACTCGGCTTTCTGGGGGCGACGACCCTGCTCCTTGCCTTCCTTCTCTTCACTTATCGGGGCACAAAAATCGCACTCCTCGCCGAAGACGAAGCCTCGAAGCTCCTCGCCTTCGGGCTTACCATCGTGTTCGCCATGCAGACCCTGATCATTGTTGGCGGTGTAACGAAGGCCATCCCGCTTACCGGCCTCACCCTGCCCTTCGTCTCCTACGGAGGTTCCTCGGTGGTCGGCAACTTCATCCTCACGGCTCTTTTACTCGTAGTCTCCGAGAGGGCCGGGAAACGCTTCATCGAGGGTGAAAAGAAGGCCGGGTATAAAGAGGAGGCAGCTTGAATACCTACCTCAGACGCACCTTCTACCTCTTCGTGGTCTGGTTCGTGACGTTGGCAGGGGTTCTGGCCTACTGGCAGGTCTACGCTCGAGAATCTCTGATAACCGACCCGGCCAACTCCTTACAATCGCGGCGGGTCCAGGAGGCGCCGCGCGGTCTGATCCTGGCAGGAGACGGCAAAACGGAGCTGGCTCGCAGTGTCCAAGAGGACGATGGCACCTACAAGCGTACATACCCGGAGGGGCCGGTATACTCGCACGTCGTCGGCTACTGGAGCACTAAATACGGGGCGAGCGGAATCGAGATCAGCGAGAACAACGCCCTCTCCGGCGAGAGTGGGGACCCCCAGACCCTCGACGAGCTCGTAAACCAGATTTCCGGCGGCCCCCGAGCCGGCAACGACGTCGAGCTCACCCTCGACCCTAAGCTCCAACGCCTCGCCTATGACCAGCTCGCCTCAAGCCCGACGGGACGTGGTGCCGCCGTCGCCCTAGACCCCAAGACCGGGGAGATCCTGGCCATGGTCTCCTATCCCTCCTACGACCCGAACAACCTGGACCAGACCTTCCCCGATCTCAGCAAGGACCCGAACTCCGGCCTTTTGAACCGAGCAACCCAGGGGCTCTACCCTCCAGGCTCGACATTCAAGGTTATAACGACCGCCGCAGCTATCGAGGCCGGGGTAAAGCCGACGGATAAGTTCACAGATACCGGGACCTACGAAACGCCGGGGTATACCGTATACAACTTCCAAGGCAAGAAATACGGGGACGTGACCTTCAAGCAGGCACTCGCAAACTCCATAAACGCCATCTTCGCCAAGATCGGATACGAGTACGTAGGCCCCGAGAAGCTGGCGCAGACGGCCCAGGACTTCGGCTTCGGCGTCCCTTACAAAGACTTCCCGCTGCCCGTGAGCACTAGCGAGCTCGGCGAACTCTCGCCTAAACAGTGGGCTCAAGGGGGTACGGCCCAGATCTCCTTCGGCCAGGGTCCGGTGGTGAGCAACGTCTTCGAGATGGGCCTCGTGGCCGCAACCATCGCTAACGAAGGTACCATGATGGAACCCCGCATCGTCCGGGAGATCCGCTCGCCGGACGGCGCCATCATAGACAAGCCAACCTCCCGCGTGCGAAAGCGCGTGCTAGATAAGGAGACCGCTAAAACTGTCAACGACATGATGCAGAGCGTTATAACCGACGTCGAGACTACGGGCCAGATCCCCGGCATCAAGGTGGCCGCGAAGACCGGAACCGCGGAAGCCCCAGGCGACGAGCTCCACTCCTGGTTTATCGCCTTCGCCCCGGCGGACGACCCCAAAATCGCCGTGGCCGTCCTCGTCGAGAACGGGCAGGAGGGTTATAAGACTGCCCTCCCCATCGCTCGCCGCATGATGGAGACCTACCTCGGCCCTCAGGAGACCCGTCAGAACACCCAACAACCCACGACGCCACAGAGCCGTCCGGAGACTACCACCCCAAGCACCCAACCCGCCCAACCAAAGAACGCGATTCCCAGCCCAAGCACCCAACCCACCCAACCAAAGAACGCGATTCCCTTCCAGGTCCCCTTCCAGAATCCCGGTCAAGGCCAGGGTCAGGTCCCTGGCCCTTACCAGAGACCGGGCGGTTAACGCTATAATGTTTTAGGTTGGAGCAACTTGTAGACAATCGCTACCGTATCATCAGGCCTTTAGGCTCCGGAGGCATGGCTGAGGTCTACCTCGCTCACGACAGCGTCCTGAGCCGGGACGTCGCCCTCAAAGTCATGACCGAGCGCTACGCCTACGACGACGAATTCGTCGAACGCTTCAAGCGTGAGGCCCAGAGCGCCGCCGCTCTCTCCCACCCAAGCATAGTCTCGATCTATGACCGGGGCGAGTCCGAGGATGGGACGTATTACATAGCGATGGAGTACCTGCCCGGTGGTACCTTGAAGGACCGCCTCTCGAGGCGTGGGCCTTTGTCACCCCGGACGGCGGCGGCAGTGGCGCTTCAGATCGCCGAAGCTTTATGGGTGGCCCACCGCGCCGGGGTCGTGCACCGGGACATAAAGCCCCACAACGTCCTTATCACCGCCGCTGGCAATGTCAAGGTCGGAGATTTCGGCATAGCGAGGGCCGCTTCGTCGAGCACGATGACAAAGACGGGTTCGATACTGGGCACGGCCCACTACATCTCCCCTGAGCAGGCGATGGGCGAGCCTGTGGGTCCTCAGAGCGACCTTTACTCTTTGGGCGTTGTTCTCTACGAAATGCTCACCGGAGAGCTGCCCTACGATGCGGAGACCCCCATAGGCATCGCGATGAAACACGTCAACGGCCACCTCGTGCCCCCCCGACAGTTGAACCCCGACGTGCCTGAAGGCATAAACGCTATCACCATCCGGCTCCTGGCGAAGAACACCGACGAGCGCTACGCCGACGCCGCAGAGCTCATAGAAGATCTGGAGCGGGTGATCAACGGTCTCGAACCGGCGAAGGCGACGACCCGCGTCATGAAGCGTCTCATACCCGCGGGAGGTACCGCGACGCGGACCCGCCATGGCACGGCGCCGATGCCATCGGCCCCACCCGAAACGAGCGACACCGGTGAGAGAGGATCCAGGAGAAGGCGGCCCTGGGTTCCGGTTCTGCTCCTAGTCCTACTCCTCGCCTTGCTCAGTGGGATCTCTTATGCCTTCGCACAGGGGCTGCTATCTCCGACCCCGGAGGCTGAGGTCCCGAACCTAGTTGGCGCTTCCTCGATAGAAGAGGCGCAAAAATTGGCCGGCGAGGACTTCAAGGTCACCGAAGGCGCCCGGAAAGAGAGCAAAGAAGCCGTCGGTACGGTTATAGGTCAGGATCTCGTTGTGGGAACCGAAAAGCCCAAGGGGTCAACCATCTCTGTGGACGTCAGTGGCACGCAGATCGCGGACCTTCCCGACGTCAAGGGCCAGACACGCGAGGAGGCCGAGCGAATCCTCAAATCGGCCGGGTTCGAAGCCGAGGTGAAGGCCAAAGAGAGCAGCGCGCAAGAAAAGAACCTCGTTACCGACCAGGACCCTCGGGGTGGCGAGGGCGAAACCGCCAAGGTGGGATCAACCGTCACGATCACGGTCGGCAACGGACCGATGACGGTAAAGGTCCCTAGCCTCTACAACCTTACCCCCGCAGCGGCAAAACAGACCCTCGAGGGGGCGGGCCTGTCGCTCGGCAACCAGATGGAAGTCCCGAGCGACCAGGTAGCTAAGGGCCAGATCGTCGGCCAGCAACCGTCCGCTGGCACGGATGCGAGCCCGGGCAGTTCCGTAGATGTCACCGTCAGCTCCGGACCAAGGCAGCTACCGGTTCCGGACGTCGTAGGCAGCAACGCCGAGGAGGCCAAGCAGACGATATGGGATGCGGGGTTCGGCTACGTCGTCGAAACAGCCCAGAGCAGCCAGCCTGCGGGGACGGTAGTCTCGACGGATCCCTCGGCCGGCACGCTGCTTGATCCTTATTCGAGGAACGTAACTATCAGACAGAGCTCAGGGCCGCCACCACCACCGCCGCCCCAGCCCGCGAGCAAGATGGCCAACAGCAAGGCCGTCCCCAAGGGCAAAAGTGGGTAAGGAAGACGATTTCTAGAACTCTCCGAGGAGTTCCCGTCTAACGTAGTCCCTAAGGGTTGATATCGGGACTTCACGGGGCGGGTCTACCTCGACAAAACTGTGCCGACCAATGGCGTTCTCACGAAGCCACTCTTCGGTTACCGGTTTGGTCCTTTCCGGATCGTATGCGGTCTCGTAGTAGAGCGTTCGCAGCTCCCCGGAAGATAGCTCCACCACGAGTATAGGGTAACGACCAAGGGAGTACGCTAAGATCTTTACCTCGTTCTCGAGTGTTCCAGGGTCCATACGGCGAGTTTACAGTAAAGCGCACCCTGAAGGGACCTAAAGGACCCCATGATAAAATCATCAGTATATGAGACAGCCAGAGAACAATTTTTATATTCGCGGAGGGAGATCCAATGTCAGATCCCATACCCAAAGACGAAGAAACTGAGGGAGCAGGCTCTTCGACAGACGCCGCTAAGCTTGCACCGCCTCCTCTTCCGCCGAAAAATTTGCCGGAGGAGCTCCTGCAGAACCGTCTCTCCCGGCTAGAGACTAGAAGAACGCTTGCGGAGCTGTGTAAAAACATCGCGGGCCTCGAAGAGGCTCTGCTTCCCAGGGGCATCCAGGCCGATGCCTTGACCCGCAAGTCCGGCGGTAGCGCAACCATATTGAAAGGCGTCTCCCGCAGGATCATGAACGACGCCGCAGCCTGGGGAGCATTCCGCACCGCCATTGGAGAGCAGATACCATCCGAGACCTTCGAGGCTCTGGAGAACCTCAAGCTCGAGAACGTAGAGGAATTCGCGTCCACCCACACCACGGAGGGTCTGCTGCTCGCTGCCTTGTGCGGCGAGGCCGAACCCGAGGACGAAGTCGTGGAAGCTCTGATCGCGGCCTGGCGGAAGGAGAAAGGAGAGGCCGAAAAAAGGGCTACGGACGATGCTCACATTGCGGACCTTAAGTCACAGCTGGAGCATCTAAAAGGCGAGAACGAGCAGCTCTCGTTCACCTCCAGGATGGTTGACGAGCAGGTCGCGGCTTTGAAGCGCGAGGTCGAGGCCTTGCGCGACGAGAAAGAGGACGCGGCGACCCAGGCGAGAAAGGCAGAAGAAAGAGCGGCGGCCGCCATAGACCTCAGGGACCAAATGAGCGAGAAGGTTGCGGAATCCGAACGAAGAGCCCAGCACCTTGAGCATGTCCTTGAGAGCGAACGTGAGGCTTATTCCGTTGCCGCTAAGCGCTTGGAGGAGATGCACGATGAGCTGGGACAGGTGGTCGCCGAGCGGGACGATATACGGGACGCCCTGAAGCACGCCCGCTTTACCGACGAGGGCTTCGGGAACCTTCTCGTCCGTGCGGTCAAGAACGAGGTAAGTGCTCTTCCCAACTCTTTAGACGCCACGGCCCGGACCGCCCAGCTTATGGAGTTCATGGGCAGCGTACTCCGCGCCCATGCCGAGCTTCGCGAGCACCGCTCCTCCGGCTCCCATGGAACAAGCGAAGAAACGGAAGATTCGGACGACCCTTCTCAACCCCGCGTCGTTGACCCTGGCGCAGACGTGCTCGCAGAGTTCGGACCCGGTACGCCGAACGGTGGCGCCCCGAAAGGGGGAGAAAAGCTCGAGCCCGTGAAAGCGAACATGATGCTCACGAGGTCCCGGCCGACGCTCTCGTTCAAGGCTTTAGGCGGGGCTGGCGAGGTCGGCGGCAGCAGCCACTTTCTGGATTTCGGACGTACGCGAGTGCTCGTGGATGCTGGCATAAGGCCCGACAGTCGGGGTTTGTCTGCGCCCAACTTCCGGGCACTAAAGGGGCTAGACGCGGTGGTGGTCACGCACGCTCATCTGGACCATTGTGGGGCGTTGCCGCTCCTGGTTCGGGAGCAACCGGATGTGACGATCTACTGCACCCCGCCCTCGGCCAAGCTCATCGCCTCAGCACTTAATGACCATGCGGCGATGGGCGGGGGTCTGCCTGGAGGAGCTCCCCTGCACGAGGTAAAAAAGCGCCTCTACCCCCTGCCGTTCGGTAAACCAGCAAAGGTCGGCGATGCCAAGATCACGCTGACCCAGAGCGGCCACATCCTCGGGGCGGCGAGCGTGCTGTTCGAGACTGACTCGGCCACCGTGTTTCACACGGGTGACATTTGCCTCGAAGACCACTTCTCCATCCCCTCGGCACGCCTTCCTGACGTCAAGGACATAGACCTCCTCATCATGGAGGCTACGCTCGCGGACCGGAAACCCCAACCTTTTAGCGAGTCGGTACGGAAGATGATCGAGGTCATCAACGAAACCACCATAAAGCGCGAGGGTATCGTCCTGATCCCGACATACGCACTGGGCCAGGCGCAGGAGATCATCCTTGGCCTCAAGCACTACGAAAAGGAATACGGCCTCGACAGCGACGTCTTTATCTACGTGGACGGCTCGGTGGTCACGACCTCCGAGCGGCTCTACGCCGAGCAGCTCGGCTACATGAAGCCCTATCTGCAGCATACGGACCCTAAAGAGCTGTTTTACGGGGAGAACATCCGACCCGTAGCCAATGACGACAAGGCTCGCGAGCGTATACTCTCGAACCCGTGCGCCATTATCGCCTCGCCGGTGACGATGCAGGGTGGGGCGTCGGCCTTTTATCGGAGAAACCTGCAGGATGATCCTGCCAACGCTGTGATCCTGCCGTCCAACGCTTCGGCCTCTTATGGTGCTTCCCAGGTCCCGGGCGAGGAGGAGGGTTGGCGGGTAGAGAAGGTTAGCTTCGCCGCACACTGCACTCAGGACGAGCTCTTGTGCATCACCGAGAAGCTGACGCCGCGCCAGATCATCCTCATCCACGGTTCCAGGCGGCGTATAAGCGACCTCGCCTACCGGCTCGCTCCGAATTACAAGATCCACACGCCCGCCGTTGGCGAGACCATCCGTACGGTCCTCCAATAGGCCGTGAAGGCGAAGACCGTCCTGCCGGAGGTAATGCTCCTCTACGATGCCCGTGGCCCGCGTCCTGAGAGAGCCGCCGGCATCGGGGAGTTCTGGTACGAGCCGGAGGTGTGGGAGCTCCCCCTCGCCCCCGCCCCCCGCGTCCTCTATACGGCCTTATGCTCTTTTCTCGGACCCGGCCAGATCAACCGCAAAGACCTTCGGGGCACCCTCAAGGAACGCACCGACAAAGAGATAGCGAATGCCCTTCAGGATCTCATCCGCCACAACCTTCTGACACCAATCGATAAGTTTATCAACAGCGGTGTCCTGTCAGGGTATGTTGTACGCTCCGTGCGGGATTTCAAGAGCTGATCCTCCTCATTCTACTTAAGATCTCTTCTTCCCTAGATTTTCTCGACTACATTAGTAACCTTCTACTCCTTCGTTAATTTCACCATTCCTTGTTATCTAAATTTTGCACAGGTTTGCCGAGGAAAATGCGTCATGGTGCGAAGCTCCTATACCCCGTCTCCATCAACGGCGAAAGCTTGGCAGGCTGTCCTCTCCACTTCCTCCGACCAGTCGAGGATTCGATCCAAGTAGCCTGACGGATCGAGGCTGTATAGGCTGGGCTCTTCGTGCATGAGGTCCTCGTCCGTCTCGGCTGCGGTACCTTTAAGGAGCCCGAGTGCAAGTTGTGCTTTCGTGCCGGTAGCAGCCTCCACTCGTAGAACGAGCACGTTTCCCTCGCGCTTAACCTCACGCCGAGCCCGGCCCTGCCTCAGCGCCGCCGCACGTTTCCAGGCCAGTCAAGAGATGTTTAGAGAAGCGGCGGGCCGTCTCATATATCTCACGCTGGGCGACTACCAGGGAACGTGCTCTCTTCGAAGCGCAAGACGCTAATCCCTCACGAGGAGGCGGAGCGCACGATCCGTCAGACCCGGAAAGCGGGTCGCCACGGTCACGAAGAGCCTATCAGCGCTGGTGACATACACGTCCCGGCCGCCCCGCTCGGCGGCGTGTACGATCTTCCTAGCTACCTTCTCCGCCGATACCCCTCTGGGACGCCAGCCACGCTCCTCGTCCTTCGTCCGCCGGGAGTTCTCCCGGAACGCCGTTCGGGTCGTCCCTGGATAAACGCTCGTCACCGTAATGCCTCTATCCGCGATCTCGATCCGCAAAGCGTCAGAGATCGCGTTCAGGGCGAACTTAGTGGCGGAGTACCCCCCGACCTTGGGGATGGCGCGCTTCCCCACCACCGAGGAAACGTTGACGATGCGCCCACCCCGCGGCATGTACGGCAGGGCCGCCTGCACACAGTGTAACGGTCCAACCAGGTTTACCTCGAACAGGTAACGCATATCGCTGGTGCGTAGCTCCACCACCCGCCCCGAGAGCCCAAGCCCCGCGTTATTCACCAGTATATCCAGCGAGCCGAACTCCTCCACCGTCTGCTCGACCATCGCTTGAACAGAGGCTTCGTCCGTAACGTCGGTCTTCACCGCCAGCGCCTGGCCCCCGGCGGCGGCGACCTCGCGCTCTAAGAACCGCATCTTCTCCTCTGCACGGGCCGCCAGCACGACCGCGGCGCCGCGGTGTGCCAGAGCCCGCACCGTTGCCTCCCCGATACCGCTGGAGGCGCCGGTCACGATCGCCACCTTGCCTTTCAGCACCTCTTCCATAGGCGTTTATATACTTGCGTGTGGAGAACGGCAAGGAGGCGCCGCCTTGTTTAGCCGCTGTTGCTCTTGCTCGTCCATTGGCATGCACTCCTCTGTAGGAGCTTAGAGGAACATCAAAGTTATAGCCCATAGACGGACAAACTAAACAGCAGAGCTGGAGCCTTAGCAACCCAGATGCCTTCAAGTCGGAGCATTGATACTCCTCTACCTAAAGAACTCGTGAAGCTTCTTAAGGAGCCTTAAGTTACAGCGGGGAGCCTTTGGGTGTTCTGCCCCAGGGTTTGTTCTCCAGGCAGCGCCTCGCATTGCCGCTTGGTAATTTCCATGAAGGCGTGGTATCGCTCGGCGTTTCTGCCGCGCTTTTTCAAGGGGTAACCTAATCCAAAGGAGGGCTTCGTTGACTGACGAACAGGTGAACCACCCCCAGGAGCCGGCTGAAGCGGAAGTCGCCCAACCCCCTCATCCTGAAGAACCGGCAGAGGGTAGCAGCGAAGACGTACAAGCCCCCGGAGCCGAGCGAGCCGGGAATTAGTACTGCCAGGGGCGTTGGGCATCTGCAAGGAGCGGTACTATTGCCCTTGATACCGTCTGCTTTGGGGCTATAGGGTTGCTTCTTACCTTAGGAGGGCTGGACGGCCTAGCTTTCGACATTTATGCCCTGAGATGGGGAGGCCGAGGGCAGCGCGGAGGGCTGGGCATCTTCTCCGAGCGCGCTATCCACACCATAGCAGGTGTGAGGATGATCGTGGGCGGGGTAGCGCCCCTCTTCTTCGACGTCATTCTGCTCTGGACCTATTTCTCTAGCTAACTCTTACCCGCCCGACTTGCGCATAGGGGGCTGCTCCGCTCTCTGCTATGACCACACCTCGCTACGGTTTCCGCGAACAACCTGGGCCAAGAAATGTGGGCGGTAGGAGCTACACCAGAACTGCTTTTGGGTGTCTTTATAACAGCACGGAGACGTTAGAGAGGGTGAGTTACATAAGACATGACTCTGACCGCTCCCTATTCACCTGAACCTTTGCCAATCTATGTATTACTCAGACGGAGCGTGGGCTTCATTTCTTGGCCACCTCCTGTTAATCCCTTTCAAATTTTACCTTTGGGTCTTTACTGCGTTGCTACTATGTCCTGCGGAGGCTGGCGTAGCGGCTGACGAAGTGCCGGCCCCAAAGAACCTCGGGTGAGGAGATTTACTTCCCTAAACAAGTTATTCATGCTCAGTAGCGCGGCTAGGATGTGGTTGAGTGCTCCTCGCATCTTCTTTAGAGCTAGCCTTTTGCCAATTCTAATTCAGAGCCGCCGGAGCGAGCCAGCAAGGTACGGGACCGCAGCTGAGGTTGTTTTGTAGTTTCGAACGTTGGTGAGATGATACTAGTCCGCCAACTCGAAACTGACCCTCCCTGATGCTCCCTCAGTGAGTAGGGCGCTAAAATATAACTAGAATGGTAGGTAAGATTAGAACAATATGAAGATACTCGTCGGAGTAACGGGCGGCATCGCCGCATACAAAGCACCGGGCGTGATCCGGCGCCTCCGCGAGGCCGGCTACGAGGTCAAGGTGATAGCCACCGAAGCTGCCTTTCACTTTATCCCCGAAGAGACCCTCGCCATAGCCGCGGGAGCCCCGGTCCACACCGAGAAGACCTGGTGGGTAGAGTCGGGCCGCGTCGAGCATGTAACGCTCGCCCGCTGGGCTGACCTCGTTCTTATAGCTCCCGCCACCGCCGACGCGATGGCCCGCGTCGCTATCGGGCTCGGCGACGATATACTTTCAGCCACTATCCTCGCTGGCGCCAAAAACGTTCTCTGGGCTCCGGCTATGAACCCTGAGATGTGGGCCAACCCGGCCACCCGGCGCAACGTCGAGACCCTGAAAGGCTGGGGCCACCACTTCGTCGGCCCCGCCGAAGGAGCCATGGCCTCCGCTGAAGAGGAAGCGGGCGTAGGAAGACTTGTCGATGAGGAGGAGATTGCCACGGCCGTGGAAGAGGCGCTCTCCCTTGGAGGGGAAGAGTCCTAGGGGTAAGCTGTAGTCCGCAGGGTCGGGACCGAGAGCCTGCTAGAGAAATAAGCGTTAGAACCCGCGTAGGTAGTCCTTGAGCGCATGCTCGGTGCTCGGGAAGGCCATCTCAGACCACGGGAGGTCATCGCGGGGGAAGCTTTTTACAGCCATCGTCTCGTCCAGGGGCTTCGGTTCGCCGCCGGTGGCCCTAGCGGCGAACACCGCTATCGCCGGGACTTGGCCCTCATAAGTGTACAGGCCAATGAGGTCAGTGACCTCGATCTTGACGCCTGACTCTTCGAGCGCCTCACGCTCGGCGGTGGTCTCGGCCTTCTCGCCGCGCTCCACGAAACCACCGGGGAAGGTCCACTTGCCGTAGCCCGGGTTTATGGCGCGCTTGGTGAGGAGTATGCCCCCGTCGAGCTCGAAGATCGCCGCTGCGACCAGCTTCGGCCCCTGGTAGAAAACGAAGGAGCACTCGCGGCACACAAGCCGTTCGGGCTCGCTGTCTTTAAGCGCGCGAAGTTCGAGTCGGCCACCGCAGCGGGGACAAAACCTATATTCTGGAGGGTTCATGACAATGAGCTATACCTGGCGTGTTAGAATAGCCCGCGCGCGGACGTAGCTCAGTTGGTAGAGCGCCAGCTTCCCAAGCTGGAGGTCGCGGGTTCGAAGCCCGTCGTCCGCTCTCTGTTCACCCGCCGTTTCTGTTACCGTTCCTCCCCACGGCGGCGCCGGTCTTCGGGCTCCTGCGGCCCCGGATCTTGCGCATCAGCCATCTGGCCGGGTCGAAGTATTCGTCGGCGACGCGCTCCTTGAGGGGGATGATGGAGTTGTCGGTGATGTTGATCCCGGCCGGACAGACCTCCGTGCAGCACTTAGTTATGTTGCAGAACCCGACACCGCCGCGACCCTCTTTGAGGTAGTGCAGGCGACTCTCGGTGTCCTTCGGGTGCATCTCTAGCCACTGTACCCTGCACATGAAGCGCGGACCGGCAAACTCGGGGTGCTTGTGGTGGGTGCGCAAGACGTGGCAGACGTCCTGGCACATAAAGCACTCGATGCACTTCTTCGGCTCGTAGAGCCTCTCTACATCCTCCTCGTACATTATGAACGGCGCCTGCTCATCGGTGGTGAACGGTGTGATCGAACGGGATACCTCGTAGTTCCACGAGACGTCCGTGACGAGATCCTTTATCAGCGGGAACGCCCGCATGGGGCGCACGTGGATCTCCTCCTCGTACGCATCGATCCGCGTCGTGCACATAAGCTTCGGCTTGCCGTTGACCTCCGCGCTGCATGATCCGCAGTGGCCGGCCTTGCAGTTCCAGCGTACCGCCAGGTCGGTCGCCTCTCGGGCCTGGATGGCCAGGACCGCGTCGAGGATAACCATCCCCTCAACGGCCGGTATCTCGTACTCGACCTCCTCCCCGCCCTCCGCGTCGCCCCGGAAGATCTTGAGCTTTGCGGTCTCGCCACCTGCAGCCTCCAGCTCGTCCTGGTGGACGTCGGCATAAGCCTTGGAGGCCTCCTCGCTCCGGCCGTTGTTCTCCGTCATCCCCTACTCCTCCTCCTCAAACAGTTTCGCCAGGTGTTCCGGCATCGGCGATATCTCCCGCTCCTCGATGCTGATCTCTCCCTGCTCGTCCTTCTTGACGATAAAGTTGATGTTCCCGAGCTCCTCGTCCTGGCCCTCGTAATCCAGGCGCCACTGCGCCCCGCGCTGCTCCTTGCGCTTAAGGGCACTCCTCAGGATGGTCTCCGAGATCTGGACCAGGTACCGGTTATCTTGCACCGTGTGCCAGCCCGGGTTGAAGAGTGTCGAGCCGTGGACCTTCACGTTCGGCAGCCGGTCCTTGAGTGCCAGAACCTTCTCGAGCCCCTCATTTAGCGACTCCTCGATCCGCATCAGGTTCGCATGCTCCATCATCGCCTCCTGGAGCTCCTGCTGGATCGTGTACGGGTTCTCGTTATCGTCGCTCCCCGGCTTCTCCAGCGGCTCCAGAACTCGCTTCTTCTCGGCCTCCACCTCGGAAGCCTCGATCTCCATCGAGTAGCCGTTGGACTTCACGTACTCCGCCGCCCCCTCGCCAGCCCTGCGGCCGAAGACGAGCAAGTCGGTGAGCGAGTTACCGCCCAATCGGTTTGCCCCGTGCAGTCCCGCGGCGCACTCGCCGGCCGCGAACAGCCCGGGCACGTTGGTCGCGCAGGTCTCGGCGTCGTCTACCCTGATCCCGCCCATCGTGTAATGCACGGTCGGGAAGACCTCCATCGGCTCCTCGGAGATGTCTATGTCGGCGAGCTTGTGGAACTGCTCGTACATAGTGGAGAGCTTCTTCATGATGTTGCCGTAGCCCAGGGGTGTGATGTCCAGGTACACCCCGCCGTGCTCGCTACCCCGGCCCTCCTGAACCTCAGTGTAGTTGGCCCGGGCAACCACGTCGCGCGTCGAGAGCTCCATCTTTTCGGGGTCGTAGCGCTCCATGTACCGCTCGCCTTCGGCGTTCGTCAAGATACCGCCCTCGCCGCGCACCCCCTCGGTCACGAGGATGCCGCGCACCCCCGGGGGCCAAACCATCCCCGTCGGGTGGAACTGCACCATCTCCATGTCCATGAGCTCGGCCCCAACCTCGTAGGCCAGGACGGCGCCGTCCCCGGTGCCCTCCCAGGAGTTGGAGGTGACCTTGTAGATGCGACCCCAGCCGCCGGTCGCCATCACGACCGCTTTGCACTTGAAGTGGATGAACTTGCCTGACTCACGGGTGTAAGCGAGAGCACCGACAATCCGGCCGTCTTTCTTGAATAGCTTAGTGACGGTGGTCTCCATATAGACCTTCGTGTCGGTGGCGAGGACCTTCTCCTGCAGGGTCCGGATCATCTCCAGCCCCGTGCGGTCGGCGACGTGGCAGAGCCGGTTGTAGGTGTGACCCCCGAATGCGCGCTGGGAGATCTTGCCCTCCGACGTCCGGTTGAAAAGAGCGCCCCATTGCTCGAGCTCGTAGACCCTATCCGGGGCCTCCTTGGCGAAGATCTCCGCCATCCGCCAGTTGTTGATGAACTTGCCGCTCTTCATAGTGTCCATGAAGTGCGTCTGCCAGTTGTCATTCGGGGCCACGTTCCCCACAGCCGCCGCCATGCCACCCTCGGCCATCACCGTGTGAGCCTTGCCCAGGAGCGACTTGGTGACGATGCCGACCGAAAGCTCCCTCTCGGTGGCGGCGATCGCCGCCCGTAGCCCGGCACCTCCGGCGCCGATGATCAGGACGTCGTGCTCTTGCACCTCGTGCCGGTCACGCGCGCCGTTTGTGTGTCCGTCTCTCTCCACGTTAAATCAACCTCAAATCAGGTAGTAGACCTGCCATAAGCAACCGTACGTATACGTCCGCCGCCCACACTGAGAACAGGCTGACCCATGCCCAGAACATGTGCCGTCCGGTCAGAATGCTGATCCACTGATGTGCTTTGCGACGCGCGCCACCCGCTCTTACGCACGAATAACAGTCCACCCTACCTCCAACGAGATGCCGCATGGCATGGCAACCAAAGGTGTAAGCCGAGAGCAGGACTAGGTTTAGCAGGAAAAGTAGCGAGCCGATGGTGATCCCGAACCCACTTGGAAACCCATCTGGGAAGAACGCGCGAACCGTTTCGTACCAGAGAAACGCCACCAACATTATCGATGCGTAGAGGAAGTAGCGGTGGACGTTGTTAAAGATGAAAAAATTCCTCTCGCCTCGATAATTCTCCGGGTTCCGCGGCTCGTGCTCCTGGGCTCTTTCGGAGCAGTTCGGTGGATCCCAGAAGAACGCCCTGTAGTACGCCTTACGATAGTAGTAGCACGTAAGCCGGAACCCCAGAGGTATCCATAGGACCAATATCGCCGGCGAGAGCCAGTACCAAGGGCTGGGTACAGGCGGCGAATACATAGGAGAGAGCAAGTATCCGTCGACTCCGGGGTACTCCGCCACCGATGCGAGGAACGTTACCCAGATCCCGTAGATGGCGAACGCCCCTAAAATGGCCACCGTAGTTACCGATCCGGCCCACCAGGGGAGCCGCTCTACGAAAGCACTCCAGCTCACAGTACCCCCGCCTGGGATGGGCCTCTTCGGGAGCCTGTCTGTCGGAAGTCTCTGTGTCACAATTACACCCCTTTTCCTACTTCAGCCCATCTAGAGGGAACGCAACTACTCAGTGCGTGCGGTAGTCAGTATAGAGGATCGGTCTGGCTCTGGCTGTGAATCGTTTCGAAGAGACAAGAAAAAGCGCGAGCCGTCCCGTAAGCCGGATTCTGCTCAAGAAGGCCGCCTCCTTTCGCGCGCCGCATGGTGTCCTAGAGAGCCGTAAATATCGGTAATCCGGTCACCTCTAGCGAGTCACCTTGTCGTACTATGTGCCAGGGTGTTGGGGTCAGAAGAGGTCGTCCATCGCTCGCGCCGCCTCCTGACGCATGACGGAGACGGCGTTTCCGTCCGCTACGCTTTTTCGACTCGGTTTAACGCGTCGCTTTTGTCCGGGCTCGTGTCGGGCTCGGCTGCCTCGATTCCGGCCGGAAGCTCGAGTCGTAGGTCCACTTCGTGATCGACATAAAGCTCGCCGCGGGCCATCCGGCACTCGAGCAGGTGCCCACCGGCTCGCCTGTCCTCGGTGACGAAGTGGAAGTGATAGCCCGGCACGTTGAGCCCTTGGGCATAATTTGGAAAGCGGAAGCCCACGAAGCTGCCCCTGACGTCGCGCAGCTCGAAGGTCGGTTGGTGCTTGACCACTTCGACGAGGGGCGGGTAGGGCTTGCGCTGCCTGGGCACGCTGCGCGCCTTGACGTAGCGGAAACGGCCGTCTACTCGAACGGCGTGGCACAGGTTCGCGTCGCCGAGGATGCGGTCCAAGCACGTGCAGAGGTCTACGTAGCCCATCGGGCCGGCGAGCGCCTGGCGCAAGTCAGGCTCAAAGAAGGTGACAACGGCGAACGGGGTCTTCAACCGCTCATCGACCTCGTAGGCCCTCCCGTCCGCCTTCACCTGGTAGAAGTCACCATCGAGTGCGATCATCTCGCCGTCCAACGCGTCAAAAGTACCGAGGCCGAAATCGCCGCTGGCCTGAAGTTCCGCAAAGCTGACGTCACCCTCGTAGTTGCCGCTCAGCAAGGCGTCGATGGTCGAGGTCTGGAAGAGGGTGTGGTGAGGGTACTTGATGCCCCGAACGTCCCGCTTTCTCAGGTACTCAACATGCAGCGCCCCGATCAAAGCGGTATCAATCGGCATCTAATCTCCTTTCCTTAAAACCTTTACCCGTTCCGCAGCCGCGTAGCTACTAGCCCGTCGCTCTATACTGGGGACTGCGCTTCTAGGGCCGGTATGATCTCCTTCTCATAGGCATCGAGCGTCTCTTCTTTGGCATCGTGCATGAGGTAGATGTTGAACTGGTCCACCCCAAGCTCTTTGAGCACTTCGAGCTTCGCTATATGATCCTCGACGGTCCCCAGAACGCAGAAGCGCTCCACGATGTCGTCGGGGACGAAGTCGGTCGAGGGATTGCCGGCCTTACCGTGGTGACCGTAGTCGTAGTCCTGCCGGGCTTTTATATAGTCGGTTAGCGCACCCGGGATCTCTCGCCTCTCACCGTAGCGGGCGACAAGATCGGCGACGTGGTTGCCGACCATCCCCCCGAACCAGCGGCACTGATTATGCTGGTGGGCTAGGTCACTTCCGGCGTAGGCGGGAGCGGCGACGCAGACCTTGACGCTCTTCGGGTCGCGACCTGCTGCGATCGCCGCATCGTGGACGTAGCGCATGCTCCACTCGAGCAGGTACAGGTCGGCAAGCTGCAGGATGAAGCCGTCGGCAAGCCGTCCGGTTAGGGCGAGGGCCTTCGGGCCATAGCCGGCCATCCACACCTCGAGCTTGCCGTTCTTGGCCCAGGGGATTCGTACCTTCTTGCCACCGATATCCGTCTCACGGCCCTCGACGAGGTCCTTTATGATGCGGATGGACTCCTCGACGTGGGCAAGGGTCGCTGGCTTCTTGCCAAGGACGCGCCGGGCCGAATCGCCGCGTCCTATGCCGCAGATCGTGCGGTTGCCGAACATGTCGTTTAGGGTGGCAAAGAGGGAGGCCGTAACCGAAGGGTCGCGGGTAGCGGGGTTTGTGACCAGCGGGCCCACCATCATCCTCTCCGTGGCCGAGAGCATTTGCGAGTTGATGACATAAGGTTCCTGCCAGAGGATATGCGAGTCAAACGTCCATGCGTGCGTGAAGCCGAGCTGCTCAGCCCGTTTGGTCAACTCGACTACGCGCCAGGCCGGCGGGTCGGTCTGGAAGGTGACTCCAAAGTCCATACGGTCTCCTTTCGGGGCTAGGATGGAACCAAAAACAAGGGCAGGTGCCGCCGGCTAGCCAGCTGTCTCTTTCCCGCCAATCGAAAACCTCACCACTGGTTCCGTTTACATGCGGAACTTCAGTGACAGTGTTCAAGTTCACGTGGCAAATACTCCCCACCTTGCCAGACCGTTTTCACCGCGAGTGCAGCTTACTACTGAGGTGAGGAAACTGCATGAGCTAATGGACTATTCATATAGTTGCAGTGAACTATTTCTGAGGAAGAGAGCTTGCGCCTACCCAGTAGGGGTAAACCCAGTTTATGGTACGGCGTGGGGTCAGAAGAGGTCGTCCATCGCCTGCGCCGCCTCCTGGCGCATGTCTTCGAGGACGCGGACATAGCGCCTCAAGGTCATCGTCGGGTCGGAGTGCCCCAGCATGTTCGAGACCGTCGGTATGGGAAGGAACTCTATCTGGTGACCTAGAGGGGTCGGGGTAGAGGTACGATATGCCCTGACGACAAGTTCTGAAGGGAGGATGTGACATGGCAATAGTACCCCATGACTGGGTGCTGGAGGCCGAACGGTCCAAGGGGTTCTGGAGGAGGTTCTTCGGGAGATGACTATTGATCGGGATACCGCAGCAGAAAAGATAGCCCAACTGATCCATAACGAGCTTGACGACATACAGCGGGCTGAGAGGAAGCTTTTTAAGCCCACAGAGGATCCAGCGGCCTTGGCTCTTCGGAACAAGGAGTCCGAGTTGATCATCCTTACCTATATGCTCGCCGCCAGGGAGCTAGGGTTATTCGATGATGTGGTGAGGCGAGTGACAATCCCCCCACGCTTGATGGAGGATTTCCGGGGACCGGATCATCCGCTGAGCTAGCAGCAGCTAGCAGCACCGTCATTAAACGCTCGTTTGATGCGGCAGCCGTAACTAAGTCACAGGCACAGCACCGCGCTTATGTAAGAATTGAACTGTTAATCGACGTGGCGGGGTCGACGGGCCCTCCATCTTATATAAGGAGGTAGAGAGTTCTTATGAGACGTATCAAGATGATGCTAGCGGTGGTATCTGCGGTGGCGACGATGTTGGTGATGGCCGCTCCCGCCATGGCCCAAGACACAACGTTCACACCAGCAGAATCAAGCTTTGGCGGAGACACCTTCTTAGGTAGCGGCGGCTTTGTAAACGGCGACTTTGGCGATGGTTTTGTCCCCAACTTTATCGACGGCGACTTTGGCAACGGTCTTGACTTCGGCCCAGGAAACGGCCAGTTCGTCATATCAGATCCCTCCAGCAGTTTCGGAAGTGTCAATTTCGACTAAGCCAGATGAGAGTCTCCTAGAGCTAAGGGCCGGGGTCGCTAACAACCCCGGCTCTGTTTTTGCCGGGTGGGAAAGACATGCAGCTATCTGAATAGGATATTCACGAGGCGTTCCTGCACCTCGGATGCGCGCTTATCTGCCTATGCTACGCTTAAGCACGATCGCAAGACACCGAAGCAGGCCGCTACAGAACTGTTTGCGCCCGAGTAGCGGCCCCTTCTTGGGGAAACGAAGCGCCCATCCTTCCCGGTGCACTCCTAAACCCCGTTCCCATCGCCCCTCCGACTAAAGTCCTAGAAGAGAAACGGCTCACTTGGCCGATGCGCGGCCCGATACTACTGCCATAATGGGAATGCGAAGCGAAAAACAGAGCGAGGCACACAGTCCTCCCTCGCCCCCATGCTGGCAGGACGTGCGCGGGCAAATGGCGAGACCCAGACATTAGAAAAACAGGGTGAAAGCAAGCTCTTCGGGAAAAAGGCCACATTTGTAGATGCGCGTCGCCTCCTGCGCGAGCGTAAGGCTTCGTAAACGAACGTAAGGCTTCGTAAACAGTTAATCTGTTAGGGATACCGAGAAAGGAGCGATGGGTTATGGCGGATCTACGAATCGTCACACTCACAGGGGCGGATGCCGCGCTCGGCGAAGCGATCGTAGAACGGTTCGGATCGAGACTGCGTGACGAGTTGCTTCGTCCCGGCGATGCCGGCTACGAGGAAGCTCGCCTAATCTGGAACGGCTTGATCGATAAGCGTCCAACTCTCATCGCCCGTTGCGTCGGCGTCGCCGACGTCATCGACTCAGTGAACTTCGCCCGCGAAAACGATCTCCTCGTAGCGGTGCGCGGTGGTGGTCACAACGTCGCCGGCAACGCCGTCTGCGACGGCGGCCTCGTCATCGACCTCTCTGCTATGAGAGGGATCCGCGTCGACCCCAAGCGGCGCACGGCCCGCGCCGAAGGAGGCGCTACCTTGGGCGACCTCGACCGTGAGACACAGGTCTTCGGGCTGGCTACGCCCCTGGGCGTGGTCTCAGAGACGGGGATCGCCGGGCTGACCCTGGGCGGCGGCATCGGCTGGCTACGAAGGAAGTACGGCCTTAGCTCCGACAATCTCGTCTCGGTGGACGTCGTCACCGCCGACGGCCGCTTCCTCACGGCCAGCGAGACCGAGAACGAAGACCTCTTCTGGGGCATAAGGGGCGGCGGAGGCAACTTCGGCGTCGTCACCTCCTTCGAGTACCGCCTGCACCCGGTGGGACCTGAGGTGATGTTCTGCTTCGTGCTCTACCCCGGCGATAGGACCAGGGAGGTGCTGAAGTTCTGCGAAGAGTACGTGGCCGAAGCGCCCGACGAGGTGAGCCCTTTGGGTGTTCTGGGCCACGTCCCTCCCGTGGAGATCTTCCCTGAACGGTGGCACGGAGAACCCTACGTGGCGCTCCTGGCCATGTACGTAGGCGACGTAGAGGAGGGCGAGCGAGTGTTGCGGCCCCTGCGCGAGCTAGGCGGGCCCATCGCGGACCTAAGCGCGAGGATGCCGTACACCGAGGCGCAAGCCGTCCTGGACGAGGACTACCCCAACGGGTGGCACTATTATTGGAAGTCGGTGAACGTGGACGGCCTTAGCGACGAGGTGATCGAACGCCTCATGGAGCACGCATGGGCAGCCCCCTCCGGCCACTCCACCATCGACGTCTGGTACCAAGGCGGCGCCACGAGTCGAGTCGGGGCCGGCGAGACCGCTTTCGGCGACCGCAGTGCCCCCATCCTGATCGGAATCGAGGCCAATTGGGAAAGGCCGCAAGACGATGAAGCGAACATAGCCTGGGGCAGGAGGTGTTTCTCCGACATGCGACGCTTCTCTGACGGCGGGATGTACCTGAACTTCCCCGGCTTCTTAGAAGAAGGGGACCAGCTGCTGCGCGATGCCTACGGCGCGAACTACGAGCAGCTGGTGGCGCTTAAGAACAAATATGACCCTACCAACCTGTTCCGCCTCAACCAGAACATAAGACCCACCGCCTAAGAATACTTCAGGGGTCGCCTCAGCAAGGGAAGAAAGGAGACAGTGTATGCAACAGGATCCTTCCCAGCTTCGGTTCGCTACGACGCAGCTCACGCCGGGTCCGCGAATGCCCTACGCCGAGCAGGGAGATCCAACAGGGGAAGCCATCATCTTCCTTCACGGGTACTCCGATTCGTGGTTCTCCTTCAGCCGGGTGTTTCTCTTACTCTCTCCCGCCTACCATGCCTTTGCGTTCCACCAGCGCGGACACGGAGACTCGGATAAGCCCGAATGCTGCTACACGGTGGACGACTTGGCCGTCGACGTAGATGCGTTTATGGACGCGGTCGGGATCAACGAAGCGACCATCGTTGGTCATTCTGGAGGCACTTTGATCGCGCCACGGGTGGCGCTGAGCTATCCACAGTGCGTTAGTCGTCTCGTCCTGATAGGGGCAGCAATAATGGGAGCGAATAACGAGACAATGTTGGGGCTAGGGGAGGAGGTGCGCGCGCTCGAAGATCCCATCCCGTCCGAGTTCGCGCGGGAGTTCCAGGTGAGCACGATCCACCATCCGGTTCCGGGCGAGTTCCTCTCGCCGGCGGTCTCCGCGAGCCTCAAGCTCCCGACTCACGTCTGGCGCGATTATATGGAGGGGGTGATCCTTACACCCGATCATGCGGCCCGGCTTGGTGAGATTAACGCGCCGACGTTGATCATGTGGGGAGAGCAGGACGCCGTCTTCCCACGCGAAGAACAGGACCGGCTTGCGAGTACGATTCCCGATGCCACGTTGAGGGTGTACCCCGCGACCGGCCACGCGGTGCACTGGGAGCCCCCGAGCAGGTCGTCTGGGATGTGGAGGCGTTCATGAAAAACACACGTCTCGCCTAGTCCTTTACCTGGAGACTAGCCAATAGAGCCGGGGCTGTGGTGCCCAGCTCACCGGTTTTGAAACGCACTCTAAGTATTAGGCGTGGTGACTAAATTGTTATATCGCAGCAGGAGATGTGTTGTGTTTTAGTCACCCCACAGAGAGTAGACCCTCGGCGCCGACGCTCGCGACGCCCTATGCCCTCTAGGGGTAGCTCACCGGGGCTAGGGACAAAGGCGCTTAGCTGTAGGAGAGCTGGCGGATAGTTTCAGCGTCTACGCCACACACCTCGCCGCCAGGGCTATGCCCAGAAGACCACCAACTAACCTCGCCATCTTCGGGCAGTTCTCTGGTCACAAGGTGCTGCCGGTGGATGACGAGCGCTCGTTCTCCACCGTACTCACACACCTCTCCCTCTTGGCCACACTTCGGGCAAATAACTATATCGCCATACTGAGCCATCTATTCTCCTCGCACTATAAGGGCCTAAGCCCTCCTTTAAGGTTCTCTCCAGCATAATTGCCCGGGATCGTTCAAACGAAACATTGGAGGCGCAGCCTGCAACCTATGGGCAAAGGCCGGACAGCACTAAAACCTCCATAGCTCCGGTCTGTTGTCGTAGGGGATGCCGAGCGCAAAGAAAAGAACGGGATAGCTTGTGAGAAACTGTATTCTCAAAACCTATCCGCCTTCTGGCGTTACAAGCACTAGAGCCTTAGCTTCGAGAATGTGTAAAAGATAGTCCATCTGGACCATGCGCCTGGCGCATTCCTTGTGGCCTAGAATCCTAGAGCACGTTTATAAGAAGGCGGTGAGAGATTTGCTCGTTACCCCGGTCCCACAAGGTAGGGGTTGAAGATAGAAAAGAAGCATACTTCGCAAAGTATTTGCGGGAGATAGCGCCACCCCTGCCGACGGGGTCTATAGGCAGCGGACCGGGGCTATGGGCAAAAGAAAGGGCCGGGCAGAAGAGCACCTATACCCGGCCCCTGCTTACTTATAACTCCTCCTACATAGATCACTTTTGTGGAGCTGGGCAGGTCGCCTCAGTAGGTGGCGATGTAATCTGGTCTGAGTGCTCAACGGCAGGAGTACCCGTCGGCGGCAACGGCAGGTTGCTGCCTTGTACAGTATTGTGCTCCTTGATGGCACCTATGGCGGTCGGGTTGTTACCTCCTGCGTTCTCACTCTGTCCGCACTGACCTCCTGGAAGGAAACTATGGTGGAAGGCCAGCGCTGGCGAAGCAGTCCCCGCTATCAATAACCCTGCCACAACCATAGCTAACAGTGCTCGTCGCACGCTTTCACCTCCTTTCACTTTCCGCATTCGTCCGGAAGTCCGTTATACGAATGCATCCTTGGAACGGTTTCGTTAGAGCCCCGGTCAATACAAGATACGGAAGGGGCTGGCGCTAGAAAAGAAGCTAGGCAGCGGACCGGGGCTATGAGCAAAAGAAAAGGGGCCGGGCGTAATGGCGATAAATAGGGTGTAAATCGGGCCCGGCCCGAGACGAGCTGGCTGCTATGCATGTGGAGCGGATAATCGGTGCCAGCCCGGCTCTTATATTCGGGCTGGCGGGTTATTCTCGTGGTTGGAAAGCCTTGTGGGTTGCGCCAGCCCGGTTTATATAGGCACTCTACGCAACGCGAAGGGCTGCTGTCATGATCCAAATGGACTATTTTTCAAAAGCTACAGTCGTCTCCCTGCGGATCAGCTCTCCTCCTCTCCCAGGCATACCGGCACAGCGGGGCACGGTCATAGCCATCTCTTAGCTTGGCTCCGCAGTACCAGCAGACGCCTGCAACTTCTTCCTCCGACTCAGCGAACCGGGCATCTCATATTGCGTCTTCTTCGTCCACCTTCTGATTCTCTAGGACACACGCTAATAGAAAATAGTCAATTAGGAGCTGGCGCTGGCCAATAGCCCCGATCCGATAGGTCTAGGGGTTGGTGGTAGAAAATCAACCACCAGTAAAAATAGTGCATTTGGGTCATGCGTCGGCTTTTCGCTTGCTTCATCCTACACCCTAGACCCTGATGCCC
Organism: Rubrobacteraceae bacterium; assembly: GCA_035642415.1. Taxonomy (GTDB): domain Bacteria; phylum Actinomycetota; class Rubrobacteria; order Rubrobacterales; family Rubrobacteraceae; genus Rubrobacter_F. The sequence goes on from DASQSI010000166.1 coordinate 34,623, forward strand.
GTATCCTCCTTTTCCCTAACTACTACCGACTCTATTACCGATACGGGCATCGGGTCTTACAAAGAGGGGCCGGACGGGGAGACCACTACATGTACCAGATGTGTGGGGAGGTCCGGCCCCTTTAACGCTACGGTACACACAATCGGGCGCACGGAACAAGGTATACCTCGCTTAACCTAAAGGCACTTACGCCCTATCTATCGTTGATTGCAGCCTCTGCCACAAAGTTAATGTTTCCAGGCCAAAGTTCTGCACTATTCATACGTAGTCGGACGTCCTACGCGGCGGTATACAATGCCTATGCTGTGGATAAACCGCTATATATCGTGGAAAACTCCCCCCTTCCCTACAATCCACAGTTGAGCCCGGCGGCACAGTCTCCCCATTGCTCCCTGTCGCCGGGCTCCTCATTACTTTACCTGCTCAGGGCTCGGCTACGCTAGACCTTTTCCTAGGCGTTTCTATGGCACAGCGCAAAAGAAATCCGAGGTCCCGGAGTAATGAACGGGGTATGCCAGTTGGGTGGGACCTCGGCGATAAAAAGGGGGCGTGGGGAGAAAGCTCGAGGAGACTATCTAGGGACGGAGTACTCAGACTCGGGAAAGAGTTCTGAGCATATCTCATCACGCACCCCATGGCCTGGCATCCTAGAGCACGTTTATAAGAAGGCGATGAGAGATCTTCCCATAGCCCCGGTCCGATCGGCTATCCCTCGATACCCACCGAAGGAGGACGAGACGCTCCTGAATGTGGCGACCAAAACATCTAATCGTGTTATTCGCAGTTGCAGATTCAGTCACCACATAAGCTGTGGCAAGGATCGTCTTCGATCACCGTACCCTGCCCTATAGGCAGCAGACCGGGGTTATGGGCAATAGAGAGGGCCGGAGGCTTGGTTGGTGTAAGCGCTCCACCCCCTCTTTTAGCGCCCGGTGTGCGGCCCCGCTGCTGGAACGCTTGGGGCCTCTGGTTCGGCACGCAAGGCAGCTAGCGTAATAGTACGATCCAGCTTCGGTGGGGGTTACCACGATAGGGTAACTATGATCGCACCTGCCCTCACTACTAACATAAGGGGTACGTAGTTCGCGCTCCATCATATAGAGCCGTCTCCTTTTCTGGTCCTTTCCCCGTACGGTCACGATCATAGGGGCGTCTTAGAGACAATTCATGGTCCAAATGGACTATTTTTCCAAATGTGGAAGTAGAAAAAGAGCCGGAGTTCCTGATATAGAACCCCGGCCCTCTCCAGGCCAACCTGTCGCTAGTGGCAGATTTTAGAAAGGTTTTGCTTATCCTCCGGTCAGATGGTCCATTAGCCCTCTGTCTCGTTCTCCACGCGCCAATCGTAGTTCGAGGATGGGAACTTCATAGCTCTCTACGCCCGCTAGCGCTGCGCCCGTAGCTTCTGCAGTCTCCACCCGTAAACGGTTAGCTTCCTCTTCAGTAGCCTGCAGGGCCCGCTCACTTTCCCAAAGGGAAATGCCGATCACCTCGCCTGTCTCGCTGTCACCAAGAGCGATGAACCCGTTGTAGCCGTCCTGCTGTTGGATTCGCGGTATGATTCGCTCCCTGAGATGGCGCAAGCCCTCATCCATCTGCTCTGGGGATCCTCCAAGCCTGGTCAGTCGGGCAAACATCTTGGTGCTTCGCCTCCTCTCTCCCGCTTTCCCCAGCGGGCCAGTAAGTACGCTCTGTCATGATGCCAGCTAGTGAGGGTCGATGCAGAAAACACCCGGATGCCCTCGCAGAGCCCTACAGGTAGCGGACCGGGGCTAGAGCAAACGAGAGCGCCGGGTGTTCGAGCGGGATGAACCTCCAGCTTCCTTGAGTCGGCCCCTTGCCTTGTGTCCAGCACCCCCTCGCCCTTATCTTCCCTACCGCTTCTTTCCGTCGTGGCCTCTTTCACGTTTCTTTGGGGATGCATCGAGCTTCGACAAGTGCCATCCTTCATAAAAACGCAAGCAAGGGAGAAGGAAGTCGATGAAGATCGAAGCCAAGCTGGAGGAACTGGGGTTGACGTTGCCACAACAAATGAAGACTCCACCGGGAGTCTACTTGCCTTTCTCATGGGTGCGGGTACACGGTAACCGCACCTACATCTCCGGGCATGGTCCTCAGAACCCGGATGGCTCGCTGGCAGGACCATTCGGCAAAGTAGGAGCGGAAGTACCGTCGGAACAGGCATACCAGGCAGCGCGTCTAACGGCGCTGTCGATGCTCGCTAGCCTCAAGCGTGCGTTGGGAGATCTGGATCGAGTAAGGGCATGGCTGAAGGTCTTTGGAATGGTTAATTCGGCGCCCGGCTTTGCCCAGCAACCGAGCGTTATCAATGGCTTCTCGGACTTGATAATCGAGGTGTACGGCCCTGAAGTGGGAGGGCACGCCCGCTCAGCAGTAGGCCTGGCGGAGCTGCCGTTCGGCATCCCAGTCGAGATCGAGGCCCAAGTCGAGGCCAGCGGTTAGCAAACCGATCCTGAGTACGATCACAACTAGTACCCCGCGGCCCACGCAATCTGCACAAAGCAAGTCGCCAACAAACCACCCGAGAAGTTCATCTTCCTCTACGACTTCCGAGAGGACTCGGTTCAGAACCCTATGCCCGCAGCAGGAGCAACTACTGCTCTTAGCGTGCGCGATGGTCGCCGCCGTTAGATGCTTGTAGGTGACGTTCCTGATCTGAAAGTCCGAGCACCGACAAGTCTCGCGAGCAACGTCAACCTCATAAACCCTACCCGCAACCGCGTCGCTCGTGATGTGCCAGACACTATCCGAACCTCTGGCGAGCTAGCGAGGAGACTTTGACGAACCTATGAATTCTCATAGGAACGTTCGCAGGAGTGTCTACGGTAGGGGAAAGTGTAATAGTATGCGGGTAAGACGTGGGCTACACCTTCAAGCCCCAAGCTTAGCAGGAGAATTGAAGAGCCGTGCTCCAACGCATCCGCAATCGACTCACTTTAGGCTACGTCGGCATCTTCGCGCTGATCCTAATGGTCTTAGGAGCGGTTGTGGTAGTGAGCTTCTGGCGGCACACAGCCGCCCAGCAGGATGAACTGCTCGCCCAAAAGGCGGAGGGAGCATCCGACTACATGAAGGTCTTGCTGCGCCGGGACTACGAAGGGACACTAAACCGCGAAGAGCGAAACCGTCCTCCCGACGCTCCCGTGGGCCCCCTCCAGGCGAGCACGGAGTCAGACATCGGCGTGATCGCTGTGGTGCCACCCGCCAGCGGGGACAGCGAGGGCACCAGCAGGGTCTTGGACTCAAGCTCCTCGTCTGCGTCTTTTGGCCTGCCCTTCGAAGAGCTGGCTCAAAGGACCGCCCGAGAAGGGGTGACGATCACTAAGACGGTTCAAGGGCCCAACGACGAAGAAGTGCGGGCGGTAAGCATCCCTGTAAGCGGGTCTGAAGGGCAGGTAGGCGTCGTGCAAGCCGCGCAGTTGCGCCAGGTAGTCTGGGAGAGGGTGCGCAACCTGCTCCTCATCCTAGTACCCGTCGGTCTCGGGGGACTCCTGTTAGCAGGCCTCGGCGGACTGTACATGGCCCGCCGGGCGATGCAGCCAGTCGAGGACTCCTTCAGACGCCAGCGCACCTTCATCGCCGACGCCTCCCACGAGCTAAAGACCCCTTTAGCGCTTGCCAAAATCCACACGGAGCTGATGCGGCGTAACCCCACCGACCCGGAAAACGAGGAGATCCTCGAGGAGCAGCTCGCCGAGATCGACCGGATGGACACACTACTCTCCGACTTGCTCGTCCTAGCCCGGCTCGACGCCGGCAGACTCGGCGTGGAGAACAAGCCCTTCGACCTTGCAGCTGTCTCGGCTGAGACAACCGGGCGCTTCCTCAAGAGAGCGGCCGAGGAGGGAGTCCACCTCGAGGTAGAGGTCTCAAGCGAGCTTCCGGCATGCGGCGACTCCGAACGTACCAGCCAGATTCTGGCCGCGCTGCTCGACAACGCCATAAGGCATACACCTAAAGGTGGCAGCGTAACCGTCTCCGGGCATACCTTAGACGGCTGGGTAGTGCTGAGCGTGAAGGACACTGGCTCGGGGATCCCCTCAAAGCACCTGCCGCGCATCTTCGACCGGTTCTACCGGGCCGAGGAGGCTCGCACACGAAACGGTGGAGGCACGGGTCTGGGGCTTGCCATTGCCCGGGATTTGGCCCGCGCCCAAGACGGTGACCTTGTGGCCGGCAACACACCCGATGGCGATGGGGCGAGCTTCACGCTGAAGCTGCCCATGGGTCCCTCACCAAGTTCTTAGTGCCCCTACTGTTGGCCATTATTAGGGCTGGGTAGCAGCGCGCGAGGGCCTGATAAGCTAAGCGCCCCCAACCAACAGCTGCAAGGCGTAGCGCGCGACAGAAAGCCGACACTTATCAGATTTGACGCCGATTGCAGTTGCGTGGCTCACATTTGTTACCTACTCCGGGCTGCCTCTAAACCTCGAGCTACACCCGTCCCCTAAGGAAAAGCGGATGTTTGGCGGTATCAGGGGACGGGCCGATAAAAGATAGCGTCTCGTTGGAGATAAGCGTCAGAGAAGATATCCAACGAGGCTATCTGTTGGTTGCTATTCTACACCCCCACGTACTACCTGCTACATAAAAGCCCATGGGCAAGAGAGACGCACCGGACTGGAAGGACATTGAAGGTTGTTGGTCCCACGAAGGGCAGTACACCAGCCCGGTAATGAAATGTGATCCTACCATGTTAGCAATGACAAAACGTAGAGGCCGTAGCACCTTTGCCCAAGCATCCGGGACATGTACACCCTATGTTGTAGCTATTAGCCTCCCCTCCTCCGAGGTGTTGCTACATAAGAGAAAAGGAGAATCCTACTCGCCCGCCTTCTGCCTAAACCCCTACCCATCGCCTTGCTCTATTCGGCACCTCCTCTTCTCGCAATGAGGTTTTAGACGGTTGGGGTAAAACGTGGGGTCAAAGGGGCCTAAAGAACCGGAGAAAAGCAGCGTTTGTCCTGCAAATGAGAAAGTCGGGCCGTCCCGTAAGCCGGATTCTGCTCTATCCCGCCATCCATCTCCGGGAGAGATTCTCCCGGGCTCCTCTTAGAGGAGCCGCGCCTACCAGCCCGGAGCCCGAAGGCTCCGGGACAATTTGGCTTGCTCGCACCGGTGGTTTACCTGGCCGGCCCCTCGCGGAGTACCGCCGGTGGGCTCTTACCCCACCCTTTCACCCATCACCTGTGTCCGGAAGATCCGAACCATCGGCTGGTCTGCTCTCTGTTGCACTTGACGTAACGGGGAGCTTACGCTGCCCCGTCCCTCGGGTTCTTAGCCCGAGCGGCCTTTCCAAACCGGAAGCTTCCGGTCCTCGCGAGTCCGGACTTTTCTCTGCGCCGCAGCTTTGCTTCGGGGCGCAGCGACGGGTCGGACGGCCCGAGCCTGGGGCATATTATACCGCCGGACCACGTCCGAGGAGTACGATCTTCGTGGGGCTCAGGCGTATCTCGACCTTGTCGACCCGGCTCCAGCAGCCCTGCCAGCGCGGGCTGTCCGCGACCGCCGGGTCGAACCAGACCCCCGCGCTCCCCTCAAGACCTCCGTTGTGTTCGAGGGCCCCTTCATAAGCTTCATAGTCCGTAGGGTCGGCGAGCGGGTCCCGCAGATCCTTGCGGTAGATGCCCTTGCGGGATCGGAAGGACTGCACGCTGGAAGCGCTCGTCCCGAGAGCGTTTGCGATCCACTCGTCGCTTTTGCCCTCGTCCACCCAGCGCTTCACGTCGTCTACGAATTTCCTGAGTGAGACCCTCTGGTTTATGCCCACGCCGCCTCCCATCCTCTTGTCGTACAAAGGCATCTTACGTATCCGGCGAACGGATTTCCAGAGTGGCGCGGCGGTCGTAGTAAACTAGGTTTATGGACACTTTTATCGGCTTCGTGGTCGAGGTCCTTCGCCTAGTGCCCCTGATCCTCGCCTTCTATGTGCCGGCCCTCATGGGGTTGGTCCTTTTGAAGGAACGCGGGGAGAGTTTCAGGATCAAAGCCGGCCTGGTCTTCGTCATAGGTTTCGGGGGAATCGTCGCGGCGCAATTGTTGCTGCGTAGCCTCTCTGTGCTCCATATGGCCCAGACCGTCGCGATCTCGCTCCTTCAGATCGCGGCCGCGCTCCTCTTCGCGGCGCTCACCGTCTACAAGCTGGCCGACTACTAGGAGGCTTGGGTCTCGAGGATAGATTTAACCTCTTCACGGTCACGGTCGAGTGTGTAAAAGGTTATGTTAGCCTTAGCTTCTTTGTAAGGTTTGGTGCGCACGGGCGTGAGGTAGCCAGCGTTTAGCATAGCCTCTATGACCTCCTGGATCTCCTCCTGCGTTAGCTCGAGCTCCCCGCGTTCTTCCAGGTCGCGGATACCTTCGAAGATCTCCACGGATGATGCTGGCTCCCGCAGGCTCGCAATGGTCTTGCAGATGGTTCCCAGCTCGTAGGGTGTCAGGTCCTCGACGAGGTCGAAGTCCTGCACCGCCGGCAACCCCGCCGGTTCCCCAATCCCGTCTCCCTGGGACCGTTCGTCCGACCGAGCTGCAGCCTCTCTCGGCTCCTCGCCAGCCAGATCAGACTCGGAGGTTTCGGGAACCTCCTCATCCGGAAGGTAGACGTGCAACTCCAAATCCTGGTCGACCGTGTTCACGAGTCCCCGACGCTCGGCCTCGACCACGAAGTCCTTGAACTTCCTAAAGCCCTCGTTGCGCTCGTCGAACGAGCCGAGCTGCACGATCATCTGCTGCTTGACCTGCCCAAGGACCCGCGTTTTACCACTCTTCTTCAGCGTCTCGACGGCCCGAACGAGTTCCCTGTACGGGTCAGCCGTCTCCTTCTTCAACTCCTTATCCTGGGCGCGAGCCGCGCGCTCCTCCTCGAGCAACGAAGAATAGGAGATGAAGTGGTCAGCCGTTTCGATCAGATGATATGAGGTCGCCTCGGAGACCCCAATCACCACAACCCGCTTGCCCCGGCTCCGCAAGAGGTTCACGAGCGGGATGAAGTCCCCGTCCCCGGTTACCAGAACGTAGGTATCCACCTGCGGATGGGCATGTAAAAAGTCTGAGCATTCCACCGCCAGCATAACGTCTATCGAATTCGTCCGGCGCTTCTGGGAGCGGCCGCCAGGGAAATACCGCGCGGAGATATAACGTGGGGAGATACCGTTGGAGTAGAGCGTCGGGGGTGCGTCGCGAAAGTCGCCGTCGGTCCAGTCAGCGTAAGCCATCGCGGAGACGATACGCCCGTACTCACGGGCCTTCTCCAGGATGGCCGAGACGTTGGGCTTCGCCCCGTACTCCGTAACCGTAGAGATGTAGATGTTCTCCCAGTCGATAAAAATTGCTAGATCTTCGGTCATAACGGTCATAAACGACTCATCACACGTTGTAGCGCTCGCGCAGCGGTATCGCAGTCTGGGCAAGGGTCTCTTCGTTGAGCTCGGCCTCTATCCACAGGAGCCTTTCCTTGGCCTCGAAGTCCCTCTGAAGATCGAAGGCCGCCACGATGGTCGCCGGTCCCTCTTCGCCACTCAGCCAGACGGAGTACTCGGCCGACTCCTCAAGCACTTCGCCGTCCTCGTCGGTAACCAAGATCCTGGCCCGCCGCTCCCCCTCGGCCACGTGCTCACACCCCTCGAACTTGGCGTAGACGACGAAGTAGAACGCTTCATCGTCCACATTGGGTCTGAGCTCATCGAGCACCCCGAACAGGGTGATCCGGCCATCAAACTCGCTGCAGCTCTCTGCCAGGACGAGGGCTGTGCACTCGACCACGCCCTGGCAGGTCCCGTCGTTATCCAAGTACGACCTCACCATTTGGGGTCACGTTGATTGGGGCCTCAGGCTCGCTGACTATCTCCTCTAGAGAAAGCTCTTCACCACCCGAATCCTCGGCTGCACCCTGAGAAGAGACAACCTTGGCGATGGCGCTCACCGAGTCGCCCGACCTGAGATTCATCACCCGAACGCCCCGGGCGCTCCGGCCCTGGCGAGAAACGGATTCAGCGTCTATGCGGATCGTGGTCCCGAAGTTCGAGACGATTACGAGCTCGTGCAAGTCTGGTCTCACTACCCTGACACCTGCCAAGCGTCCCCTGCCATCGTCGGTCTTCATGGCGATTATTCCCTGTCCCCCACGCCCCTGAACCCTAAACTGCGAGACGGCGGTACGCTTGCCGAAGCCCTTCTCCGTGATTAGGAAGAGGTCCGCCGCGTCGTTGACAACGTCCATAGAGAGCACGTCATCTCCTTCTTTGAGCGTGATGCCCTTGACCCCAGCGGTAGCTCGGCCCATCGGACGAGCGTCGCTCTGAGGAAAGCGGATCCCCATCCCGTTCCGGGTCACCAAAACAACCTCCTCCCCGTCAGAGGCCTGCCGTACTGCGATCAGCTCGTCATCGTCGGCCAAGTTGATGGCGATTATCCCCTCACTCTTCAGCGGGGTGTAGTAGTCGAGGAACGGGGTCTTCTTCACCACGCCGTTCCTCGTCGCGAAAATCAGGTACTCAGCCTCCTTGAATTCCTTCGTCGCGATGACAGCCGTTATCCTCTCTCCCTGCTCGAGCGGCAAGAGGTTAGCCACGTGGCGGCCCTTCGCGGTCCGGCCCATCCGGGGGAGCTGATGCACCTTGAGGCGATAGACCTTACCCTTGTTGGTAAAGAAGAGCATGTAGTGGTGGGTAGTGGTGATAAAGAGGTGCTCGATGTAGTCGCCTTCTTTGAGTTCCATCCCGGAGACGCCAACCCCACCGCGGCCCTGCTTGCGGAAGGCGCTCACGGGCACGCTCTTGAGGTAGCCGCCGTGAGAGATGGAGATGACCATCTCCTCCTCGGCGATAAGGTCTTCGATCTCGAAATCCGCCTCCTCGGCGCCCGTTATGCTCGTTCGCCGCTCGTCGCCGTAGGCTGCCTTAACCTCTAAGAGCTCTTCCTTGATGATCTCGTACACTTTGGCCTCGTCGGCGAGCACGCCCTCAAGGTACCGGATTTTCTCGACCAGATCTTTGTGCTCCTGCTCTACTTTGCGGCGCTCTAGTGCCGTAAGGCGCTGCAACCTGAGGTCCAGTATCGCCTGCGCCTGCCGCTCGGAGAGCTTGAACCGCTTCATCAAGTTGTTGCGTGCCGTCTCCACCGATCGACTCTTGCGGATCGTCGCGACGACCTCATCCAGGTTGGAGAGCGCGATGAGGAGTCCTTCCAGGATGTGTGCGCGAGTCTGTGCTCTGCCCAGCTCGTAACGCGTCCGGCGTGTCACAACCTCGAATTGGTGGGCGATGTAGTGTTCGAGGACTTTCTTGTATGAGAGCGTTCTAGGCACCCCATCCACCAGGGCGACGAGGTTCACCCCGAAGCTCTGCTGCAGCTGGGTGTGCTTGTACAGGTTGTTCAGCACGACCTTCGGCACCGCCTCACGCTTTAGCTCAACGACGATCCTCATCCCGTTGCGGTCGGATTCGTCTCTGAGGTCGGAGATGTCGGTCAGCTTGCGCTCTTTGACGAGTTCAGCGATCTTTTGCAGGAGGTAACTCTTGTTGACCTGGTAGGGGATCTCCGTCACCACGATCTGGGTTCGGTTGCCCTTTATCTGCTCGGTGTGCGCTTTGGCCTGTACCCTTACCGAGCCGCGCCCGGTCATGATGGCGTCCCTGATACCGCGCAGCCCTACAATGACGCCGCCCGTCGGAAAGTCCGGGCCCTTAATGTGCTCGGCAAGCTTCTCACCGTCCAGCTCCGGGTTGTCTATGAGCGCCACGGTAGCATCGATGACCTCGCCGAGGTTGTGTGGCGGGATCTTAGTAGCCATCCCTACCGCGATGCCATCCGAGCCGTTGACGAGCAGGTTCGGGAACCGCGCCGGCAATACCACTGGCTGCCGCAGGCTCTCGTCGAAGTTCGGGACGAAGTCGACCGTGTCCGCATTGATGTCCCGCAGCATCTCGGTGGCCATCCGGCTAAGCCGCGCCTCGGTGTAGCGCATCGCGCCCGGTGGATCGCCGTCTATGCTCCCGAAGTTGCCCTGACCGTCCACGAGCGGGTACCTAAGCGCAAAGTCCTGCGCCATGCGGGCCAGCGTGTCGTAGATCGCCTGGTCGCCGTGTGGATGGTACTTACCCATGACATCGCCGACGACGGTGGCGCTCTTGCGGTAGGGCCGGTTCGGTTGGAGCCCGAGGTCGTGCATCGCATACAAAACACGCCGGTGCACTGGCTTCAGGCCGTCGCGCACGTCGGGCAACGCACGCGCGACGATCACGCTCATCGCATATGAGAGGAAGGAGTCTCTTAGCTCATCCTCGATAGAGTGGGGCTGTATATTCCCCGAGAAAGTATCAAGCATCCAGATTCTTCACCTCTCTGGCGTTCGCCTCTATGAAGGCCTTACGCGGCTCGACCTTGTCGCCCATAAGCGCCGTGAATAGCTCGTCGGCGACCGCAGCCGAGTCGACTGTAACCTGCAGCAGGGTCCGGTTCCGCGGGTCCATGGTCGTCTCCCAGAGCTGCTGCGGGTTCATCTCCGAGAGACCCTTGAAACGGGCGATGTTGGCACTGCCGTCAGCTCGAAGCCGATCCAGCGTCTCCCGCAGCTCGGCATCGTTCTTGGCATAATAGTCGCGGCGGTTGTGCGTGATCTTATAAAGCGGCGGCAGGGCAATGTAGACGTAGCCGGCTTCAATCAGCTCCAGCATGTTCCGGTACAGGAAGGTTAATACCAGCGTCCTTATGTGGCTGCCGTCCACGTCGGCGTCAGCCATAATAATTATCTTATTGTAGCGAGCCTGCTCGAGATTGAAGCTCTCCCCCACTCCGGCCCCGATCGCGCTAATCATAGACTGTATCTCGGCGTTGGAGAGGACCTTGTTCACGTTGGCCTTCTCGACGTTAAGGATCTTACCCCGCAAGGGCAGTATCGCCTGGAAGTTCCGATCTCGTCCTCCCTTGGCCGATCCGCCCGCCGAGTTGCCCTCGACTATGTACAGCTCGCTTCGGGCCGGGTCCTTGGACGAGCAGTCAGCTAGCTTTCCAGGCAGCGTCGAACTCTCCAAGTAGCCCTTGCGGATGGTGTCCCGCACCTTCCTCGCCGCCTGGCGGGCGCGGGCCGCCTGTAGGGCCTTGTTAATGATCGCTCTCGCCTCATTGGGGCGTTCTTCCAAAAACTCTGCCAGGTACCGGTTCGTGGCGCTCTCGACGAGGCCCTTGACCTCGGTGTTCCCTAACTTGGTCTTCGTCTGCCCTTCAAACTGTGGCTCTCGGAGCTTGACGGAGATAACCGCCGCGAGCCCCTCACGGATGTCGTCGCCGGTCAGGTTCTCCTCTTTCTCCTTGAGGAGACCCTTCTGTCGCGCGTAGTCGTTGATCGTGCGCGTCAGCGCCGCTCTGAAGCCCGACAGATGCGCTCCACCTTCGTGAGTGTTGATGTTGTTGGCGAAGGTAAAGACCGAGTCTTGGAAGCCCGAATTCCACTGCATGGCCACCTCGATGTCCGCGGTGGTCTCCTCGCGCTCGAAGTAGAAGACCGTCTTGTGGACCGGGTCCTTCGACTCGTTTATGTGCGCCACGAAGTCCCGGATACCGCCCTCATAATGATAAGCTACCGCCCGATTCTCCTCGCGTCTGTCGGTGAGCGAGATCTTTAGTCCCTTGTTTAGAAACGCTGACTCGCGGAACCTGCGACTGAGCGTGTCGAAGGAAAACTCCCGCGTCTCGGTAAAGACCGCCGGGTCGGGCAGAAAGCGAATGGTCGTCCCGGTTCCCTCGGCTCGCTTGAGCTTGCGCACCTTCTCGACATCGTCTTTAGGGAACCCCCGCTCGTAGCGCTGGGTGAAGACGTGGCCGTCACGCTTTATCTCCAGCTCGAGCCACTCGGACAGGGCATTGACGACCGACGCCCCCACACCGTGCAAGCCACCGGAGACCTTGTAGCCCTGCCCGCCGAACTTGCCGCCAGCGTGTAGCGTGGTCATGATCACCTCGACCGCCGACTTGCCGTACTTGTCCATCTTGCCAACCGGCATTCCACGGCCGTTATCAGTGACCGAGATGTGGCCATCGGGGTTAACCTCCACGGAGATCTCCGTGCAATATCCCGCGAGAGCCTCGTCTATGGAATTGTCTACAATTTCCCAAACGAGGTGATGCAACCCCCTGGGCCCGGTCGAGCCGATATACATCCCCGGACGCCGTTTGACGGCCTCAAGACCCTCCAAAACCTGTATGGAACTTGCATCGTAATTGCTTTTGGCATTCTTGGGAACAGGGTTAGCCACCAAAGAACCGAACCCTCCTTAATAGAGCTTGACCAGCGCCTCCGCTGGGACTAACTTTTCTGGGTATCTCAGCACCCGTAGATTCTAACACATCCTGTATGTTTTCTAAACGCCGAAATGACCGTTTTGTGGCTTAAATAAGCGGTCCAGCAAGCCTTGGTAGGCCCCTGTACGATCCCTGGTATCCTCAAATGATCGAGCCCCCAGATATGCGTACGATCCTCGCCCGTTCGAGTACCTCACCCTCGAAGTACTCGAGGTTTGTCGTGGAGATAACGGCCTGAGCGCTTTCCAGAAAGTAATCGGACAGGTACCCTCGCCGACGCTCGTCGAGTTCGCTCATCACGTCGTCGAATAGCAGGATCGGGTCATGTCCAGTCTTGGCGCGCAGGTACTCTCTCGCCGCGAACTTCAGGGCTAGTGTCGTAAGCCGTTGCTGACCCTGAGACCCGTAAGTCGTCATGCTCACCCCACCAAGGAGCATTGCGAAGTCGTCTCGGTGGGGCCCAACCGAAGTGCTGCCGCGCTCTATGTCGGCGTTGTATGCCTCTGTGAGCGCCTCCGCGTACCGGTCGAGGGGTGTGCTATACGAGTACCGCAGCTCGGCCTTCTCGGAGCCGTACAGTGCCTTTACGGCGTCTTCGAAGAGTGAGGCCAGGGTACCGATCGCCGCGGTGCGGCCTTCGAGGATCTCTTTGCCGAGCTGCACGACCTTCCGGTCCCAGGTCAAGAGCGTCCTCTCGGAAGAGAAGCCGTCTCGGATGCGCCTGAGAAGCTGGTTGCGCTGCTGGACAGCCCGGGCGTACTCTGCAACGGCGCGAGCATAGGCCGGGCGTAGCGAGGAGAGCAACCCGTCGAGGAACTCCCGGCGGTCGGCAGGAGCGCCCTTGACAACGCGGATGTCGTCGGGAAAGAAGGTGATAACTCTCACCCCCGCGCCGCCAGCGGCGTAGGCCGCCAGAGAGGTGGCGGGGACGCCGTCCACGGTAAGGCGCTTCTTCTGGCCGGGGGCGTAGCCGACGGCTACTTTGCGTTCCTCGTCGCCATACAAGTTCACGCGAATCTCGGTTCGAGTGAAGTCCTGGCCCCAGCGGACGACCTCCGAATCATTCGGGGTGCGGGGGGTCGAGCCGGCGATGGTAAAGGCCACGGCTTCGAGGAGATTCGTCTTACCCTGGGCGTTGTCACCAACTACCACGTTGAGGCCCGGGGCAAAGAGCACGGCCGCGTCAGCATAGTTGCGGAAGTTGATAAGCCTCAAAGCGCGCAGATAGGAGCTCACCGGATCTCTAGCCTCTCCCACCACACCTCAACAACGTCACCCTCGTGTAGCTTGCGGCCGCGGCGGGTTTCGATCTCGCCGTTGACCCTGACCTCACCGCCTTGGATCAGGATCTTCGCCTCCCCGCCGGTCCCAACGATATTTGCAGCCTTGAGAGCCTGGCCGAGGGTTATGTCGGAGGATAGGCGCAAGGTCCTCCTAGCCTTGTAATGGGTCGCGCATCGGCATGATCAGGTACAAAAAATCCGGCTCCTCTCTCTCGGTCTCCGGCAATACCAGCCCGGGCTTGAGAGACTCGTTGAGCCTGAAGAGGACGTTCTCCGTATCCACTGCCGAGACGCCATCCAAGAGGTAGCTCGGGTTGAAAGAGATGTGGAAGTCATCCTCGCTGGTGGCGGCCAACCTTTCTCGTGCCTCCCCCACCTCTCCGCTTCTCACCATCATCTCCACAGTATCCTTAGAGAAGGTCAGGCTCACCGGAATCGGTGGTGTCTGACGCTGGGCAAAGAGGCTCACGCGGCGCAAAGAGTCGATCAGATCCTCTCGCCGGATAGAGATCTCACGCTCGTAGGCATCGGGCAACAAGCGCCTGTACTCGGGGAAGTTACCTTCGATGAGCCTCGTGCCGAAGAGGACGTCCCCGACCCTGAACAACGCCTGGTTCTCCGAGAGCGCTACTTCGACCTGCTCCTCATCAGACCCAGAGAAGATGCGGCTCACCTCCTGCATCGCCCGGGCGGGGATTATAGCCTCCCGCGAACCTTCGAACGTGGTAGCGAGTTCGGTCTCCTTGATGCTGAGGCGATAGGAGTCTGTCGTCACCATCCTGACACGCGAATCTTCGAAGGAGATCAGGATCCCCGTCAAAACAGGCCGCGTCTCGTCTCGAGAGTAAGACCGTGAAACTTTCTCGACGGTCTCGACAAGCGCCTCACCACTCATCTTGAAGGCTACCGACTCGTCGAACTGCGGTAGCCGTGGGAAATCTTCGGCCGCATACGTCCGGATACGGTACTCGTTCTCCCGCGCCGAGAGGCGTACTACTCCTTCTGAGAAATCATGCTCGAGCATGATTTCTCCCCCTCTCAACGAACGCACCACATCGTTGAAGATGCGTGCCGGGATCACCACCCGCCCCCCTTCCTCGATGCGGGCAGGTGAAGAGGTTTGGATCGAAATCTCCATGTCCGTAGCCGAGAGCCTCACCTTCTCGTCCTCACCCTCTAATAGTATTCCGCCGAGAAGTTGGATAGTTGAACGCGCCGACACTCCCCGCGAAACCAATGCGAGCTTCCCGCTAAATAGATCTGTGTTACAAACAACTCTCATCGCTCTCCCTCTTTCCTCTAATATTATTTAAATCCTTATGTCTTATAATAATATTAATAATAAGGCTTGTGGATATGTGGAAAACTGCCTTGGTTCCCTTTAATTAAGCCGAAAACCTCCTCTTAAACCTGTGAATAAAATTGTGGATAAGTAGCCTCTTCCTGTGGAAGAAATGTGGACAACTCGCGAGTTGTCCACAGCCTCGAGTTATCCACATAATTCTCCACAGGTTTATCCACAGCTTCTACCCCTGTTATCCACAGGTTTATCCACAGCTCGTGTTGTTGAAGCGGCATAAAACATCGAAATTACAGTACCACCCTGGAAAATTATCCACATCAGAGAGAGTTTATCCACAGATACTGTGGATAAGTATAAGATTTTGTGGATAATTGCGCGGTATCGCACCCTGAAAAGGAGTAAGTTCTCCACAGCGAGGACGCAGCCTGGGGAAGAAATGTGGATAACTTTCGTCAAGCATGCTTATAGAGCGTTACAAACTCCCCTCCCTAGTGGGAGGGGTGGAGCAGGGATTTTTCAGCGCTTACTTTTGATGTGGTAGGTGAGCTCGTGGATCTGGCTAAAGACATCGCGGTCGCTGTTTATCAGATTAGCGATCTTGGCGGTTGCGTGCATGACGGTCGAGTGATCACGACCGCCGAAGGCGCGTCCGATTTTGGGGAGCGATTCGTCGGTAAGCTCCCGGCAGAGGTACATGGCGATCTGCCGGGGGTAAGCGAAGGCTTTGGAGCGGCTGGCGCCTGTGAGGTCGCTCTTCGAGATGCCGAAGTACCGGCAGACCTCGTGCTGGATGAGTTCGACTGGGATCTCGCGGTAGGCTGCGTCGGGCAGGATATCCTTCAAGACCTCTTCCGAGAGGTCCACACTCACGGTGCGTCCGTAGAGCGAAGCGTAGGCCAGTATGCGCACCAGTGCCCCCTCTAACTCCCGGATGTTCGTCGAGACCTTGGAGGCTATAAAGGTCAGGACCTCATCATCGACCTCCAGCTGATCCATGAGCGCCTTCTTGCGCAGGATCGCGATTCGGGTCTCCAGATCGGGCGGCTGAATATCGGTTACCAGCCCCCACTCGAAGCGGGACACCAGGCGGTCTTCGAGGGTTGGTATGTACTTTGGGTGCCTATCAGAGGTTATAACTATCTGCTTGTTCTCCTCGTACAGTGCGTTGAACGTGTGGAAGAATGCCTCTTGAGTTTCGATCTTCCCTTCCAGAAAATGTATATCGTCGATGAGAAGGACGTCGTTCTCTCGGTAGCGCTTCTGGAAGCCTAAAGGGGCGTTGTCCCTCACGGAGTTGATGAAGTCGTTGGTGAAGTTCTCGCAGGTGACGTACTTGACCTTCATGCTCGGGTCCTGGTCTTCGACGTACTGGCCCACGGCGTGCAACAGGTGTGTCTTTCCTAGGCCTACTCCCCCGTAAATGAAAAGGGGATTATAGACGACGCCGGGGGTCTCCGACACCGCCAATGCCGCCGCGTGGGCGAACCGGTTACCGGCGCCGATGACGAAAGTGTCGAAGGTGTACTTGGCCTTGAACGGGCGTGGCGTGCGAATGTTGCGGACGAATTCGGCGCCGTTCGAACCACGGCCGTTCCACCTCTCCGCTCCCTGAACGCCCTCGATACTCACGGCGAGGGTCGTATCCTCACGGCCCAGCGTCGAGCCGAGGGCCTCCTCCAAAACTGGTTTGAAGCGGCTTTCGATGTACTCTTTGGCGAAGGAGTTGGGGACAGAGATCTCCAGCCGACCCTCGTAGAGTTCTACCGGCCTCGTGCCCTCGAACCAGACTCGCAAAGAGGGCTGCTTTATGTGCTCCGACGCGCGGTCGAGCACCTCCGTCCAGACCTCTTCGATCGAGCGCTGCACTCGCTATCCTACCCAACTTTTGATGACGGCCTCCACCACATCTCGGCCCAGTAGCGTGATGGTTCGCTTACCCGACTCGGTGCCGATAACGAGGCCATGCTCTTCGAGCACCGACAGGTCCCGGTAGGCGGTACTGACGCTGATCTCTAGCTTTTCGGCTACCGTTGAAGGTCCCACATCGCCGCACTCGAGTACTGTGATCAAAACCTTCTGTTGTCTCTCCGATATGTTCATCTTGGGCACGGCGTCAGGGTACTTCCTCTGCGGCGCCAAGGATACGGCCGGTTGCTGTTCAGGCTTTGAGCGCCGCGCAGTCGTGTCCGCCGAGATCGTGGCCACGGTACCGCCCCCGATATTGTCTTCTATGGTGACCGTCCCTCCCACTCTCTCGGCGGCTGCCCGAGCGATGCCCAGACCTGCCCCGACTCCCCGTATTTCCCGAACCGCCTCCGGGCTAGCACCGGAGAAACCGAACTCGAACGCCCGTTCTTTTTGCCTTATCCCGGGACCCCTGTCCGAAATTCTCACGACGTTGCCCTCTTCTAATACCGAGATTACGACTCCCCTGAAGTCGGCGTGGATGAGGTTCTCAATCAACTCTCGTAAGGCTTCCTCAGGCACGCTTCCTCTGGAAGCTCTGACCTCCTCCATTACGAGTCCTAAGAACTTCCTGGTGGCCGCGCGCGCAGAGGCCGCCGAAACCTCGCTTACCTCCGGTTCTCCGTCTTTCGGGTACACCGCGACCTTGACGCTGATCCCGGCTTCCCCCGCGTCTGTCTGTGTCTTGTTCGCGTACATCACGTCCCCATCGGATTATTGCGTACCCCTTATCACAACGCTAGGGCAGCTGGAAGGAAAACAACGTTTTGCAGGCTATTACTTTATTTATCCACAATTTTTTCCACAATCTGTGGATATCTTGCCGCATAATCGCGCCACTTTTCGGTTTGTATGGTTATGAATCCGGTGTAAGAGGGATTTTTTCCTCACCTAAAAAAGGGATTTGCAGATCTTTTTGCCTTATGTTTGGCCGAGAGAAAGGGACCGGTATGTGGTGGGCTTACCGCTACGTGCTGGACGGATTTACTGGTTCGGATATACTAGTTCCTATCGTCACCGCGGCATAATAGGTCAAATGAGGAGCTCCGTATGAAGCGCACCTACCAGCCAAAGCGTCGCAAGCGAGCCAAGACCCATGGCTTTCGGAGCCGCATGAGCACCCCCAGTGGCCGCCGGGTCATCGCCGCGCGCCGGCGCAAGGGACGCAAGCGGCTGGCCGTTTGATCTTTGTCCCGACGTAGTAGCAGAAGCCTTACCTCTTCGCCCGAGTTTGAAAGGGTCTACCGTAGAGGTTCGGTTTACAGAGGTAAACTGTTCTCCATCCACGTTTTGCCGAACACCATAGGTGAGCCGAGAATGGGGCTTTCTGTCTCTAAAAAGGTTGGAACCGCGGTAAAGCGTAACGGGGTGCGGCGGCGTCTGAAAGAGATTTTTCGTTCTTCGGTGAGTTGGCTGCCGGATAACGTAGATTTTGTAGTTTCGGCTCGTCCGGCTGCTGCAGAGGCTTCGTTCGAGGACTTGAAGGAGGAGTTCTTGCGCTCCCTCCACAAGCTGAACAAGAACACCCCAGCTGAGGTACGTAAGGAGAGTTTTTGAAGTGCAGCCGCGGGCGATCGTTGTGAGGGTTATTAGGACGTATCGGAGGTTCGTCTCCCCTTTGCTGCCACCTGCTTGCCGGTTTTCGCCAAGTTGTTCCCGATACACCCTACTCGCCATCGAGAAGCATGGTGTTCTGAAGGGTGGCCTTATGGGGGTGTGGCGGATACTCCGGTGCAACCCCTTCTCGAAGGGCGGGTTCGACCCAGTAAGATGAAGAGGGAGGCATGGAACACATAATAGAGTTTCTAGAGACCCTTTTCGGTCCTTTAATCGATGTCTTCGGCAATGCCCTCGAGTATTTCCATACGATGGGTGCGCCGTGGTGGCTCAGCATTGCTATCTTGACCGTAATCGTGCGTTCGTTGCTTTTCCCTTTAACGATCAAACAGGTCAAGAGCATGCGCGCCATGCAGGATTTGAAGCCCGAGATGGACAGACTGCGGGCCAAGTACAAGGACAATAAGCAGAGGCAGCAGGAAGAGCTCATGAAGCTCTACCAGGAGCGCAAGGTGAACCCGTTGGGTGGATGTTTGCCTCTCTTGGTACAGATGCCCATCTTTATCACCATGTACTACGTTATACGCGGCTTCGACCAGACGCATCCTAGCTTCGCGAGCGGCGGTATCCTTTGGTTCAAGGACCTTACTGTAGCGGATCCTTTTTATATCCTGCCGGTCCTCTCGGCCGTTACAATGCTTGCGGCCTCGGAGATTACCGCCAAGAACGTCGATCCGCAGCAGCGCTGGCTTATGCGACTCCTGCCCGTAGGCTTCACAGTGTTCCTTCTACAGTTTCCGGCCGGTCTGTTTATGTACTGGATCACCTCCAACCTCGTTACCCTGGTGCAGAACTATCTAATCTACAATCACGGCCCTGGCAGGAAAGTGGCTGCCAGCTCCCCTAACGAGAAGCGAGCTCCTCGCAACGAGTCGAACGCTTTGCCTGAGCCGGCGCCCAAGCCACAGAACAGCTCCTCGACGCCCGGGGGGCGAGCTAAAGCTAAAGAGACCAGAAGGAGAAGAAGGAAGAAAAGAAGATGAGTGACAGTCGAGAGTTTTACGCTGCAACGGTCGAGGAAGCGCTGGATAAAGCTTCCTCGAACCTTGGCATCTCGCGCGATCGCTTAAGTGTTGAGGTCTTGGACCAGGGCAGCGCGGGCTTTCTAGGTATTGGCACAAGGGATGCTCGTATACTGGTTAGACTCTCCGAAGAACCGCACCTTGAGGCCCTACCGGGGCCTGGCACACAGACACCTGAGCCGGTGGTTGGAGAGTTGCCTGAAGCTAGCCCACCTCTAAAAGAAGATCCCCTCGCTGGGGGACGCGACGTCTCATACGAATTGATCGTCGCCGTGGACGAGTTTACGACTGGCCTTGTCGACGCGATGGGGTTCGACGCTACGGTTGATGTTTACGACGCGGGAGATACGATTGCGGTAGACGTGGCCACGAAGGAGCCAGGGCTCTTTATCGGCCAAAAGGGCGAAACCATCGACTCCATACAGTACCTGCTGAACGCCGCAGTCTATAAAGACCGGCCTTTTGTTAAGAGGATTATTGTCGACTCCGAAGGCTATAGGCAACGGCGCGTCGAGGCTATCCAAGGCATGGCTCATCGTATCGCACGCCGCGCTGTGCGAGAGAAGCGGCCGCTTAGCCTACCCCCGATGCCCGCCGCTGAGCGGCGTGTGGTGCACCTCTTTCTCAAGGAGAACCCCGACGTAACAACCTTTAGCGAGGGCGAAGAAGATGAGCGAAGGGTCGTCGTTAGCCCCTCCTAGGCCTGTATTCGTTTCACGTGAAACGCGCATGGTGCCAAATGTTTGTGCGTACAAACATTTGGCACCATGCTAAAGATTTGGAGCCGCGTGTAGCGTTTCACGTGAAACCTCTAGCACTATGGCGGAACTAGAGCAGCTGAGGTTAGACGCCGAGGGGTGGGGCCTGCACTTGAGCCACTCGCACCTATCCTTACTGAGCTGTTATACCGATCTTCTAGCCGGGTACGAGTTAACCAACATCATCGGGACTAAGGGGCGGGACCGAATAATCCTCGACCACCTGAGCGACGCTTTAAGCTGCTATGCAGTCGAGGACCTCCACCAGGTGCGTACGCTTATAGACATCGGAGCGGGAGGAGGGCTGCCTGGGATACCCCTGGCCGTCGTGCGTTCCGAGCTGCACGTCGCGTTACTGGAAGCTACAGAGAAAAAAGTACGCTTCCTCGAGTATGCGCGGACCGCGCTAGGCCTAGAAAATATAGACGTGCTCCACGCGCGTGCGGAGGATGCAGGAAACAAGCCTACTTACCGGGAGGCTTTTGACTTCGCAACTACCCGTGCGCTGGGGGCGCTGCCGGTGGTCGTAGAGTACTGTGCCCCATTCGTACGCGTCGGCGGCACGATCCTCGCGATGAAAGGGCGATTAGCAGGCAAGGAACTATCTAACGGGGAAGCGGCATCGCGCGAGCTGGGGGTGGAGTTACGTGAAGTACGAGAAGTAAATTATCGGGCGCAACTCCTGCAAAAAGACCGCAATCTCGTGGTGCTCGATAAAGTCGGCCCAACCCCTCGCAGGTTTCCGCGCAGAGTAGGGGTTGCAAAAAAACGGCCACTAGGAGCTTAGGCGGGGGAGAGGAGCTAACGCAATACCTAGTAGCTACTAGGTATTGTGGTTCCAAGCACGCTGCCCCAGGCCGTTGCGCTGCCCAAAGACTTTTCGCCCGCAGCTGGGGCGAGCTGAGGGGCAGGCATGCTAAGATCCCAGCGGTGGCTACTGTAATCGCCATAGCGAACCAAAAAGGCGGAGTGGGCAAAAGCACCACTGCGATCAACCTCGCCGCCTACCTGGCGGAGTTAGGAGAGAAGGTTTTGATCGTGGACATGGACCCCCAGGGCAACGCCACCAGTGGCCTGGGCGTCTCCCCCCGTCGAGACGGCTGTATGTATGACGTCCTGCTAGAGGGCAAGCCTCTAGGGCAGGTAGCAGTAAAGACCGAAGTCGAAAACCTTGAGGTTGCGCCTGCCACCGTCAACCTTGTGGGAGCAGAGGTGGAACTCGTCTCCACCCTCGCACGCGAGTTCAAGTTAAAGCGGGCGCTAGGCAAGTTGCCACACGAGGCTTACGACCGGGTGCTGGTAGACTGTCCACCGTCTCTAGATCTTCTTACGTTAAACGCCCTCACCGCTGCGGACGAAGTTCTGATCCCCATACAGTGTGAGTATTACGCCCTCGAAGGCCTTACGCAGCTCATGCGCAGCATAAGGATGGTGCGGGAAGAACTAAACCCAGACCTGAAGATCGGGGGGGTGCTCTTGACCATGTTCGATACACGCACCAACCTGGCCCACCAGGTCGTCGACGAGGTGCGCACGTTCTTCGGAGACCAGGTATTTCACACCGTGATACCCCGTAACGTAAGGCTCAGCGAGGCCCCTAGCTTCGGCCTGCCGGTAACCCTGTATGCTCCAAAGAGCGTGGGAGCGGAGGCCTACGCCGCCGTCGCAGAGGAGGTCTTAAGCCGTGGTGGGTAGGCGCGGGCTGGGCAGGGGGCTCTCGGCGCTCATATCCGCTGGGGATAGCGTCGGGGGACTGCGGTTCGAGGAGGTGCCGGTCTCGGCGATCCGCCCGAACACCCACCAACCGCGCCGCAACTTCTCGGAGGCAAGCATAAAAGAACTTGCGGCCTCTATACGCGAGGTAGGTATCCTGCAACCGCTCGTGATCCGCTCAACAGAGATCGGTTTCGAGCTGATAGCAGGCGAGAGGAGGCTGAGGGCCGCCAAAGAGGTGGGTCTCGACCGGGTGCCGGTTTTGATACGGGAGGCTGCGGAGAGCGAGTCGATGGAGATGGCTCTCGTAGAGAACCTGCAACGGGAAGACCTCAACCCTCTGGAGACCGCGGCCGCCTACCAAGCTCTGATGGACGGCTTTGGGTTCACCAAAGATCAGCTCGCTCACCGTCTGGGAAAGAGCCGAGCGGCGATCTCCAATACGCTACGTCTTAGTCGGCTGCCAGAACCCATCCAGGCGATGGTGCTAGAGGAGAAGCTGTCGGAGGGGCACGCCCGCGCGCTGCTCAGCCTGGAGACGGAGGAGCACATGCTCCGCGTGGCCGAGACAGTGCGGGCCGAGAAGCTCTCTGTTCGGAGAACCGAAGACCTGGTACGCGAGAAGCTCTTGAGGAGGTCGTCGAGCCCGGAAGCAGGGGAGAAGCTAGCAGGAGAGCAAGAAGCGGCCGACCAATACGACGAAGCTTCGCGTTTGATAGAAGAGGCGCTGAGGTTGCCGACGCGGGTACGAGCGTTACGCAAAGGGGGAAAGGTCGAAATACGTTTCCGCAAAGAAGAAGAGCTGGAGGCGTTGGTCGTCCTGCTCACCGCCAACCATAATACAGACTAATATCTAGCCTAAACTTTCTGAGCAAGCGTCTAAAAACGTTCCGGACAGGAAATTTCGTATTACCCGATAGATAACACGCGCTCAGACTAGTCGAACCGCAAAGAGGACACCATCCGGGGAGCCTGTTAGGGGCACTCAATTTCATCTCGTTCCTCTCCTCTCCAAAGACAACAACCCGAGCTGAAGGGCCAGCCTGGCCCGGGAATCTTTCAAATCTAAATCAGTTAGCTCTCCGATGCGCGCGAGGCGGTAAAGCAAGCTATTGCGGTGCAGAAAGAGCCGGTCCGCCGCTTCGCTTGCGTTGGCTCCCGCTCCCAGGTAGACCTTTAAGGTGCGTATTAGATCACTCCCACGTTCCTGGTCGTATGCCACAAGGGGCTCGATGAGCCCCTCGAAGGGCTCGAGATCCTGGGACTGGGACAGCTCTTCCAGCATAGGTCTCACATCGTCCATAAGGCACCGTTCTAACAGCTAAGCTGCCCTCATGCTAAAAATGCTCGAAGGGCCCATACGCCATACCTCCGGAGGCACAAATGGAAACGTCACGAGTCGACATGTTCCGCAAGCTCCTCGATAGGGAGCCGGATAACGCCATGGTTCTCTACTCCTTAGGGAAGGAACTATTCAAAGAAGAGAAGTATGTCGAGGCCAGAGAGTACCTCAGCCGGGCCGTCCGAAATAAGCCGGACTACTCGGTGGCTTACCGGGCGCTCGGGCGCGCCTTATATGAACTCGGCGAGGATGACAACGCCCGTCGCGTTTTTGCCGAGGGACGCGAGGTGGCCAGGAGAAACGGAGACCTCCAAACTGTCAAGGAGATAGACGTTTTTGTACGCCGCTTAGAGAAGCGCGGTGGGGGAGAGACCGGTTCCTCATAGGAGTGGCGCCGTCTGTATCCCGGTGCTCGGCTTCCTGGCGGATGGCAGGTTAGGAGGAGCGGCCCTGCGCTCCGTAGGTTTCACGTAACCACTGGATGTACTGGTGCTGCATAGCCGCCCAGGCGTCAATGCTCTGGATCATCGGCTCGCCCAGCGGACCCCACATCCTCCAGTAAACCTTCGCGCTTTCGGTAAAGCCGTCTACCATTTGCTCGGCGAACTGCAGTCCCTGGAGCGTAGCCTCATCGCCCCTTGGCTCTTGCATCGGCAGCCTCCTTCCCCTAAGTAACCGTAACCAGGAAATATGTCACCCGCCGGGGGTTTGCTTAAACAAACTTCCAGTGTACGCTAAGAGTTCATTGAGCGAACGCTCGTTGGGCAGACGGTCTATAGCGTAAGCCAGCAGCCGCTCTAGGCTAAGCATCTCCAGGGACACGTCCAATCCCGCCGCTTTCGAGCAGACCGGCGACCGGTCGGGCCTTGACTGCCTCCCACCCTCCGGTCCTGGTAGGCGTAACCGAAGTACCGGATAATAGCCGTTAAACGATCAGCGCACACCCTGTAAGCTGCATCGATCAGCAGGAGCAGCTCCCGATACGCCTCGATCATTACCAAATCGGTCAACCGGGAAAATATCCCGCCCGGCTGCGGATCAGCGTATCAAGGGGAGCTTCGCCAGCCACGTCACGCCGTTGATAATATGCGTTACTGTGCACGACGAAAGAAAAATAGCGTGTGATAGCGGACTTCGGTAACCTAGGCGCTGCCTTCCTTGTAACGGGCGTCTTCGCCGGGCTTGTGTACGCTTTGGGGATGGCGAGTCGGGGCGGAGCCTTAGGGGGATTCGTGGTGGGGGTCCTGACCTATGCCTCCCTTGGACCCCAGGGGTTCACGGTCCTCGCGCTGTTCGTGGCCGGCGGCTCCCTTCTGACCCGCCTCGGCTACCGGAGCAAAGAGCGTCATGGCGCTGCCGAAGCCAACGGAGGTCGCCGCGGCGCCGGGAGCGCCTTCGCCAACTGCGGTATCGCCCTCTTGTGCGCTCTTTTCGCCTCCTTGACCGGTTCCAGAGCAGGCGTCGTGGCCTTTATCGCCGCTCTGGGCGCAGCGTTCGCCGACACCACCGAATCCGAGGTGGGGCAGCTCTATAGCCACGCTCCTCGTCTCATTACCACCTTCCGAAAGGTCCCACCCGGAACAAACGGTGCGGTGTCCGTGGCGGGGACGCTCGCCGGGCTTGCTGCCGCGATGCTGACCGCCCTTCTCGGTCTTGTGCTGGGGCTCGTGACGGAACCAGGAATCGTGCTTCTCATAGCACTTGTGGCGTTCTTAGGAACCGTGACGGACAGCCTCATAGGCGCGCTGGCGCCGCGCGTCAGTAACGAAGTTACTAATGTCCTTTGCACGCTGCTCGCAGCTGCATTGGCTTTCTTGCTGGCATAACTCGCACTCCTTCGTGCATTGCGATATTCACGACATTACCCATCTCGCCCGAAGCTTCGATCATACGCTATGCTACTTTCCCTCCCTCCCAACGTGTGAACCCGAGGAGTTTTAAGGTGAACCTAGATCTTGAGTCACACGGGCACCTTCCTGCTCAACCTGTAGGATTATCCGACCTCGAGCCCTACCTGAAATATGCATCGAGATGTTATATATAGACGCATGTGCGCCAGGGATGGCAAAGGCCGAAACGTGGATCTCCGACTATAAAGTCTGCGCACCCTTTCCCTGCTTTAGAACAATAAAACGTGTACTCGAAGGAGTCTTTAGTGAGCGAGGTATCCGTAACGAGAGATTACGATCCAAATTCCATAGAGCGTTACTGGCAAGAGCGGTGGGCCGAGAGCGGCCTGTACAAAACCGATCAGGACCTCGCCAAGCCTAAGCACTATGCGCTTACGATGCTCCCGTACCCGAGCGGGGACCTGCATGTCGGCCACTGGTACGCGATGACCCCCTCCGACACCCGCGCTCGCTTTATGCGGATGCGCGGATACCGGGTCTTTTTCCCCATAGGCTTTGATGCTTTCGGGCTTCCGGCGGAAAACGCAGCTATAGATCGGGGCATACATCCTTACAAGTGGACAATGTCGAACATAGAGAGGATGCGCAGCCAGCTGCGGCAGATGGGGGCGATGTTCGATATTGACTCAGAGATCGTCACCTGCGACCCTGAGTACTATCGTTGGAACCAGTGGTTCTTCCTCAAG
>DASQSI010000167.1:0-5909 GCA_035642415.1 Rubrobacteraceae bacterium
AGCGCCTATCGCTAGAATTGCCTTGATGCGTCTCATAAGATGCTACCTCCTTTACTGTAGGGCGGAACTCGTCAGCTCCGCCTTAATGTAACGTTACAGCTTTGGAGTATGAAGGTAGCTGAGAGGCAGGCGCATGACCCAAATGGGCTATTTAGTATTACTTGTTAATAAGCTCCGTTGGTTTATTTGTTGTTTTGCTTATGCCTTGCGCTTATAAGTAGCTGCCCTGTGGCCTCGGCAACCAGCCCGCGCTACCACTTGTAACGCCAAAAGTGGTCAAGGCAGTTATATACTTAGCTCACCAAAGGTATCTTTACGCCAAAGAAAAGGGCCGAGGTTGTGCTCTCGGCCCTACTGAAAACCTCCAGTTACCGTGCTCTGCTTTAGCGCGCTTGCTCCCGAAGCCTCTGGCTCACCGTCAGGCCCCGCTCAACCATGGCCCTTATAGGTATCAAAGGCTTTACGTCCATCTTTACTAATCCCCAGTAAGGCAAGCTAGTTAATAGCTGCTCTACCTCCTCGCTTGAGGTGGCATCAATAATGAAAACGCCACCCCTCGCAGCGGTATAGCCACCCCCGTGAATCCTACCTTCTTGTTCCCATTGGGCAAGTTGCTCTAGGCTGGGAGTAACCATGTGCTCTACTACTTGGGCGAGCCGCTCTGGTGGCATCCCTACTCCGATATCAGAGCCGTCTATGGTGACCAGAAACCTCATACTCCTGCTCCTCCTTCCCCCGCTAGGAAAGCGGGTTAGTACTATTCAACAGCAACATAATCTCATCTTGGGGATTTCCACGTCTCCCCAGAGGAGCTATGCCTTTACAAAGCACCGAGTGGGCCTTACACCAGCAAGCCGAGTGCCCTAGCCTCTAATTCGTCATAGAGCAGATCCAGCAGTTCCCTAAGTTCGCTCTGTGCTAGCAGCCCGTCCAGTAGATAGCTCGGCCTTGTAGAAGCATCCTGCACATCCATAAATCCCTCCCTTTCTTGTTCGTTCCTGGTGGGGCCCATGATCATAGAGGCCTCTTAGACACACGGGCATGGTCCAAATGGACTATTTTTCAAAATTTGTACTTCTACACCAACTTCTTTAAGAAGCTGTCGCTGGCTGTAGAAGTACAGAAAAACGCCGAGGGCACTCCTAGAGGCTACCAGCGAGCGCTGGCTCAAGGCGACTTGGAAGGTATCGTGGGTACCTTCGAGCCCGACGGCTGCGCGCGCGAGCAGCGGACTGCTGAGTACGGCGAGGTATCTATTGATGTAAAGCCACCAACCGTGTCGGACACCTCGGATAGGTTATGAGAATAGGCATTCTTGCAACCTGTCCGCTCGGGGGCGTTACAAGGCAGCGCGCTACCCTCTGTATAAATGTAGATGCAAGGTCTTTAGAGAATCTGGGTAATGTCAAAAGGAAACGTTTAGCTTGCTGCTACCGCGGGTATAGTATTAATACAACCTTAGAGACCGCCAGCCAGCGGAAGCGCCCTGTAGCGATTAGGGGAACGTGGACTCTGGCGAGAACGTGAGAAGGCTTGGTGGCGACTCTGAGGAGAAGGGTAAACTGCCAACTGAGCAGGAGGAGGATCAGGAGGTGGTTAGAGGCGTCGGGTAAGGTAGGGACAACCGAATACCTTTAGGAGCCCTCGGTACAGATAAGCCGGGGGTTTTTGTATCCACTGTAGTGGGCCTAGTACCGAGATAGCCCGCGTGAGGAGGGTATAGTAAGCGTTCTCTAAGGGCCACCTGTTACTAGCCATTCTACGCGCACACCTACCACGCGCCGATTGCGCTTAAGTCCGCCCCGATACCGTAGGGGTTGGCGGTAGAAACGCAAGAGCTGGGGCGTGGCCTACGAACCTACTCAAAAAGAATAGACATAAAGACAAGCTCTTTCACAAAAATAGTCCATTTGGGTCATGCACCTCTTCGGCGCTACCGTCAGAATAAAGAAGAATCGGGTTGCACTTGCTTCTGGTGTGTGTCAGAGGGGACGTGCCAGCCCGAATATATAAGAGCCGGGCTGGCAACTCTGTATACCTCTGAAATAGCAGCATCCCTCTGACACACAGCCCAGCCCGGCAATAATAGTAGGGGCTGGAAAGGGAGAGAGAACATGTACCAGATGCTCGGGGAGTTCCGGCCCCTGTCCCGCAGAATGCCGGCGAAGCCACAAGAAGGAGAAGGGGGATGGCCACGACCGGTACCTAGAAGCTCCTCAAGATCAGGCTCTAGGTCTTCGCCATCGGCCTCGGCACCCTGGGCATGTCCGACCTCTACGGACCGGCGAACGAAGCGGAAAGCTGGGGAAAGCAACCGAACAGAGTATCTGTGGTATAGGGGATGTACCTTCACAGAGCCACCGAAATACGTCTAGTTGGAGTTATCCTCCATAAACTGTCTCTCTATAGTCTCGCCGGGTACAGGCTCGGAGAAGTAGTAGCCCTGCGCCAAGTCGCAGCCCAGATCCTGCAACCGTGCCAGCTGTTCTTCGGTCTGTACACCCTCCGCTATCACCTTTAGACCTAGAGCATGCGCGAGGCTTATGGTTCCCGACACGATCGCTTCGTCCCCAGCATCCTTTCCCAGCCCTGCGATGAATGTTTGATCGATCTTCAAGGAGTCGACTGGCATGTGCTTCAAGTAATAAAGACAGGAATAGCCCATGCCATAATCGTCTATGGATACGCCCACCCCTAGGTCTTTGAGGTTCTTAAGCTGCTCGATGGAGTACTCCGCATCATCCATCACGACCCGCTCGGTTATCTCCAAGTGCAGGCATCGGGGGTCCAGACCTGTGTCGCTTAGCACCTGCGAAACTAGGTCCGTCTGGCGGCTGAATTGGGCAGCCGAGAAGTTCACGCTCATCCGTAACGCCGCCCTCTCGTGGTACCGCTCGCGCCACTCTCTGGCCTGCCTGCAAGCTTCTTCGACAATCTTCCTTCCTATGGGGCCGATTACCCCCGTTTCCTCTGCAACTTCAACAAACTCCTCGGCAGGAAGTAACCCACGCTCGGGGTGCTTCCAGCGCATCAATGCCTCCACCCCTTTAACCTTGCCAGTAGATAAATCTACTATCGGCTGGTAATGAGTCTCAAATTCCTCAGCTACTATAGCCCGCCGCAGATCGCTCTCAAGATCCACGCGCTTCTGTGCCCAAACGTCCATCCGTGGATCGTACACCTCGTAGCGGGCCTTGCCGTGGCTCTTCGCGCTATACATCGCTAGGTCTGCGTGCCGTAGAAGTTCTGCTGGCTGCTCCTTGTTACCGCTGAGGACTATCCCGGCGCTTAGTGTGACGAATACCTGCTTTCCACCGACATCAACGGGCTTCTCTAGATCTTCTTCGATCCGCTCCATGAGCTTTCCAGCTTCTTCTACGCTGACGGGTGCCTCGAGCAGGATGGCAAACGAGTCCCCAAAGATTCGCGCGGCGGTATCCCCAGACCTTATGCTACCTTGCAGCCGTCGAGCGACCTCCACGAGCAGGGTGTCCCCTGCCTCGTGGCCCCAGGAGTCGTTTACGATCTTGAAGTTGTCCAGGTCCAAAAGGAGCACGGCGATCGATCCGCCCGCCTGGCGGCTCTCGAGCACGGCGTGCTCGGTGCGATCCAGGAACAAGGTCCTGTTGGCCAAGCCGGTCAAGGGGTCATGGAACGCCTGGTACCTCAGCTGTTCCTCGAGGGCCTTGCGCTCGGTAACATCACGAATTATGCAACATGAGGCTTCCCTGTCCTTGAACGGCACCACGCTTGCGCTAACCTCAACGTCCAGCAGCGAGCCATCCTTATGGCGGTAGCGCCGCTCGCCGATAAACAAGCTCTTCTCCTCTTTGAGGCGCTGCATGTTCTGATCAATACTTTCTCGGTCTTCGGCAATGATGTCATAGAGCTTCATGCCGCTGAGCTCCTCGGAGGTATACCCAAGCATATTCTGAAGCGCGGCGTTAGACTCCAGTACAGTGTTGGTAGCAAGCTCAGCCATAAAGACGCCGTCCGTGGTCCCCTCAACGACCGAACGAAAGCGTTCCTCGCTCTCTCGAAGCTCTTTCTCCGCCTTCTTGCGGTGGGTAATGCAACGTGCGTTTAGGACCACTCCGTTTACGCTCGGGTCGGTGAGCAGGCTAGTAATGGTCTCTTCTATATCATGCCAAGAGCCGTCGCGATGCCGCATGCGGACCTCAACGATAACGGGGGTGTTTGGATTACGAACGGCCTTTGTAATGGCCTCTTTTTTTGCAGCCAAGTCTTCTGGGTGAACGAGGTCCGACTCCCCCACCGCGTTCTTACCGATCCTCTCCTCAGGCTCGTAGCCTAAGGTCCTCTTTATAGAGGGGCTCTGATAGAGGATAGTGCCCTCAGCATCGACGATGGTGATTATGTCCGAGGAATTCTGGATTAGGGCGCGGAAATGCTCTTGGCTACTTTGTAGCATTTTTCTCTATATTCAGCGTGTATGTCGTCCAAGCCATCTCAAGGGCCTTACAGTATTTGCGCTACCGCCTACCAGAAGACTACTTTAGCTACCTACTATAAACTACCCCGTCTGAATCTGCGCGTCGGCGCACTGCTGGCTGAGGAAATGCCAAGCTAGAGTTGACAAGGGTCTAAGCCGTTATTAATGCTCAACGCTCGCAACGAGCGAAGCGCTCGGCGCGATATGTATAGTACGGTGCCACATCGCGGGACGCCAACAACCAAACCGTAGCTCTCGTCCTGAGGAACGAGCATGGTCTGAAATGATGGATGACTTTACAACCTCCGAGATCCAAACCGGCGAGACGAGCATTTTCGTGCGCTCGGACGGATCCGGGCCGCCGATCCTCTTGTTGCACGGCTTTCCGCAGACGCACTTGATGTGGCGCAGCGTCGCGCCGTTGCTTGCCCGCAACTTTACGGTCGTCTGCGCCGATCTTCGCGGATACGGGCGCAGCGGCTGCCCGGCCTCCGCGCAGGACCATGCGCCATATGCTAAGCGATCCATGGCGCAAGACATGGTGACCGTGATGGAGCGGCTTGGATTTGCGCACTTCTCGGTTGCTGGACATGATCGTGGGGCTCGTGTCGCCTATCGCATGGCCCTTGACCATCCGGACCGGGTCGACCGGCTCGCCGTTCTTGACATCCTGCCGACGGAGGCCGTATGGGAGCGCGCCGATGCAAGGTTCGCCCTAGCTTACTGGCCTTGGTCGCTGCTCGCTCAGCCTGAACCGCTTCCCGAGCGCATCTTGGCGGCGGCTCCTGAAGCCATCGTCGATAATGCGCTCGGCGGATGGGGCTCTCCCTCGGCTGTGTTTCCTCCGGAGGTCCGCGCCGCCTATGTACAGGCTCTCCGAGAGCCTAGCCACGCACACGCCATCTGTGAGGAGTATCGAGCCGCCGCCACCATCGACCGCGAGCATGACAGGGCAGATCGTGCGAGCGGGCGACGGATAGTGTGCCCTCTCCTAGCCCTGTGGAGCGCTCAAGGAGCGCTTGGAACTTGGTACGTCGAGGAGTCCGGACCAGTCGCGCTGTGGCGAGCCTGGGGCGATGATGTTCAAGGACACGCCCTCGACGCCGGACACTTTTTCCCGGAAGAGGCTTCCGAACAAACCGCTGACGCTCTAAACCGCTTCTTCGGCCCCGCTGAATCGCGTCGTCTAGGAGGAGCATCAATCGATAGGCCTAGCATGTCGTGATTGCTCGATTAGAAGACCCTATCGTTCGTGCTTTAATGCGTGCCAAAACGGAGGAGCGTGTTTCCCTTATTGGGATGCATCAGAGTCGTCATTAACACGCCCATCTTCTCTAGGATCAACGTTCAGGGGCGGTCTTTTCGTCTGACCCCAATACCGAGTAATGCCCTGGCCTGTTTGATTGGCTGAATGGCTGCTTACAGCTAGGATGCCGCTCTCACGGTTATAGACATA
>DASQSI010000168.1:0-19950 GCA_035642415.1 Rubrobacteraceae bacterium
GCCGGTAACCGTTGGTTGCAACGAGCGGCCGGTGAGGCATCGAAACCGTGGTTGACTTGGGTCCGACAGCGGGCCAGGGTCGTTGCTGTGTTGGCGCGGGGGCGATATCGCAAACATGAATCCTTTACAAGCAGTCTCGCAACCCTTCTTTTGAGACCCTCGTTCGGAGAATCCCCATTCTGCGAAGAGTTCTGCCTTTTTCTACTTCGAGACGACGACTCTTAGAGCGTGTTTGGTAAGGGACAGGGTTAATCTGCTTCTCCTATGGAGACGACAAGCAGCCTTCGGGCTGTTTTTGGGGCAGCTTCCTCGCCTGGCGAAGCGTTTCTACCATAAGACCTATCAGATAGGTCCTCCGCGTGCGCCAGAACCCACAAAAGTGTTTAACCTTCCTTTGCCAAACACGCTCTTAGACGCAAAAGCTCTATCGAACGGTTTACTCTTGTGCTCCACCTTAGCCACCCTTGGCCTCGATAGTTTCCTGGATTGCTGCGTTGTACTCGGTAACTAGCCCCTGGTAGTCGTTTATCCTCTTTGCAATATTTTCTTCCTGGAGACCCTCATCTGCGAGCTTCTTCTTTGTCGAGACGGTAGCGAAATAGACCCCTCGGTAGTAAGGCTGTAGTTGCTCGAGTGTCATAGCAGGCTTGTCTGGGCGCACGGTTTCGTTTTCAGCCTCTTCCGCGGAAATCTGGATATCAGGCTCACCCCCTTCATACTCGTGGTCGCCACCTACCCTATCCAGGATGTACAGTATGGACTCCTCCTGCGGCCTATCAGCGAAATCGGTGCCCCCAGAATAGAGGTACTGCACGGTTCCAGCCCTGTCGAGGGCTACGATTGCTGGCTCAGAGACACCTTCCTCCTCGTTCCACAGCCCCAAGCGCTTTATAAGCTGCCCGCGCGGGTCGCTGAGAAGAGGGAAGGGAAGATCAAGTTTGTCCACCATCGCTGAGTTGTGGCTTGGTGGATCGACGCTGATGCCAGCGAGCCTAACCCCGCGCTCCTCAAACTCTTGGTGGTCTCTGGCGAAGCTGACCAGCTGCCCATTGCAGTAGGGTCACCAGTCGCCGCGGTAAAAGACGAGTATCAGCGGCCCCTCAGCAAGTTCGCTGCGCAGGTCGAAGGGCTCTCCCCGCTCGTCTGGTAGTACGAAGGCTGGAAACTTCTCTCCGACACTTAGGTTTGCCATACATTGCTCCTTTCAGTATTACGTTGAGAGAATACATACCGGGCCGGGACGTTAGCTAAACTGCAACCTGCTAGTGTCTGTATTCATAAGCTGGCCGAGAGAAGAATGTGCTCGGAAACCTATATCTAGCACGGCTTAGAGCGTGTTTGGTAAAGGTGAAGGCTTAGGATGATCGTCTACGCTGTCGCGCATGAGAAAGACCTATCCTACGGATCTCTCCGCCAAAGAATGGGCTTGCTTGAAAACTCACCTTCCGCCTTCAAAGCTGCCCAGTGGGCTGCGTGCGCACTCTCTGCGTGACATCTTCGACGCCATCTTTTACGTCTTGAGGAGTGGCTGCCCAGATTGTCGCCGTGGGACGTAGAGCTGGCGACCGCTCCGGATTGGGTGCCGCTTCGAGGGCCGAAAGAAATGCCACAGGTGTGCCGCCCTGCGAACGTAAGTTCGTCGCCCGAGCTCTCACGACTTTCCAAGAGCATGCAGGGCTTAATTCGCTATGGGAACCGCGGCGAGTACGAGAGTCGATCGGAGGCCGATATGGCTTCATGACCCTGGAAGAACTCGCCACGAGGCTCGAGGAACTCGAAGATGCCTGAAGGTAGCGGAGGCGGAGATCGCTGCGCTTCAGCGCTCCCAAAAACGGATGGAGGAACTGAAGGAGGACCGGGAAGCCGTGTTGGACCATCACCACTCTGCCACGGTGCCGTCAATATTCCGCCACACAGGGTTCTTCCAGTTGTGACCGATCCTCGCTGCGTCTCTGATCTTCTCTTCGTGTAGCTCGATGCCCAGACCCGGACCTTTCAGGACGGCTACGTAGCCGTCCTGGCTGGCGAAGACTTCCGGGTTCTTTAGATAGTCTAGGAGGTCACTCTCCCGGTTATAGTGGATGCCGAGGCTCTGTTCTTGGATGATGGCGTTGGGCGTGCAGGCGTCGAGTTGTAGGGAGGCGGCGAGCGCGATAGGTCCCAAGGGACAGTGGGGAGCGACCGCGACATCGAACGCTTCGGCCATCGCCGCGATCTTGCGCCCCTCGAGGATGCCCCCGGCGTGCGAGAGGTCGGGCTGCACGACATCCACGTAGCCGTCCGTTAGGACCCTCTTAAAGTCCCAGCGGGTGTACATCCGCTCGCCCACCGCTATCGGGATCGTAGTGTAGCGGGCAACCTCGCGCAGGGCCTCGCTGTTTTCGGGCAACACGGGCTCCTCAATGAACATAGGACGGTAAGGCTCGAGTTCGCGCGCCAGCGCCTTGGCCATGCTCTTGTGCACCCGCCCGTGGAAGTCTATCCCGATCCCCAATTCCGTGCCCCCCGCCTCGCGAACGGCAGCCAGCCGGGCCACAGCCGCGTCGACTTTGCTGGGCGAGTCTATGTAGTGCAGCTCCTCGGTCGCGTTCATCTTCACCGCGGTAAACCCCGCCTTGGTTTGCGCCTTGGCAGCCTCCGCTACCTCGGCCGGGCGATCGCCCCCGATCCAGTTGTACATACGCACCTTGTCGCGGGCCGCCCCGCCGAGGAGCTCGTGAATGGGGACGCTCAAAGCTTTGCCCTTTATGTCCCAAAGGGCTTGCTCGATCCCGGAGAGGGCGCTGGTGAGCACCGGGCCTCCCCGGTAGAAACCCCCGCGATAAAGCACCTGGAAGTGGTCCTCGATGCGGAACGGGTCCTTCCCGATTAGATATCCGGACAGCTCCTCCACCGCGGCCCACACGGTCTCCGCTCGTCCCTCGACAACGGGCTCCCCCCAGCCCGACACGCCCTCGTCCGTCAAGACCTTCAGAAACAGCCAGCGCGGCGGGACCTTGAATAGCTCCAAAGAAACGACCTTCACGCTTCTTCTCCTACCCTTCCTCGCCGAGGTTCTTGAGACTCCTCGGCCTTAGCCTTTAACTCCCTTCGTGTGCTCATATTGCCGCACAGACCGGTGCCATCGCAAGAGCTTGTACAAGACGGTAAAGGTGTTTAGAAATACGGCTATCCCGGCAACGTATATGCTTCCAACGGCGTTTTGTTTCGTTGGGGAGTCGTCTCGCTGGAGACGAGAGCCAGGAGGAGTACCTTAAGAACAAGGGTCGGTGAGAGCAATCGTTGAAGTGGTCACTGCCGGCGAGACGATGGTCCTGGGAACCCCCGCTCAACCTGGTCGTCTCCGGCACGCGTCGAGCCTGGAATTAAAAATAGGCGGGGCCGAGTCCAACGTGGCCATCGCCCTCTCCCGCCTTGGCATCTCTGCCGGATGGGTCAGCCTCTTGGGAAGCGACGAGCCGGGGCAGCTCGTGCTGGACCGCGTTCGCGCCGAGGGGGTGGATACTTCGCGGGTGCGTCGTCCGCAAGGCTCCACCACCGGTCTTTATCTGCGCGAGAGGCTCGGCACAGGGGTGCAGGCTTACTACTATCGCCAGGGCTCCGCCGCCTCGACGATGGGCTCTCGGGCTTTCGACCGAGAGTACCTCGCAGGGGCGCGTTTTCTCCACCTCACCGGTATTACCCCCGCTCTCTCCGCCGACTGCCGCGCGTTCACCTTTTGGGCCGCGCGGGAGGCGCGGGCCGCCGGGACGCGGCTGAGCTTCGACGTCAACTACCGCTCCAAGCTATGGTCCCCGCAAGAGGCGAAAAGCTTCGTGGAAGAGCTGCTGCCCCACATAGCCCTACTCTTCCTCGGCGACGAGGAGGCCCGGGCGCTTTGGGGGAGGGACGATGAGGACTTCCTGCGAGGGTTGGCAGAGAAAGGGCCCGAGGAGGTGGTGCTCAAGCGGGGAGAGAAAGGGAGCATGGTCCTTTTCGAGGACCGCGTGCTGGCGCAGGCCAGCTTCGAGGTGTTGGAGGTGGATCCCGTCGGGGCAGGTGACGCCTTCGATGCTGGGTACCTCGCCGGCTGGTTGTGGGAACGGAACCCGGAGGAACGCCTCCGTATCGCCAACGCCATGGGCGCTCTGAGCGTGACGGCCCTCGGGGACTACGAAAACCTGCCGGATAAGGAGGAGCTATGGGCTTTCTTGGAAGGCAGAGAAGCGTTGGGTAGGTAAGGGGCGCATGCAGCATGGTAAAAGACCAGCAGGGGGCTGGACGAGCAAGAAAGGTAGGCAAGGATGCAGGCGATAGAAGGCGTATACGTGGCGAACGTGACCCCGTTTAAGGACGATGGCTCCTTCACGGTGGACGAGGCCGCCTACCTAGAGCATCTCTCCTGGCTGGGAGAGATGGGGGTGCGGGGTGTTGTGCCGTTCGGGACCAACGGCGAGGGGCCTTCGGTGACCCTGCGGGAGAAGCTGCGAATTCTCGAGAGCATCTTCGAGCGGGAGCAGCCGGTACAGATCCTCCCCGCCGTGATGCAGGGGAACCTGCCGGAGACCCTGGAGATGCTGCGCGCTCTGGAGCAATACCCGGCGACCGCGGTGTTGGTCCTACCGCCCTACTACTACAAGCCTGTTAGCGCTGAAGGGCTTGTGCGTTTCTACGAGCCCGTGCTTGCGGCGACCAGCCACCCCGTCATCGTCTACCACTCCCCTAAATACGCCGTCCCCGTCCCCGAAGAGGTGGCTATTAGCCTTTCGGTCTGGGGCGTTAAGGACTCCGGAGGGGAACCAAGCTACGCCGAAGCCCTCCTTAGCGCGGGCAAGGGCGTGCTTATCGGCACCGAGGAGGACCTCTGGTGGAGGCTCAACCTCGGGGCTTCGGGGTTAATTTCCGCGCTAGCCAACTTCATCCCCGAGGAAATCGTGGAGATGTACGAGAAGGTGAAATCGGGCGACGATGCTGGGGGCAAGGCCCTCTCCGAGAAGCTCCAGCAGGTGAGGACTATGACCAAGGAGTACACTTCCGCTGCCCTGCTCAAGAAGCTTGCGCAGGCCCGGCACGGTGTGCCGTTGGGTACCGTGCGCCCGCCGCTGACCCCGGCTCCTGTGGATTACGCGCCGGAACCGGTACTGGAGTTTGCGGAGGTAGTGTGAGACGCCGCGCCCCCTGTGCCAGCGTCTACGTTTGCCGCGATCGGACCTCCGGTCGCCGTTGAGGTTGAGGAGCGAAACGGTGGGCCCGCGGAGGACCTAAAGTAAAGAGACCGCACGCGTCCTCGTTAGCGCACGTCGTTTTGCGGGGAGGTTGAAGCGTTTCTGCACGAGAGGAGCGAGTGCATGGACCTGTTCGCCGAGCTGAGGAACATCATAGTGGATGAGGACCGGATCTGCGCCGACGGAGAGGAGGTCGAACTCCACGGACGAGTCTTTACTTACCACTCGCCGCGCCCTCCGGACGTCGTGGTTTTCCCGAAGAATAAGACGGAGGTAGTAGAGACCCTGCGCTTCGCCAACGGGCGTGGCGTACCCGTGGTGCCCTACGGCGAGGGGAGCAGCCTGGAGGGGCATACGATCCCGGTTCGCGGCGGTATCAGCCTGGACCTGAGCCTAATGAACGAGATCCTTGAGGTTAGGCCCGAGGACTTCGTCGCCAGGGTCGAGCCGGGCGTGACCCACGGCCGGTTGAACGAGCGCCTTAAGGAGCATGACCTGTTCTTCCCGGTCGATCCCGGGTGGGACGCTTCTTTGGGCGGGATGGCTGCCACTAACGCGAGCGGCACGAACGCCGTCCGCTACGGGGTTATGCGAGATCAGGTCTTGGGGCTCGAGGTGGTGTTCGCCGACGGAACGGTGATGCGAACCGGGGGGATGGCGATGAAGTCTTCGGCCGGGTACGACTTGACCAGGCTCTTCGTCGGCTCCGAGGGAACCTTAGGGGTGTTCACGGAGATCACGCTCCGGCTGTACCCGACCCCGGGGAGCGCGATCGCCGCAAGAGCCGTCTTCCCGGAGATGGAAGCGGCGGGTCGGGCGGCGGTTTCCATGATCCGATCTGGGATGCAGGTTGGACGCCTCGAGCTGGTCGATGCCCGCACCGTCGAGGCAGTCAACGCCTACAAGGGCACAGAGTACGCCGTGGCGCCAACCCTCTTCCTTGAGTTCAGCGGCACGGAGGCTGCCATCGAGCACGACGTGGCGATAGCGCGTGAGATCTCGGAGTCCGAAGGGTGCGAGGCGTTCGAATTCGAGGGCGACGAGGCCGGGCGGAAGAGGTTGTGGGAGGCCCGCCATGAGGCCTACTTCGCCATAGAGGAGCTCTTTCCCGAGAGGCGTACGATGACGACCGACGTGTGCGTCCCGATCTCTTATTTGCCCGGGGCGCTCCGGGAGGCGCGTAACACCATCGAGTCTTACGGCCTCGACGGGGTCATACTCGGCCACGTTGGCGACGGCAACTACCACGCCGTCTTCCCCGTGGATCCGAACGAGGAGTCTGAGTTGGAGGTAGCCGAGAAGGTCAACGCTGCGATAGTAGACTACGCCCTGGAGCGCGGCGGCACCAGCACCGGGGAGCACGGCATAGGCTCGGGGAAGACCGAGCACCTGCGAAAAGAACACGGGGACTCGCTGCCGTTCATGCGCGAGATAAAGAAGCTAGCCGATCCAAACGGGATCATGAACCCCGGCAAGATCTTCCCTGAGGAGGAAAGACAAGCGCTCGAGTAGCCCTATTGTAGGGGAAGGTTTTTAAGCTAACGGACCAACCTCAGAGGACCAGGCTGCGCCCGCGGGGAACTCGAACTCCTCGAGCGCTTCGGG
This sequence comes from Rubrobacteraceae bacterium, assembly GCA_035642415.1. Classification (GTDB taxonomy): domain Bacteria; phylum Actinomycetota; class Rubrobacteria; order Rubrobacterales; family Rubrobacteraceae; genus Rubrobacter_F. Next base: position 6,810 of record DASQSI010000168.1, read on the forward strand.
GCGCATCTCGATAGAGTAGCCGGGCCTTATCGGTGCCATGTAGCGGCCATTTTTTATAACGACCGGGTCCAGGAAGTGCTCGTGCAGGTGGTCCACGTATTCGAGGACGCGGTTCTTCAGGGAGGCGCCGACGCATATGTAGTCGAAGATCGAGAGGTGCTGTACGTACTCGGACAGACCCACACCCCCAGCGTGCGGGCAGACCGGCACGCCGAACTTCTTGGCCATAAGGAGCACGGACAAAACCTCGTTTACGCCGCCTAAACGGCAGGCGTCTATCTGACAGAAGCTTATGGCGTTTGCCTGCAAGAACTGCTTGAAAACGATGCGGTTCTGGCAGTGCTCGCCGGTTGCCACACCTACCGGGGCTACGGCTTTCGCTATGCGCGCGTGCCCTAAGACGTCGTCGGGGCTCGTGGGCTCCTCCATCCACCACGGGTCGAACTCTTTCAGGTGGTTCGTCCTATCTATGGCCTCGTCAACCTCCCAGACCTGGTTGGCGTCCATCATGAGCTTCCTGTCGGGGCCTATCTCCTCCCGGATGATCGCCGCGCGGCGTGCGTCGTCCTCCGGGTCTACCCCGACCTTCATCTTCACGTGGTTCCACCCGGCTTCGACCGCTTCCCGACACAACCTCCTCAGCTTCTCGTCGGAGTAGCCGAGCCAAGCGGTGCTCGTGGTGTATGCTGGGAACCCGTCGCGGAGCATCTCCTCCTCGCGCTCGCCCTTCGTCGGTTCGTTATGTTGCAGGATCTCCAGCGCCTCCTCGGGTGTGATGGCGTCCGTTATGTAGCGAAAGTCCGCGCAGGAAACGAGCTCTTGGGGCGTCATGTCCGAGAGGAGCCTCCAGAGCGGCTTGTTCTCGATCTTCGCGTAGAGGTCCCAAACGGCGTTGACGACGGCGGCGGTCGCCAGGTGAACCACGCCCTTCTCCGGCCCCAACCACCGTAGCTGGCTGTCACCCGTGACCGTGCGCCAGAAAGCGCCCATGTCCTTCGCGAAGGACTCCACCGTGTGGCCGGTGACGAGTGGTGAGAGGGCCTCAATCGCCGCAACGCATATCTCGGCGCCCCGTCCGATCGTGAACGTCAAGCCGTGACCCTCGAGCCCCGGTTCGTCGGTCTCGAGTATCACGTACGCGGCCGAGTAGTCAGGGTCTGGGTTCATCGCGTCCGAGCCGGAACGGTCCTCTGAGGTAGGAAAACGGATGTCGCGCGCTACGACGTTGGTTATTACGGGCAAGGTGGGCCTCCTTTTCAGTTCGGTTGCTCTGGGGAGCGTGGCAATCGCCTCGTCGGGCGCTCATCCCGGCGGCGTCTACGACCATTGGCCGCTCCTGTCAGGCAGTGTGCTTCCTCCGAGGCCAGGTACGCAGCCATCTCGTTTTGAAAAAAGCTCGGGACGCTGGGCATCGTAGGCCCTAGCGTATATATATCGCCGTCGCTGGAATCGGCCTCGCGAGCTTGCTCGCTCCTTAGGTACGTCACCCCGCTGGCCCACACTTCGTGCAGGGGCTCAAGCGGGGTACAAGAGGATCTTCGGCGACTCCTTCGGTAGTAATGCCTTCGAGAAGAAACCGAAGGGCTTCACTGGAGAGCTCTAGCAGCAAGCCCAGGTTGGGCTGGGTTGGGAGGTATTCGTAATTCAAGGCCCAACGCGTGCCTGGAGGCGTTTGGTGTCGTGTCAAGTACATAAACGTAGGCTAGCTTTCAAAACTCACTCTTTCGCCTCGGCGGTCGGGGCAGTTTCGCGCTTCTCCCAGCCCTCCGCGAACAGATTGAAGTGCACGTTCTTCTTCGGGTGGGCTTCGATGACCTCTTCGTCGAGTTCGACGCCCAAGCCCGAGCCTTTTGGCAAGGCGAAGTAGCCGTCCACTACCTCGGGTAAGCCCGGCGCCGTCTCCTTTATCCAAGGGTCGGCGAAGTCGTTGAAGTACTCTTGGATCCGGAAATTGGTGGTACACGCCGCTAGATGCAAAGCAGCGGCTGTGTTGATTTGGCCACCGACGTTGTGCGGGGCAACGGTTACGTAGTAGGAATCGGCCCAGGCTGCAAGCTTCTTGGTCTCTAGGAGCCCACCGATCTGGCTTATATCAGGCTGTATCACGTCGGCCGCCTGAAGTTCGAAGAGTTCGCGGTACTCGTCACGCTGATGAATGCGCTCACCCGTCGCCACCGGGGCGGAGATGCCCTCCGAAGCCTTCTTGAGCGCCTTGAGGTTCACCGGCGGCACCGGCTCCTCAACCCACCCGAGCCCGTATGGCTCCAGCATCCGCGCCATCTCAACGGCGGTGGCGGGCGAGAAGCGCCCGTGCATCTCCAAAAGGATCTCTGGCTCTGGGCCTATCGCGTCCCGCACCGCCTCCACGAGCGCCACCGCCTGAAGCTTCTCGTCGCGCTCGAGCTCGTAATGGCCGGGCCCGAACGGGTCAAACTTGAGGGCTTTGTAGCCCTTCTCGACCACCTTCTTGGCGGCAGCGTGGAACTCCTCCGGGGTGCGTTCTACCTGATACCAGCCGTTAGCGTAGGCCTTTATGCGATCTCGTACCGGTCCCCCGAGAAGGTTGTAGACGGGCTGGTCCAGGGCCTTGCCCACGATGTCCCAGCAAGCCGTTTCAAAGGCCGCTATCCCCGAGCTCATTACTTCCCCAGCTCTTGAGAAGTCGTCGCGCCCCATCTTCTTGACCAAGTTCTCGATGTGGAACGGATCATGGTCGATCACGTGCCTCGGGGCAGCCTCGTTTAAGTACCCGACCAACGCATCGGTGTGGTTCGGCATCCGCACTTCGCCCACGCCCGTAAGACCCTCATCAGTGTGGACCTGGATGATGGTGAGGTTGCGCCAATCGGTGCCGACCACGAAAGTGTCCACGTTCGCTATCTTCATACGTGCTCCTTTACGGTAGTACCTGCGCGGACGTCAACAGGTATGCCGGGAAAACTCGAGCCTGGCGGGGTCGTCTCGGCTTCGTAGTAGTAGCGCTCAAGCATCGCCAGCCCTATCTGGGCGCGCCGCACGCGGTCCTTCGACGCTGGGGATCTCGACACGATACTGCGCTCCGTCCGGGAAGCGTTTCTCCGAGTCGGGCAGTTCCAGCGGGCCGCGGGGCGGCAGTCCAAGATTGGAGAGGAGATCGTTGGCCTTCATGCCCCCTCCTCTACGTAGTAGTAGAGTTCGCCTGGCCGCAACAGGTGGTAACGACGGTTAGGGTTGAGTTGGTAAAGGTAGTCCACGAAGTACGCGGGGTTTTGGGTGTTGCCGGCGATCAGGTCGTAGTGGGTGGGAACGGTCAGCGCAACATCGAGCGCCTCGGCCAGCTCGGCGGCCTCACGGAAGTCGGTGTTGCCGATGATGCCCTGAGCGGTGCGGAAGTAGTCGCGCCCGTTGATCGGGACGAACATAACGTCGATCCGCCATCGACGGAGCGATGCGATCAGCCCGTCATAGATCACGGTGTCACCCGTGTGGTAGATGGTGACGCCGTTCCACTCGATGACGTAGCCTATGTATGGGTGTCCCGCATCGCTTTGCTCAAGTTCGGTGTGAGCCGAAGGGATGGCAGTTACGCGGGCGCTCCCGGCGTCGAAGGCTCGGCCGACCTCCGGCACGCTGGCGCGCTCGGGATCTACGCCCGCACTCGAGAAGTCGCACGTGTGGGGCCCGTAGAAGCGTGCCTGGGGGGAGGCCGACGCGATAGGCAGCAGCGTTTCAGGGTCGAAATGGTCGGCGTGCTCGTGGGTAACGAGAACGTACGAGGCGTTTGTGACCTCCTCGGGCTTAATCGGCGGCGGCAAGTTGCGGTGGAGGCGCCCCTCCTCGCCACCGTAATCAGTGAGGTAGGGGTCCACGTAGATCACACCATCAGGTCCCTTTATGGCAACGCCCACCTGGCCTAACCCATAGAGGCCTAAGCTCTGGGAGATGACATCGAGCCCGTTCATCCGTTCGATCAAGCTCTTACTGCTCAGTAATGAGTCGTTTCCCACTTATTAGCCCCCGGCCCAGCACTCAACGGATAAGGGGTACCGACCAAATAATTGCTGCTCCTGGGACCGCCGGCACCCTTTAGGAGCTCCGGTCGCTACCCCGCGCGGCCTCCCTGGCAGCCCTGCGGCGGGGCGAGGCGAAGCTCATGCCCAGGATCACGCAGCCGATGACGACCATGACCAGCCCCCACCACAAGTTTATGTTTATCCCCAAGCTCTTCGCTGTTTGCGCCGCGGGACCCAAGAGCCCGTACAGAACCAGTATTGTACCTATGATCAATATTAGGGCCGCGATGTAGAACCCTATCGCTATGGCGTGGCTCGTTCCGGAGTGCTCCGGCACCCGCTCTTCTTCCCCGTACTCTCTGTGTTCAGACACCTACGTTCTCCTTTAGAAGAAGATTATGTTCAGGGCAATCGTGATCGCAAGCGCGGCCGTCGCCAACACCCAGGGCTTCTTGTACCAGGCTTGCTCCTCGGCCTCTTTCTTCTCCGTCAACCCCCACACCAGGCCCTGAAGCTCCTCCTCGGGCTTCTGGGTGCGCGAGGTGAGCAGCGTAACGATTATGGTGACCCCCACGCAGATCAGCCATACCCACCAGGCTCGCCAGAAGTTCCCCGCCATCGGGCTGCCGTACGAGATGACCCCCATAAGCTCCAAAATCCAGAGCACCACGCCCGCAGTCGTGCCACTCACAAGCCCCGCAAACCCGCCCCACGGTGTCGTACGCCTCCAGAACATCCCCAAGAGGAACGTCCCGAACAGTGGTGCCAAGAACACTCCGTGCAAGAGCTGGACGTAGTCCATTATGCTTTCGAAGGCCATAACGATGTAGGCGGTACCTATGCTGATGAGCACCCCCACGACGGTCGCGATGCGCCCCATGTTCAGGTAATGCCTGTCGGACTCGTTCGGCCGGAGGTAGGAGCGGTAGATGTCGTAGGTCCAGACCGTGTTGAAGGCGGTGACGTTCCCCGCCATCCCGCTCATGAAGGACGCCATCAAAGCGGTTAGACCCAACCCCAGCATGCCGGTTGGCAAGTAGTAGGCCATAACGTACGGGACGGCCATGTTGAAGGAGTTCTCCACACCCGGGCTCTGCCCCAGGCTGGGAATGACGCTGAGTACGATGAGCCCCGGAAAGATGGCCAGGATACCGTAGAGGATCTTCGGGAACGCCGCGATCAGCGGGGTACGTTGCGAGGCCGCTTGATCCTCGGCTGCCAAAGCCCTCTGCACCACCAAAAAGTCCGTGCACCAGTACCCGTAGCTAACTACGAACCCCAGCCCCAGAACGATACCGAACCACTGTACACCCATGGGATTGTCGTGCCCTCCGGTGTCGGCCCACAAGTGAAAAAATTCCGGTTTGTTCACCGTTTCCTGCAGGCCCGACCATCCTCCCGCTGCCACCAATGCGAAGATCACCAGCGGCGCAAGTCCAAGCGTTATGAGGAAGAACTGCAAGACCTCGTTGAAGATGGAAGAGGAGAGCCCCCCAAGTAATACGTACACCAAGATGATTCCCGCTGAGAGGATGATGCTCGCGGTGATCGACCACCCGAGCAACATCTTGAACACTATCCCCATGGCATACATGTTTATGCCGCTCATGAGAACCATAAAGATAGCAAACAGGATGGCGTTGAACCCTCTTGTGGCCTCGTTGTACCTGAGCTTCAGGAAGCCGGGCACGGAGTGCACTCTGCTCCCGTAGTAGAACGGGATCATGAACAGGGCTATAAAGATCATGGCGGGTATGGCCCCTATCCAGTAGAAGTGAGCCTGCATAAGCCCGTACTGGGCGGCCCCGGCCCCCATGCCCAGTACTTCCAAGGCTCCCAGGTTCGCGCCCAGGAAAGCCAAGCCCGTGACCCAGCTCGGCAGCGATCGCCCGGAGAGGAAGTAGTCCTCCGAGGTTTGCATCTTGTTCCTCAGGACCGCGCCTATGCCCAGGACGAAGACGAAGTATATGCCTATGATGAGATAATCTAGCCAGGAGTCGTTGACGGAAACCTGGGCTTGCAGCAAAGCCATGGCGGGCATGGTGCCTCTCCTTTCCCCTATCTGAGCCTGAAGCTCTGCCTTCCTTTCCTAAGCGCGAAGGATCTTACCACGCTACCTCTGTGCTAAACAACATGAAAGATACGCGCCGACGAACCAGGCGAGAGATGAGGCCGTTCCAACTATAACCGGCATGGGCACCGATAACTGTATGTCCATAGAGCATGGGCGGAGGAGCGAAGATCGAGCGACAAAGTCTATATCTCGAGGTGCGCTCAGTGGAAAGCCAGTAGGAGTAGTGTGGTTCGTGCGGCCCAGACTACGATTTCACTGTTTTAGCTCTTTAGATTTTAATTACAGCGGCTAACCTACGGGCCAAGCTTGAGCTGTTCTTCTCCGAACCGTCCAGGCGTGTGAACCTTGAAAACGGGGCGAGAGCACCGGAGGGTACGCGGCAGATACAAGTATCGAGCGACCGCGAGCAGCATGTGCACGGCCCCCTACCCTGCTGACATGATCATTCGAGCCGCAGTACTCGATCATCTCGATAGCATACGTGGCCGGTTACGAAGCCGGCTTCGGATTCGAGACTTGCTCCCACCACAAGGCCATCCGGGCAGTAGTGCCCCCATCCACGTAGAGCACCTGGCCGGTCACGAAGTTGGCAGCGTCGGATGCAAGAAAGGCCACGGCCGGGGCTACGTCCTCCGGGCGCCCTACTCGCCCCCAAGGCACCAAGCCATGCCCAAACTCTGTAGTATAGTCAGGGACATCGAAGTAGCGGGGTACTTCGATAATACCGGGGCCGATGCCATTGACCCTGATGTTCTGGGAGGCAAGCTCGATGGCCAGCTCGCGGGTGAAAGCGTTGATCGCCCCCTTGGTAGCAGCATAGGCCGCGTGGCGGGGGAACCCTACACAGCCATGAATTGAACTGATGTTGACGATACTACCTCCGCCCCTCTTCAGCATCGACGGCACCGCTCGTCGTGCGCAAAAGAAGTAGCCCTTCACGTTCAGATCAAACACCTCGTCGTAAGTGGTCTCGTCGGTGTCGAGAAAGCCGAGCGCCCGCGTCACCCCGGCATTGTTGACGAGGATATCCAGTCCTCCAAGTGCTGCAGCTGCTTCATCCACCACCCGTTCGCACTCGCTCACCTTGCTGAGATCGCCCTGCACGAGCGGTGCCTCACCACCCGAGCGTTCGATCTGCGCCACGGTCCCGCTGGCATCTTCGTCGCTATAGGCGTAGTGGACGGCGACGTCGGCACCCCAGCGGGCTAGCTCCACAGCGATCCCCTGACCGATACCCACGCCTGCGCCGGTAACCAATGCTTTCCGGCCCGAGAGGCTACTTAGGGGTAAGGGCTGGCTCATCGGTTCGTCCCCGCCGTGCGAGCGAGCTCGCGCTTCTCTCGGCCCCCCACAAGCGAATCAAAGGGGTAACGCTGCGGCTGCTCCGAGTTGTACCTCTCCCGCATCTCTAGCTTCCCTTCAACAAATTTCGCGGGAACCGCCCCGTTCGTCTCTTTGGTCACTGTATCAGAAAGTGTGCTACCACAACTGCTGGGTTCGAGCTGTCCAAGTCGATCTTTCCCCTTCCCCAGGTCGTGTTAGCCCCTATGATAATTTTGCGGCGAGGACCGCAAAAGCGTACCCTGTGCTGGCGCCGCGGGCTAAGGAGCGGGAAGGAGCGCTGTTGAAGATAACGGACGTTAGGACGGCCGTGGTCGAGGCCAACTACGACTGGACCTTTATCCGGGTCTATACGGACGAGGGCATCACGGGCCTCGGTGAGGGGTTCCTCGCGCCGGGCCTGACCGGTATTATCCGGGACCTCGAACCCCTGCTCGTGGGCGAGGATCCGCGCAACGTAGACAAGCTGTGGTCCAAGATGCGCTGGGCCGCTTCGGGGGCGGGATCCATGGGCGGCATCGTATACAACGCGATCTCCGGCATCGAGGCAGCCCTCTGGGACGTCGTTGGCAAGCACTACGAGGCCCCGATCCACGCCTTCTTTGGCGGCAAGTACCGCGAGAAGATCCGCATCTACGCCGACTGCCACGCCGGTGAGGCGTTGGAGTCCTTGGACTCCGTCATGCTTCCCCGCCGCCCGAAGTGGCTCCCGGAAGAGGGGGAGACCGCCGTCGCCGCCGAGGCAAACCACCCCGTGCACGGCCGGGCCTACGGGGAAGCCGAAACCGATGAGATCTTCACCCCCGAGATGTACGCACACAGGGCCCGAGAGGCCGTTGGTATGGGCTTCACTGCCCTGAAGTTCGACCTTGACGTCCCCAACCCGTACACCCGCGACACCCACTCCGGCACCCTCGCTCACGCTGAGATAAAGTTCATGGTCGCCCTGGTCGAGGCCGTCCGGGAGGCGGTTGGTGACGAAGTAGACATCGCCTTCGACCTCCACTGGCGCTACAACGTCTCCGACGCCCAGCGCCTGGCGTACGAGCTCGAGCCCTACGGGCTGATGTGGCTCGAAGACCCGGTACCGCCGGAGAATATAGAGGCTATGCGCCGCGTTACGCAGAGCACCAAGACCCCCATCGCCAGCGGCGAGAACTACTACATGCGCTTCGGCTTCAGGGAGGCTCTGGAGAAGGGCGCTTTGGACATCGTGGCTCCCGACCTGCAGAAAGCCGGCGGCCTCCTCGAGGGGCGCAAAATCGCCGACATGGCCGACACCCACTACGTCGCGGTCGCGCCCCACTGCATCGCCAGCCCCATCGGCACCCTCGCCTCCGTGCATGCCGCCACCGCCATCCCCAACTTCCTCGCCCTCGAATGGCACGGCATGAGCGTGCCGTTCTGGGAGGACATGGTCGTCGGGTTCGGGGGCCCGGTGATAGAAGACGGCTACATCGAGGTGCCCGACGCGCCCGGTCTCGGCGTGGAGCTCAACGAGACCGTGGCCCGCGAGTACGCCCGGGAAAGCGAGCCCTTCTTCGGGGAGTAAGGATTAGGAGACCGCGAAGTAGCCGTCATCCGGGCCTGGGAGGGCGCCGGTTCGATGCCCTACTTCCTCGGTGCCGAAGCTCGCGAGGTTGCCGTCCCCATCAAACCGTATCTCGGAGGCGTCTTCCACGACCTCGGCCCCGTTGCGCAAGGCCTCTTCGAGGAGGTTCTCCGAAACGTACAGGTGCTCCAAGTGCAGCGTGTTCGGGATGCGGACGAAGCGGGTCTCCTCTTCGGGGACGCCCCAGTTGCAGCGGATGGCGGCCTCCAGCGCCTCCTCGTCGTTCGCCAGGGTCATCGGCACCTTAGCCCGCTCGACGAAGGTGCTGGTGAGGACGTTGGCGTTCATCGCCCGACGCTCGATCTGCTGGACCAGACGTTGCGTCGTGAAATCCGCGAGCCCCACGCCCAAAGCGTTGCCGTGCGACTCTTCGCTGAGATCCCCTACGATCAGGTACTTCACCTTGGGGCTCTCGGGCTCCTCGACGCCCAGGATGCGGAAGCGACCGATGATGTTCGTGTCCATCCCCGTGCCGCTGTAGTTCTTGCCCAGGGCGTCGACGTAGAGGATATCTATATCGGAGACCGGCAGGGAGGGCATCATCTCCATGTACTCCCGGAGCAACTCCTCCTCGCGCCGGGGCACGTCTGGCGGGAGGATGGCTTCTATGTGGGCCGGTTCGTCGTAGGCGTTCTCGACGAGCCCGACGCCGAAGAGTACGTGCCCGGAGTTGAAGACCTCCGTGCCGACCTCGACCATGAAGTCGCGGATGCCTTTGACGCCGTAACCGTGCAGGGAGAGTGCCGCCTCGTGCTTACCGAGACCGATCGAGGCCATCTTCAGGAGACCGCTTTCGACCGAGCCGCGGAAGTCGGTGTGTGCCTTGATCCTGTTCACGACCACGACCCCGTCTGCCTCCGAAGCGATCCGGTCCATATACACCGGCATCCCGCGCTGGGTCTCCTCAAGCTCTACGACCTCCATCGAGGACCTGATAGGGGCCCCGCAGAACTCCTCCGTGATCCCTAAGCTCTCCAGGACCTCCACCTGCCCCTCGACCGTTGCCCCGCCGTGGCTTCCCATCGCGGGCACGATGAACGGCTCTGCGCCCATCTCTTTTAGGATCTGCACGAGCGAGCGGAGGATTACGTGTATCTGCGCGACGCCGCGGCTTCCGGCGGTGAGCGCGACGCTCGTGCCAGGCCGGACGGTCGAGGCTATCTCCTCGCGCCCGAGCTGCTCCCGCAGCGCCTCCTCCACGTTCTCCACCCGCGGACGGGGGAACCTTTGGCGGACCTTGACCACCTTCGGAAACGGCACCTTCTAGCTCCTTTCTGCTGTACGGTCCTTGGGCCTATCTTCGGCCATCGCCAACCGGCGGGCGAGGTCAAGCGCGGCGCGCATGCTCGCGTGGTCGGCCTTCCCGGTCCCGGCGATGTCGAACGCCGTGCCGTGGTCCACGCTGGTGCGGAAGAACGGCAGGCCCACGGTGACGTTCACGCCGGTATCGAAGCCCATTAGCTTTACGGGGATGTGCCCCTGGTCGTGGTACTGGACCACCACTACGTCGAACTCACCCTGCCGGGCACGCATGAGGACCGTATCCGGGGGCCAGGGCCCCGTGGCGTCTATTCCTTCGGCGACGGCGGCCGCGACGGCGGGCGCTATCATTTCGGCGTCTTCCGTCCCGAAGAGCCCGTTCTCGCCGGCGTGGGGGTTCAGGCCGGCTACGGCGACCTTGGGCTTCTCGACGCCTAAGGCGCATAACGCGTTATGGGCGAGGCGGATCACGGCGAGCTCCCGCTCGGGGTTCACCCGCTCTATGGCCTGCCGCAGGGAGACGTGCGTGCTGATGTGTATGACCCTGAGATCCTCGGCCACGAGCATCATCGCGTAGTCCTTCGTACCGGTGAGCCCGGCGAAGATCTCGGTATGCCCCGGGTGCTCGTGACCCGCCAGGTGCATGGCCTCCTTGTTCAAGGGCGCGGTCGCGACGGCATCCACGACGCCTGTGTTCGCCAGCTCCGTGACCCTCTCCACGTACCGGTAGGCCGCCTCGCCAGCCCGCGCGTCTAGCTTGCCGAACGGCAGGTCTTCCGGCAACTCGCTCTCCGCGAGCACGTCTACGGCGTCCGGATCGAATAGAGCCTCCTCCGGTCTGGCTATCGCGTTCACGCGGAGCGAGAGCCCCAGCAGGCGCGCCGCCCTGTTCATGATCCCGGCGTCCCCGACGACGAAAGCCCTGCTCCCGTCGCGAAAATCCTCTTCGGCGAAAGCCTTGGCGACTATCTCGGGGCCGATCCCGGCCGGATCTCCCATGGTGACGGCCACGAGGGGTCCTTTCATGTCTTTGCGTCCTTTCGGGTGTCGGTTAGCGCGCGGAAGGCGTCGCGCAAGGTGTCGGGGCCGCCGAAGCCGCCAGCCTTGGTGATAACAAGGTACGGGCGTGGCCCTATCAGGGTCCCGACGGGCACGCCTGCCTCGATCTCTCCCCCCAACAGGATACCCGCGGACCCCAGCCCGCGCGCCACCCGCACCGCGGTGTCCCCCCCGGTCAATATAAGCGCGTCGAACAAATCCTCCCCCGAAAGCGCGGCGACGACCTCCGCGAGCGCGTCCACCACGCGTTCGGACATCTCACCCTCCGAAACCGCTTCATCCCGCAGCGCGGAACCCACCCCTTCGCCCGCCGCGGAGTACAGAACGGCGCCCCGGCCTCCGGAGAGTGCCGCCCGCACGGCCTTCATCGCCCGGTCGACCGCCTCCTCGTGGGTTCCAGTGACCAACGCCTCCGTGTCGAGGGCCACCGGCGTCACGCCGGGCTCTTGGGCTAGATGTCCGAGCTGCTCTCGGGCGGCCTCGTTGAGGCTGCCGACCACCGTCAGCACGCCCAGGGCGGGGTCGGACGCATCGAAGGGAACCGCGGGGTGGGGACCGGGATAAACCTTTCCGAACGCCCGGGCGAGCCCCGCGGAGCCGACCCACACGAGCGCCGAGGGATCCGGTATGGCCTTTACTAAAGCCTCGAGGTCGGCGTCGGACTCCGCATCGGCCACTACGCATTCGTGGCTGTGCAAGGCGTCTCCGACGGCGCAGCCCTTTCGGATGTCGGCGAGCGAGAGGGCGGCAACGGAGCGGAAGGCTTCGGAGAGCAGGGAGGGGATGTGGCTTTCCGAAACGGGGGTGAGCGGGTCGTGGGCGAGACCGGTCTCGTGGACGGGCTCGCCGTCCACCAGCTGCACGCCGCCGCGGGTGGTGCGCCCGGCGCTCGGGAAAGCAGGCGCGACGACGGCCTGCTGGCGTCTAGCTGCCTCAAGGGCCGCCACGAGCTCGGCGGCGATAGGGCCGCGCAGGGTCGAGTCGATCTTTTTGTAGACGACGCGGGCTTCTCGCACCGAGCGCCCGGCTTCCAAAACCCGCTTCGCGGCCAAGCCGGCCGGCAACGCCCGGGAGTCGGTGTCCACCGCCACCGCGTCGAGATCTTCCGCCGGGGGGACAGCCGTATCACGAAAGGCGACCGCGGTCCGGTAGCCGGAGCGCGCCAGCTGCACCCCCGAGTCGGCGGCGCCGGTTAGGTCGTCGGCGACGATGGCTACGTGCATGGTCCCTCTACCCGCCAAGCGTCTCAGTAGCCGGATTCGACATCCACGACCCCGATGAGCGGTTCGCCCGCCTTAAAGCGGGCCACGTTCTCTTCGATCCGCTGCGCCAAGGCGCGGGCGAGCGCATCGGGAGGGTTCGCCGTGTGTGGCGTGATCAGGACGCGGGGCTCGGTCCACAAAGGGTGCCCTTCGGGCAGCGGCTCGGGGTCCGTGACGTCGAGGGCCGCCCCACCGATGCTTTCCGCGGCCAGGGCCTCGACCAGCGCGTCCGTATCGACGAGCGAGCCCCGTGCCACGTTGACGACCCAGGCGTCGCTTTTCATGGCGGCGAGCTGCGACGAGCCGATCATGTGCTTCGTGGCCCCGGTGGCCGGGGCGGCAACCACGAAGAAGTCACCCCTTGGCCAGAGCTCGTCTGCCTCGTCCGCAGCGTAGCTCTCGTTGGCCCCCGGGACGCGCCGCCCGCTGCGGGTTACGGCAAGCACCTCGACGCCGAACGGCTCGAGCAACCGGATCAGGGCCCTCCCGATGCCCCCGGCCCCAAGGATCACCACGGTCGAGCCGGCGAACAACCGTCCCC
>DASQSI010000169.1:0-2920 GCA_035642415.1 Rubrobacteraceae bacterium
GAAGATGAAGAAGCCGAACAGCTTCTCGCCTTCCCTCGAAACACCCTCATTTCTTTACGTGACGCCGTCATGATCCGGCTCATGCTCGACACCGGGGTGACGGTGGGGGAGATCCGGGGCCTCCTAAAAAGCGACGTCGACTTGGATGCCGCCCAGATACATCTCGGCGGTCCGGGCTCCCACCTCGCCCCCCGCGTTCGCCGCCTCTCCGGCGAGACGGTAAAGACCTTGCGTTGCTACCTCGAACGGCGAAAAGACGAAACCCCCGAGCTCATAATAGGCCGGGCTGCCCGTCCGGTGACGACCTCGAAATCGCTCCAGAACAGCCTCTGGAAGCGGTGCGATCAGGTTGGCCTCCCTCACGTCTCCCCGATGGTCTTGCGCCATACCTTCGCCATCAAGCTCTTGAAGCGCGGCGCCACCTTGAACGAGCTAAAAGAAGCGTTGGGCGTGCGCGACACGACAAACATAGGGGTGTACAAGAAGTTCGTATGAGGTATCTCAGCGACCTTCTCTGAGAAGTTCGCCGAGCAATGGCTCCCTCACTGCGGTTACTGCTGGTAGAAGTAACGAAAGCTGGGCTAGCGTGCCCGGAAGGTCAAGTTATGCTCGGCAGTTTTTTCAGAGCTTCCCGGTTGCGTAAGGCCCAACAGCTCATCGCGCCCTGCCACGCCCAGAGGAAGTGCTCTGTGGCGTGCTCTGCCTTCCGCTCAGCATCGTTGTGAGGGCGCTTTCTTCCAAAACGTTTCTCATCGCACATCTCCTCCCTCACAGCATGGGCAAACACAAACAGCTCGTGGTCGCCACCAGCATCGGGATGCAATCGCGCCAAAAGTAGGCGCCACATATGTCGATCCTTGAGAAACGTAGGCTGGTCGCCGTGCCTTGCTTCAGCCAAGAAGAACTCCTTGCCATCTTTTATGATCATTCTATGTCTGCTCAGAATGCTTTGTAAAGTGCGTTATCGAGTAACCGCAACTCATAGAAGAGCGGACCCAGCTCCGCCTCCATATATACCTCTTGGTCCGTATCGCGTAGGTGACCTCGTGGGCACGTTTCTCAGGAGGTTGAGAAACAGCAGAGACCTTCCTACGTTTGGGCGTAACCGGCCCCCGATGGTGTAGAGGAGGTGACGGAGTGGGGGTCTCTTAGCACCTGCACCGTCACCTCCTCTACACCGAGGATGGGTCTAAAGAGCAGAACTAATCTTTGTGACGGTGACGCGGCACCCGGAGCCCGTACTTTCTACGTAGGAGAGCGCAGTGACAGTTGCAAGCACCCTCGTGTCTTCGGTGTTTTTGTCTGCATGGCTAAACTTGTCTGGACACTACGACCTTGGCCGGGCGTATAGTATTACCGTTCAGCGTATAGCCGCGTTCCAGAGTCTGGATAACAGTATCTTCCTCGTGTTCGTCGGAGGGCTTGGTCATGAGCGCTTCATGCACCGTAGGATCGAAGCTTTGCCCCTCGGAGCTAATAGGGCTCAACCCTTCCTGTGCAAGGACCGCCACGAGCTGGTCGCGTGTGGCTTCGACGCCCTCTTTGACATCCCCGTCTGCCTGGAGAGCTCGCTCCAAGCTGTCCAAAATGGGCAAAAGCTCCTTCACGAGCCGCTCGGAGGCCAGCTGTGCCAAGCGGGCGTGCTCCCTTTCCAGGCGTGCACGCGAGTTCTCAAGCTCAGCTTTCATGCGGCGCATGTTGTCTAGATACTCGTCCCTCTCTCTACGTGCAGCCTCAAGCTCTTTTGAGAGCGTTGAAGTCTCTTCCTGCGTTACCTCCTCGACTGAGCCGGTGCCGTTCTCTTCTTGCTCTTGCCGGGCAGAGAGCCCTTCCCGAGAAAGCTCCTCCTTAGGAGGTTTCTCTTCCTGGCGATGTTGCTCTTCGCTACTCAAGGCTTCCCTACCTCCTGTCCGCGGCCGACCGTTGTTCCCTAAGAGTTAGCTACCGCTTCTGTTCTTCGTCGTCATCCACGATCTCGGCGTCCTCCACTACCTCGTCGGGGTCGCTCTCGGGACCGGCCGAGCCCATCGCGCCCTCCTGTTGCTGCTGGACGTTCTGATAAAGAACCTCAGAGAGTTTGTGAGAAGCGCTCAGAAGAGCCTCCTGCTTGCGCTTTATCTCCTCTATATCGTCGCCAGCAAGGGCTTCCTTGGTCTCCTTTATGGCCTGCTCTATCTCTTCTTTGGTGGCACTATCGAGCTTTCCGTCGGTGACGTCCTTCATGGAGCGCTCTATGGAGTACACGAGGTTGTCGGCGTTGTTTCGGACATCGGCCTCCTCGCGGCGGTGCCTATCCTCCTCAGTATGCGCCTCTGCATCACGGACCATCTGCTCGATCTCCGACTCGGCAAGGCCACTCGAAGCCGTGATCGTGATACGCTGCTCCTGGCCGGTCCCAAGGTCCTTTGCCCCTACGTTTAAGATGCCGTTCGCGTCGATGTCGAAGGTAACCTCGATCCGGGGGACGTGCCTCGGCGCGGGAGGGATACCTACAAGCTGGAAGTTGCCTATCAGCTTATTCTGAGCCGCCATCTCGCGCTCGCCCTGATACACCTTGATCTCAACCGAGCCTTGATTATCTTCAGCGGTGCTGAACACTTGACTGTTGCTCGTAGGTATAGTCGTATTGCGCTCGATGAGTTTTGACATCACCTCGCCCTTGGTCTCTATTCCCAAAGAGAGTGGCGTGACGTCGAGGAGCAAAACGTCCTTAACCTCACCTGTCAAGACGCCGCCCTGGATCGCGGCACCGCTAGCGACGACCTCATCGGGGTTGATGCCCTTGTGGGGCTCCTTGCCGGTGAGCTCCTTGACCTTCTCCTGCACCGCCGGTATGCGGGTGGACCCACCCACAAGTATCACCTGGTCAACCTCACCCGCCTTCAGACCCGCATCCTCCATCGCTTGGCGCACCGGCCCA
>DASQSI010000170.1:0-8011 GCA_035642415.1 Rubrobacteraceae bacterium
GAGGAGCGACCGAGCAGGTTGGGCAGGCCACGCAGGGAGTGCAAGACGCCGCAGGCCAAGCGGTAGATCAGGTCAGCCAGACGGCAGGGGGCCTCTCCCCAGGCCTCCAGGAAGTCACCGAGCAGGGGCAAGACACCTTGGGGCAGGAGGCGATTGGACAAGGTGGGCAGGTGGCGCAAGACACCGCAGTACAGGCTACTCAGCAGGCACAGGATCCCGCTGGAAGAGCTGCCCAGCAGGTGAACACGACAGAACAGCCCACTCAGCAAACCGGCGGAGGCCAGGAGGCAGCCGGTCAACTATCGGAGCCTACAAGTGCTGCCAGTCAAAAGGCCGAGGAGCTGGGTGTGGACCTCGCCCAGGTGGAGGGTTCAGGCCCCGGTGGGCGCATCACCCTCCAGGACGTAATGAACGCCACGAAACAGGGCTAATTATCCAGCGCGATGTGAACCCACAGGAAGTGCCAACCTCTGCCGTCCGTTAGTGTTAGCTGGATAGTAGTGTGTCCTTCTGCCGCATATCTTGCACAGAGCCTCGCGTGCGCTACAGAGGTGGCCTGATACGCCGTCTTCGCTACTACCAGTCAGCTTATGGCAAGCACTATGACCAAGCAACAGCGCCTCGCGGCTGGGTAAGGTGCAGTTTCTCATCACCCAGAACACCGACAACCTCCATCGCCTCTCTGGTATCCGTCCTGAGCTTCTAGCGGAGCTGCACGGCAACGGCCAACTCATGCGCTGCCTCGGCTGCCACCGGCTGTACACCCGCCAGGAGGTGGGCTGGGACACGACCCGGTGGGGACCGGGCTATCGTACCCAGAAGCCGCTTTCCAGAGTCAGTTTCCCACATCCATAGGTGTTCACTGCTGTTCAGAAAACTGCTTGTTGTGAACTCGTCGTCAGGGTCTTCTTTTGTACTAGAGGCAACGGTAGTTCCCTACGAGCGCAAGCTCTTTAGCCAAAAATACGTACGCGTAGTTTCCTCCAGCTAACGCTTAGCTAGCCCCGGAGTGTCGATCGTCTTATCGGGCTTTCGGCGGAGCCCGTTGCCGGTGATTAGGATGTCTGGTAAATTCGTGTGTGGCTTAGTTGAATTCTGGTGGTCACAAGGGTACACACGCTACGGGTCGCCCAAGGAGCGGTTCGTCCGACAAGCTGAGAAAGGTGTAGGTAGTAAGCTGATGCAAGGAGGCCAGGAACCTGGACGCGGCATATATGCGCTTAGGAGGATCGTAGCAGTTCTCGTTGTCCTGCTCTTGCTCGCCTTGGTCGGTTTCTGGGCTTGGCAGAACCTCTTCAGACCGGGAGAACAAGGTTCCAAAGCACCAGAGATTACCAACGTGGGTAGCACCGAGGTTGCCGAAGAACCTGCTACAGAAGAAAGCGCTGCTAGCGGCACAGAAGAGATCGCGGTCTCAGAAGAAGGCCCCAGCGAACGATCTGAGGGCAGCGTTAGGGTCAGCACGGAAGGCGGCGGCGCTATTGGAAGCATCAGCGCCGTTAACTTGGCGGCTGCCACGCTTCCACGGGTTCCCACCCCGCAAGCTGTGTTACCTCCGCCGGCTCCTAGTTCTGGTATCAGCAGCCCCCCGGCTACGCAGGTTCCCCCGGTTGCTGCGCAGGTTCCCCCGGTTGCGCAGGCTCCCAGTACTGCACCGGTTCCCAATGTCGTCCCTACCACCAACCCCCCGCTGCAGGAGGTGGTTCAACCGGTCCCCTTGGAGGAGCCGGTCCCTTTTTTAGAGCCGGTAGCCTTCGAGGAAGAGGTCCCCTTTAGCGAGGCTGCCTTTGAGGCAGAGGACGTTAGTGGTGGCGCAGCTGCAACAGCGGGTGGCGCTGTAGCCATCGCTGGTAGTGGCGCCGCAGCTGGATCTGGTGCTGTCGCGACGGTTGGTTAGCTAGCCCTGTGTTCAGAGTTAGTAGTTTGAGAGAAATAGAAGTTTAAGCCCTCACTCCTCTACGGTAGAAAGCGTCGACTATACCACCGCAGAGGTGCCTCATGTTGACTTCTGGACGATCTGACCATCTAATTGTAAGGGTTACTACCTACTGGATGAGGAGCTGAGGGCAGACTTACAGCGGCTTGTAGGAGGTTAGCCAGGGCGGCGCGGCTCTTTGGCGCACCCGATATTATTCGTACTATTTTCTCCTGTGTGGGTCTTGAGAGTAGCCGTTCTTATGGCTACGTCAGGTATGGGCCGATATAGCAGGGCTCCGGCCTTACTAGCCTTAAGCCATTCGAAGCGTCTCAACAGAATCGCTCGCTGGCCGATGATATAGTGCCTAACCTTGGTATATTCTAATAGGCACTACAAAGCAGAGGCTAGGATATATGGCGTTCGTGAGAAAGAAGCGGCTGGGAGGTTACGAGTACTACCAGCTTGTAGAAAACCGCTGGATAGATGGCAAACCTCGCCAGAGGGTACTGCTTCACCTCGGTAGATACTCTGATATCGAGGTTGCTTTAAAGGAGTGGCCGGGGGCGATCGAGCGTCTAGGTCGCTTTGCTCAAAGGGAGCGAGAGAAGGCCGAGCGTCTTTCTGAAGACCCGGGCTCTAGTGCAAGAAGTCGGGTTGCGAGGGATAGGGCAACAAAAGCAGAACGGCGGGCTGGCGCCTTGGCAGCGAACCTGAAGAAGCTGCACGATCTCAAAGACCAAGGCGTTGTGTAGCGTGCCGTTGTCTGCCACATAGGGCCTGGTTATATAGCCACTTGGCTATATAACCCCTGCTGCCCAGGTCCCCCTACTCAAGATTTTCTCTAGCGGGTTACAGGAAAACCATAGCAGTTGAGGCTCACCGAAGTCCCGCTACGTGTGGTTAAGGAGGGTAAAGAGATCGAGTGGGAGCAGCTTAGGAGCTGTTGGTGGAGCCAAGCTTTAGGGTGTTGTCGAGGAGGTGGTTGGTGGAACGGACGTTTTCGTGGATAGAGGCAAGAACCGAAAGATGAGCAAATCTTTGTAAGGCTAGCCAAGACAAGCGAAGCGCGTCTATTACGTAGCGATGCAGCGTCTGATGGGGAATATTTGGCGTGTGTTTGAGGGTTTTTGACAGTAACTTACACCCAAAGGCATGAAAAAGGGCTGTGGTCCCTATACAGAGGAGCTTCGGTACTTTTGTTGACCGAAGCAAACTCGCCGTTATGCTGCTGAGGGTAAGACCAAAGAGGGGAGACGGCTCTGTGCCTATAGATCAAGCCAAAGTCGGAGAAGTAGCGGCTGAGTTAATGGACATCCTCGAGACTACCTATGGGGAAGACGCGGAAATATCGGCGGTGATGCTCATAACAGCCGTGACTCACGACAATGGAGCAAAAACCACGGTTCATCATAATGCGAGCCCAGGTATGCCTGTACATGAAGGGTTGGGGCTGCTCATGTTCGTTCAGAGTCTTATAGCTAGGGGGGCAAGGTAGCCTGTGTACCGTACCTAACCCTAAGTCCTATGTAAGGGGCTTCGGCCGTTCATAGCAGGGCTGTTCTAGGCCAGAACGGAGAAAACACGTGGGTAGGAAAAGCAGCAGCTAAAACCAGGACGACAGGCTCATGGATAGTATTAAGGTCCTTATCAAGGAAGTTGTCGTCTCCATAGCCGGCAACGAAAGCAGGAAGTTCGCCACTTAAGGCAATTGGGTGCAGCATAGCCTATTTAAGGCTGCCCGTGGTATGACCTCGATCGAGGAGACACTTTGCACCATCGTATAACGGCGTACATCAAAGCGGCAATGGTAAAATTTGCGTCGGAAAGTTGTATAGACAAGAACGCATTTTTGCGTTAGCTTACCCCCGCCAGGAGACTAAGGGAGAGAAGCTGAGAGAAGGGGTTTGTCTATGCCTGCAACCGTTACGGAATGGTTTGAGCAGCGCTCTTACAGGCACGAGGAGTTTGAAGATGTAGAAAGCCTTGCCCACCACAAGCGTGAGCTGGGCCTGACGGTGAGCCTAGTCCTGCCAGGCCGCAACGTTGCTGACACCGTAGGTGGCATCATCGAGCAGATAACTAACCTCAACGAACGGACGCCGCTCGTTGATCAGATCCTCGTGGTCGATGCCGACTCTGCAGACGGCACCGCAAAGGTAGCCGCCTCCAAAGGTGCCGAGGTGTACTCAGAGAACGAGCTGCTCTCCTACTATGGCGGCGCGCACGGCAAGGGCGACGCGATGTGGAGAAGCCTCTCGGTGACCAAAGGTGATCTGGTGATGTACGCCGACGCCGACACCAGGGACTTCAAGCCCCAGTTTGTCTACGGCACTTTGGGCCCCATCCTGACCGTCCCCGGCGTACGGTTCGTCAAGGCGGCCTACCGGCGCCCGTTCAAGAGCCATGAGACCGTCGAGCTCGATGGCGGGGGCCGGGTGACTGAGCTTATCACCAAGCCTTTGTTCAACCTCTTCTATCCGGAGCTGACCGGGTTCGTGCAGCCGCTGGCCGGGGAGTTCGTTGCCGATAAAGAGCTGTTTGCGTCGATACCTTTCCTGACCGGCTACGCGGTGGAGACTGGGATCATGATCGATGTCTTAAAGAAGGTGGGCTTGGAGGCCATGGCCCAGGTAGACTTGGGCACTCGCCAGAACCGCCACCAGCCCCTGTTCGACCTGGGACGCATGAGCTATGCGGTCTTACGTGCTGTGGCCAGGAGGCTCAGGCAGGATGGGCGGCTCCAGCAGGTCCGCGATCCTTCGCTGCCCGACTCTTTGATGCAGTTCAGCCAGTATCTGCACGCGGTCGCCACGCCCGAAGGCTTGAAGCTGCGCGAGCACATCGAGGAACTCGTCGAACGACCGCCGATGGCCCAGATCCTCGCCGGCAGTCTGGACTAGCCGCTCTCAGCGCTATTGGTGGCGAGGAAGTCCAGGGCGACGGCAGCAGTCCAGGACTGGTCGGGAGAGCCTAAGGGTTCGCCGGTGAACGGCTCGAAGTATTCGGCGAAGCCCCCATCGGCGAGTTGGTCCAGGGCCGTCTGCCGCATCTTCTCCGCCCTGTCGTGCTCGCTGGCCCTAAGTAGCGACCACCATAGAAGCCAGTTGGCCACCGGCCAGGTCGGCCCTCGCCAGTAGCTGCGGGGATGAAACCCCGGTTCCTCGGGGCTGGTGCTGGGGGGTAGCGGCCAACGCAGTCTCGGATTGCCCGCAAAGGTTGGTGAGTCTAGCGTTTCGAGGAGATCTTTGAGCCGCTCTGGGTTCAGGCCGCCGGCAATCAAGGGTGCGAAGCCGGCTACGGTGCGGACCCGCGCAGGCTCTTTGGCCCTGAGGTCGTAGTCCACGCAGAGCTTGAGGTCCGGGTCCCAACGTTCGTCGAGACCCCTGCGACCACGCTCGATCCAGCTTTCGATCAGCTTGCGTTCCTCATTGGGGGTGCCAACCGCCTCGGCGATCTTCAGCAGAGCCTCGTTCGCCGCTACCAGGATAGCGCTGAAGAGGACGTCTTTGATCAGGAAAGGGTGCGACTCGTAGATGGCAGCTTCTTCATAGCGCTTACTCTTAAGCAGCTCCAGTAGCCAGATATAGCGTTGGTACTCCTCGTCGGTCGGTCGGTGCGAGGGATCGGCGACGTGCTGAAGATCGTGCCGCGTGTAGGGCGGCAGGTCCCCGACCTCGACTTTCTCGAGCGCCGCATCCCACCGCGGAGAGTTGTCGGTGCCGCTCTCCCAGGGGTGGTAGATCGTGGCTAGTCCTGACCCTTCCGGGTCCCGGGTGGTTGCCAGGTAGAGATGCCAGGCAAGTAAGCGAGGGTAGCTATCGCGCAGGAAGGCGCGTGTAATATCAACCCGGCGCTTCCCCTTACCTTGAGCGGTTTCCCAGATACGCAAGACGGCGATAGCGTGGATCGGTGGTTGGCACAGGCCGCTGGTACGCACCTCGGAGGGGGCATCCGAGGACAGCGCGGAGGAGTTCCAGCGCTCCGCATCGGGGAAGTAGCTCTTGGGAGGAGCCTCCGGGTTGAAGATTATGTGGGGCAGCTTTCCGGTAGCCCACTGGCCAGCGAAGAGGGTCTCGAGTTCCTGGGCAGCACGCCGATTGTTTAGGTGCGCCAGGCCGAGGGCTATAAACGCGCTGTCCCAGCTCCACTGGTGGGGGTAGAGGTTCGGGGCAGGTTTGGTCCAGGTCCTAAGATCGTTGCGCCGCAAAACCCCGGCCGCTAGCGGATTTACATCTGCGGGCTTCTCACTAGCCGACCGCGATTCGGTGTCCCCTGGGTCTAGTTCCTCTCTCACGTCACGGGCTCCATTGCGGCTCCTAGTCTAAAAAGAACCGGACCGACCTTCAAGCTTTCTCGTAGGAGAGATCAGGCCATGAGTTCGCCTGGCTTGTGCTAATCGCCGACTTTTTCGGGCTCCCCCAGCACCTCTTCGTAGTAGGAGAACAAAGAGTCGAGGAAGTTCTCGTAGGCGCCCAGCGAATCTCTGGACAGCTCGCGGAAAACCTCCTGATGCTTCTGGAACTGCTCCGACAGATTTTGCAGGGTATATTGGTTGATCTCGGCCTGGATCTTTAGGGCTTCGACGCCGCTCTCGAAGAGGTTCTGTGCCAGCTGAATATTGGATTCTTGCACCGCAGCAGTGTTTTCCGCGGCCGCTTCGTAAAAGTCCCGGACCGATTCGTTCAGCCGCTCGATGGCCTCGTTTACCTTGTTCGAATCCTTTTCGTCCATCAACCCTTTCTCCTTGTCCCGGTCTTCTGCAAGATCCTACCACTTTCCTTGGCGCTCGTACGCTCGGAGCTAAAAGAGCTCTTTTAGCTCCGAGCGCGGGACGGCCTGACCGGGTCGCCATCCCGCGAGGGTCACGTTGGCAGAGCCGTTGTACGAGGAGATCGCGTAGGCTTCGATCGGTCCGGTCGTACCTTAGCTCACCTTCTCTACGACCTCGGTCTCGTTCGCGGCGAGCACCTTCTCGACTAGGTTGGGTGGGACCTCCTCGTAGTGGGCGAACTCGACGTGGAAGTTCGCCCGACCACCGGTAATGGAGCGTAGGTCGCGAGCGTAAGTGAGCATCTCGATCTGTGGCACCTCAGCCTGGATAAGCTGACGGTCACCACGCTGCTCGATGCCCATTGGCCGGCCCCGGCGACCCGAGAGGTCGCCCATGATCTCGCCGACCAGCTCGGCGGGTGCCAGGACTTCCACCTTCACGTACGGTTCCAAAAGGACCGGACGGGCCTGCGCTACAGCGTTCTTGAACGCCATGGACCCCGCCACCTTGAAGGCCATCTCCGAGGAGTCGACCGAGTGGAAGGCTCCATCGTAGAGCCGGACCTTCACGTCCATAACGGGGTAGCCGGCGATCGGGCCCTCCCGTAAGGCTTCGAGGACACCTTTCTCGACCGCCGGAATAAACTGGCGCGGGATCGCTCCGCCGACGATAGCATCCTCGAATTCGAATCCTGCACCGCGGGGCAACGGCGAGACCTCGATCCTCGCGTCTCCGAACTGTCCACGACCACCGGTCTGCTTCTTGTAGCGCCCCTGCGCCTGGGCTGTGCCTGAGATCGTCTCCCTAAACGGTACCTTCGGCGCCCGGGCCTCCACCTCGACCCCGTAGCGTCTTGCTATACGCTCCAGCGCGAACTCTACGTGCATCTGTGCTAGGCCCGAGAGGATGTCCTCTCCCGTATCTTCGGCTCGCTCTAGCTTCAGGGACGGGTCCTCGTCGATGACCCGTCGGATCGCCTCGAAGACTTTCTCCTCCTCGCCGCGCGTCTTCGCCCCGACTGCGAACGCCGTCGTAGGCTCTGGTAGCGTGACCGGCGCGAGGACTATCGGCGCTTCGGGACGGCATAAAGTGTCGAAGGTGTGCGTATCTTTGAGCTTTGCGACCGCAACGATGTCGCCCGCTACAGCCTCGTTCACCGATATACGCTCCTTACCCAACAAATGCGAGATACCGCCGAGCCGTTCGGCAGAGCCCGTGCGTGGGTTCGTTAAAGCCTCGTCTGAGCGGCAACGGCCGCTTACGATCCGCAACACGCTCAGGCGTCCCGCAAACGGGTCCACGTAGGTCTTGAAGACATAGGC
>DASQSI010000171.1:0-3431 GCA_035642415.1 Rubrobacteraceae bacterium
TGACCTCTTGCACCCTTTGAGGCTTGCCCTCACCGGTCGGGGTAAGGGACCAGAGATAGGATATCTCTTCGCTGTGCTCGGTTCGCGGGAAGCACAGGCGCGGATAGAGAGGGCGAGAAAGGCTAGACTAAAGGTATGAGCCTGCTGGTACGGGATGTGTTAAGCGGTCGCCTGATAGAGGTCGGACAGGATGGGAAGGTCGGTGTCTATGTCTGCGGTCCTACGGTCTACAATCACATACACATCGGCAACGCTCGGGCGCCCCTTTTCTGGGATGTGGTCGCGAGATATCTGAGGAGCCGAGGTTGCCAAGTCACTTTTATCCAGAACATTACGGACATCGACGACAAGATCATCAACAGAGCTAACGAAGAGGGCGTCTCTTGGGAGCAGATCGTACGTCGCTACACGGACTCCTTCCATGAGCGGCTGAAGATGCTTCGGGTTGGCTTCCCAGACGTGGAGCCGCGGGCCACACAGCATATCCCAGAGATGATCTCGCTCATACAGGAGCTCATCGAGAAAGGTTATGCCTACTCACCTGATAACGGTGATGTCTACTACGACGTCGCGAGCTACCCGCGCTACGGCCAGCTCAGTAAACAGCGTCCCGACGAGATGCGCGAGACCGAAAGGGGCGTAACCGGCTACAAAAAAAGTCCTTTGGACTTCACGCTCTGGAAGGCATCTAAGCCCGGCGAGCCCTCTTGGGAGAGTCCTTGGGGGCCGGGACGGCCGGGCTGGCACATAGAGTGCTCGGCGATGGTCGAGAAGCATTTGCCGGACGGGGCCGACATCCACGGTGGTGGCAGCGATCTGCGCTTTCCGCACCATGAGAATGAGCTTGCCCAGAGCGTCGGCGCTCACCCGGATCGCACTTTCGCGCGCGCTTGGGTCCACCATGGCATGATTACACTCGCTAGCGGTAAGATGGCCAAGAGCCTCGGCAACATACTCGACGTAAAAAGAGCCGTAGAGCTTCATGGCAAGAACGCCTTGCGCATGTGGTTCTTGCAGGGTCACTACTCGCAGCCTATAGCCTATTCCGAGGAGATCTTGGAGGAGAAGAAGCGCTCTTACGAACGACTCCAAAACCTGTACGCCCGGATCGCTGGCTCCACGTCCTCTTCAGATCTTGACGAAAGTCTTCTCGCCGAACTTCGCGAGCGCTTCGACGCAGCCATGCGGGACGACTTCAACACCCCGGAGGCCATTGCGGCGCTGTTCGAGGCGGCTAGGCGAGCTGGTCAAGAAATTTCTGCCCATCCTAACTCCATGCGAGAGTTTGCTGGATTGAAGAAGACTTTTGAAGAGCTCTTAGGAGGGGTCTTAGGCTTCGAGCTGAGCGAAGATCAGATGGTTTACGCTCCGAGCATACTAGGTGAAGAAAGGTTTGGAGAGACGACCGTTTTGTTAGGTCCTGGACCGGAAGTAAAAGAGAAGGTTGATCGTCGAGAGCAGGCACGGCAGCAGAAGGATTGGACTACTGCCGACCAGCTGCGTGACGAGCTTCGGGCGGAAGGCTGGAGTATCGAGGATACTCCCGAAGGCCCCGTATTAACTCGCCGGTAGCGGTAGTTGAGGGGAGAGGTCATCTATGGCATCCGTCCGGTAGCTGAGGCCTTAAGGAGCAAGCGCCGTGAGGTCTACGAGGTCCTGGATGCGGTCGGGGATGAGGTGGTCGCCTCGGCGGCGGACTCTCGTAGGGTACGTTTGAAGCGGGTAAAGAGGGAGCATATCGAGCAGTTGGCGCCAGGTACAGTTCATCAAGGCGTTGCAGCCCGAGTAAGGCCGTATCCGTATTCCGGGCTAGCAGAGATCCTTACTATGCTTCCCGACCCTCTCGTTGTGCTCGATGGCGTTACCGATCCGCGGAACTTAGGAGCCGTGCTCCGGGTGGCGGATGGAGCTGGGGCGAGCGGGGTCGTCGTGCCAAGGCACCAGGCTGTGGGCGTTACCCCGACGGTCGTAAAGGCGAGCGCGGGGGCGAGCGAACACGTTCGTGTCGCGCGCGAGACGAACCTCAGGCGAGCTCTGGACGAGATAAAGAAGGCCGGGGTGTGGACGTACGCTGCCGAGGGCGGGGCGGCGCAAGCGTATACGGACCTAGATCTTTCGGGGCCAGTCGCCTTTGTGTTAGGGAGCGAGGGGCGGGGTATCAGGCGTCTCGTACGTGAGGGGTGCGATGAAGCGATCTCCATCGAAATGCATGGGGTGGTATCTTCCTTGAACGTTTCGGTAGCGGCGGCCATCTTGCTATTCGAGACGAGGCGGCAACAGGGATGTCGCGGTACCTAATTCTAGACGGCTACAATCTTATCGGCGCTTTGGCACGTTACGCAACACCCTCCACCGGAGGTCTCGATGAGTCGCGAGAGCTCCTCGTCAAAGATGCCCTCAACGCGGCGGGCTGGATGGGTAAGAAGGTCATCGTCGTCTTCGACGCGACCCAGAATCTGGAGCCCTGCCGAACCGAGGTGCGGGCCGGAGGAGTGGCGCGTGTGATCTACAGCGGCCCCAAAGAATCTGCCGACGACGTTATAGAACGTCTCGTCAAGAGCCTGGACGAGGCTGCCACCGTTTGCACGGCAGACTTCTCCCTTCAGCGGGCCGTGCTTGGTTATGGTGCCGCTCGCTCGACCCCGCGTGAGTTCGAAGACCTCCTCGACGAGCTGCCCGCCGTTGTGAGGACCTTGGATAAGCCTTTTCGCGCTCGGTTCTCTGACCAGCTTTCCCCCAAGACGCTTCGGTCCCTCGAAGAACTTCGGCGTAGGGGAGAGGATAGCTAAGATATAATCCTTAAAGCTGGCAGCTAATACGCCTGGGTAGCTCAACGGTAGAGCAGCCGCCTTGTAAGCGGCAGGTTGGGGGTTCGAGTCCCCCCTCAGGCTCCAGCGGGACTTTCGGAAGCCATTGAAAAGCCAACCGCATTTGCTACTATATTGGCGCGCTTTGACAAGTATGTACACGGGGGTGTGCCCGAGCGGCCAAAGGGAGCAGGCTGTAAACCTGCCGGCTTAGCCTACGGAGGTTCGAATCCTCCCGCCCCCATGTAACGCAGCATGCCCCTGTAGCTCAGTTGGTAGAGCACTTCCATGGTAAGGAAGGGGTCACCGGTTCAAGTCCGGTCGGGGGCTCTAAGGGTACGTGCCGTGGAGACGAAATCGCGGCGTCGCTCCCCTTATAGGCGTGGCGGTGTAGCTCAGTAGGTTAGAGCAGCGGAATCATAATCCGCGTGTCGCAGGTTCGAGTCCTGCCACCGCTACTTCCGGTCGTCATCGAGTAGGAGAGAAAGGTAGGAGAAAAGCATGGCCAAGGGAAGGTTTGAGCGGAACAAGCCGCACCTGAACATAGGGACTATAGGCCACGTCGACCACGGCAAAACGACGCTAACCGCCGCCATCACCAGGGTGTTGGCCAAGCACGTCCCC
>DASQSI010000172.1:0-7405 GCA_035642415.1 Rubrobacteraceae bacterium
TACCTACGTCAAGTATATAATCCCCCTTCTTTTCCTAGCTATGTACCCGAATTCCACTCTTTCAACCGAGGACAACTTTTGCTTCTTGTTTATCTGCGCTTTTTTTACCCTGTGAGCCTACCTTATACGAGCGTTCGCTCATATATCCAAGTGACGGGCCCGTTGGACCGAGGAGGGGCACACTGTTACGCCTCGAAAATTTAGCTTTGTTAGAAGCGAGGGCCGTTGCAGGCTTCTACTTTTCTAGTGGCGAGTTCCATAACCCTAGGTCGCACCTAGAACGTGATTTGCGTACCAACACTAATAAGTTTCAATACTATAATATCCTTGGCAGTCATCCCTGGACGGGAGAAGAGGCATGACTTTACTACCTAAACTTGGATGCCGAGAGCGGGTGAGCTTTAAGTTAAAGCCCTATCGACCAGCGGGTGAAGACGTACAGAAGAAGCTGTTTCACCGAGCCTAGATGTCAGCTCAAGCAGCAGGTAGAGCAATCAGTTCGAGCGCACACCGGGATGAGACGTGAGGGTCACCGAAGCTACAGGCACGAGCCGAGCGCTGTATCGACAAGCGCAGCGGGGTTCCAGGCTTCAACCGGCACCGGTCCTCCTAAGTGCCAGGAAGGTTCACGGAAAGGGTAAGAAAGGGACAAATGGAGCTTAACAAGTTTTCCCAGAACGCGCGGGAAGCCATAGATGTCGCGCAAGCTACGGTGCGCCGAGGCCAGGGAAACCAACTTGGTACCGAGCACCTCTTGTTGGGGCTGCTGGCGCAACGCGAGGGCGGTGTGGTCCAGCAGGTTTTCGGCGAACTCGGCCTGGACCTCGGGCTCGCAAGGACAAAGACCAACGACGCCATCCGACGCAACGAGCTATCTCGGCCGAACATAGGGGTAGAGCAAATCTACCTTACCCCCCGAGCCAAACGGGCTCTAGAGCTTGCCGTCGAGGAGGCCGAGAAGCTTGGAGACGCCTATGTGGGTAACCAACACCTCTTGCTAGGGCTCGTTAGGGAAGACGAAGGGTCAGCATCGATGATTCTGCGGGAGGTTGGCCTGACCGAGGATAAGGCCCGGAGTGCCTTGGGTAAACTTCGGGGGAGCGTGCCTTACCCTGGCGCCGATCCTGAAGGAGTGCTCGCCAGGCACAGCCGGGACATCACTCAGCTCGCCCGGGACGGCAAGCTCGATCCTGTCGTCAGGCGCGACGAGGAGATAAAGCGCGTAATCCAAGTACTTGCCCGCCGGACAAAGAACAACCCGGTCTTGATTGGCGAACCTGGCGTTGGCAAAACGGCCATCGTCGAGGGCCTGGCCGAAAGGATAGCAACGGGCAACGTAGCGGAGGTCGTAAGAGACCGCCACATCGTAGCCCTGGACATGGGCTCGCTTGTAGCCGGAACGAAATTCCGGGGCGAGTTCGAGGAACGGCTGAAGGGTGTTATAGACGAGGCTAAGGGCTCCGAAGGAAAGATCATCCTCTTCATCGACGAACTGCACAACATCGCCGGTGCCGGTGCCGCCGACGGGGCGATGGACGCGGGGGACATCCTCAAACCCGCGCTGGCCCGGGGTGAGATGCAGGTTATCGGGGCAACAACTATCGACGAGTACCGCAAGCTGATAGAGCCCGACGCGGCTCTGGAACGTCGCTTCCAGCCGATCATGGTCGACGAGCCAACAGAGGAGAAGACAATAGAGATCCTCCGGGGCCTCAGAGACAAGTACGAGGTACACCACCGAGTCGAGATAACGGACGAAGCGCTCGAGGCTGCCGTCGGGTTGGCTCATCGCTACATCGCCGACCGGTTCCTGCCGGACAAGGCCATAGACCTTTTAGACGAGGCCGCCAGCCAGGTACGTATCGAAACTACCATGCTACCCGACGAGTTGCGGAAACTTGAGATGCGGTTGCAAGAGCTCATGCGGGAGGGCGCCGCGGCCGTGCAGGAAAGAGACTATGAACAGGCCGCCCGGCTGCGCGACGAGGCAGACGAAGCCCAAGCCCGCTACCAGGAGGCCAAGGACCGCTGGGTCCAAGAGAGCGGGGTCAAAGACGCCACCGTGGGCCGGGAGGAGATAGCGCAGGTGGTGAGCTCCTGGACTGGCATCCCGGTAACGAAGATGCTTAAGGACGAGGTCGAACGGCTTCTCTCCATACAAGATTCGCTGCATAAGCGAGTCATTGGGCAGGACGTCGCGGTTACAGCGGTTTCGGAGGCCGTTTGGCGGTCGCGGGCCGGTATCAAGGACCCGAACCGCCCGATTGGCACCTTCATCTTCCTCGGGCCCACGGGGGTGGGAAAAACCGAGTTGGCCCGCGCTCTAGCCGAGTACCTTTTCGACGACGAGGATGCCATGGTCCGGCTCGACATGTCCGAGTATATGGAACGCCATGCAGCCAGCCGCCTAGTGGGCGCCCCGCCAGGCTACGTAGGTTACGACGAGGGGGGCCAACTCACTGAAGCCTTGAGGCGCCGCCCATACTCCGTGGTCCTCTTGGACGAGATAGAGAAGGCCCACCCCGACGTTTTTAATATGCTGCTACAAATCCTGGAAGACGGGCGCCTGACGGACAACAAGGGTCGGACGGTCTCCTTCGAGAACGCCGTCATAATCATGACCAGCAACGTCGGCGCACAATTTATCCCTGGCTCTCGTGAGATGCGGGATCAGTATGAGGAGGTCCACGCCATCCTGATGCGAGAGCTCGGGAAGGTCTTCCGGCCGGAGTTCTTGAACCGGGTGGACGAGGTCATCGTCTTCCACGCCTTGGGAGACGAAGAGCTTAGGCAGATAGCCGACCTCCTCCTCAACCGGGTTCGGCGGTTGGCCGCCGCTCAGGGCATAACCCTGGAAATCTCCGAAGCCGTGAAACGGCGCATCGCGCATGAGGGCAGTGATTCTAACTTTGGAG
The DNA here is from genome assembly GCA_035642415.1 of Rubrobacteraceae bacterium. Taxonomy (GTDB): domain Bacteria; phylum Actinomycetota; class Rubrobacteria; order Rubrobacterales; family Rubrobacteraceae; genus Rubrobacter_F. The sequence goes on from DASQSI010000172.1 coordinate 2,916, forward strand.
CTCGGCCCCTGCGCCGGGCGATCCAAAAGCTGGTAGAAACCCCCATCAGCAGGGAAATTATCTCTGGAAAATTCGGTGCCGGAAATATAGTGCGGGTGGATGTCGATCCCAACGATGAGTTGGCTTTTACCCTTGTAGGGAGCCTTACCGACCTGCCGGTGCAGGAAGAGTATACAAACGAAGAGGGGAACACGGTACGTATCGTAAGGGAGGAGACGGGACGCCTCATTCACCTGACGATAGGCTCGGATGGAAGCATCTTGGATTTGAGCCGCTCCCCACAAACAGAGGAAGTCGGCGAGGAAGAAGTCTTGGAGGAGCACCCCGAGCCCCATTCTGGAACGGGCGAGGAAGAACCAGACGCCACGGAAGCTGCAAAGCATAGGGCCGAAAACCTAGGCGTAGATCTCTCTGAGGTGGAAGGCTCTGGCGCTGAGGGGCGCATCACCGTTGAAGACGTGATGAAAGCCACGCGGTGACGATAAAGACCGGCGGTCGACAAACTCGTTAAGGAGCGAACACTAGCTACCAAGCTAACAATTGCCGCCGGGAGAAGGAATATGACGAAGAGCGGGTAGGGTAAGGGGTTGGATGCGGTCTGCGCAAACCTGTTCGACGCACGGGCTCTTCGACCAATCGAGGAACTAGAATTCCTTCTTTTGACCCTGGATGGACCTGCGGCACAAGGGGGCAGGGGAATGTATGCTGCACTCGCGCGTACACCACAAAGCAGATAAGGGTGAGGAGGTGCGTTCCCTGTTCAGTAGTAGAAAGCAGAATAATAGGGAGCAGCAAGATAGGGGTTTGGTCGCGAGGCTGCGCCGGGGCACCGGCGAACTGCTCGATAACCCGACGGTGCGCAGAGAGGTACGCAGAGGGGTCGATAGGCTCGCTAATGACCCGCGCGTACGACGCAAGGTTGGGGAATGGGTCAGCCAGGCAGCGCGGCGGCTTCGCCGCCGCTAGGAGAAGAGAGAGGCCCGAGGCCCCTTTTCTAGCCACTCGCAATGTCTATGCTGAGGGCTAGAGAGTGTAGAGAGGCTTCGATCCAACTATTAGCTGTAGTAGCCGGTAGACTAGCCACCTCATGTTGAGGGTTGGCCAGATGAGGTGTTGCGGGCACAGGCTCGCTTAGTAACGGGCATGCTCTAGGTGGGATGGGACTTTCGCGCTGAGGAGAAAGAAGGGGAGATTCCAGAATGGCATTGCGTACGCTACGATCAAGATATCTTGGCCCGCCCTAGAGACATCGAGCGCTACTCAGATGCAGTCCTTGCCCCTACGAGGATTACGACAGGCAGAAAACGTACTACTTAACCCCCTACGGATTCCTCTACCGCAAAGAGTAGTCTTGCGCAGGAGAAGTAGGACGCTTCTTCTGTGGCTACCTTATAGATGAGCTTTGGCACCCCAGGGCTTTAATAGAGGGCTAGTAGCCTAAAGCTCCTTCTTGCAATGGGCCCGGGGTCCTTGAGGTGTCAAGACTACAGCCTTCCTGCGTTTATAGGTCTTCTTATGGGTATAAACAAATAAACCGGAGGTAGTAGGAGTGAGGAGAGTGCCTGACGTAAGGAACCTACGTCGTATGGCCTAGAGACGTGCAACCCCAAAGGAGTAGAACCAAATGGGTCGAGAACACAGCAAGCAAGACAAAAGTGAAGGGGCGATAGATGAGGATAAGGGCTTTCTCAAGGAAGCCGCCAGCTCCCTAACTAGCGATGAGAAAGAGAGAACCGAAGAGGTAGTAGACAATGCTACGGGGCGCATAAAGGAAGCCTCAAGCTCTCTAAGAGAGGGTCAGATTAAAGAAGCTTCAAGTACTCTAAGCAGTGGTAGGCACCGCGACAAGGCTTCAGGAGCAATGTATAAGGTCAAGGGGTGGATTAAAGAAACCTCAAGCTCGCTAACCGGAAACAAGGAAAAGAGAGCTGAAGGACGCGCCAACCAGCTCGAAGGCGTAGCCAAAGAGAAAAAGGGGCACCTTAAGGATCTTTTCAAATTTTAGTCGTTACGCTAATACACGTATACTATTGGGTAGGATCTGTACGCAGGCTCTTGTGGTGCGGCAGAGGCATTGTGGCTGGGCGAAGGTGTAACCACTTGGGGGCTACTCTCCGTCTGCTTGGCAGCCACTGAGATAAGAAGGCGGTACGTTGGGCAGTACGCCAGAAAGAAGAGGCCGCGCGAGAAGAGGGAACCTGTGAGCCGTAATCGCCGTCGCCCGTTATAGCACCGCCGCTCCTTATTCTCGCTGGAGTACTTGTTGGGGATAACCTTGGTTGTTCTGCTTATAGCCCTGGCGGTCGTGAGCATACTAGGGCTTGACCAAGCAACCACCACGCCTATTGTGACCTCATAGCTAAGCGCTCGTAGCGGCGCTCGCCTAGTAAAGGGAGTTGCCGATACTAGCTGAGCCTGTTGAAAACTCCTTCGAGCTCTCTTCTGATACTGAACGAGTGTTGAGAGCGCCGTTTTTTCGTGCATTTTGCCCTGGTTGAGAGCACCGGCATCAGTCCGGCAAAGCGCCTTTTTAACAGGCTTATCTCTTCTTGAAACCCGCTAGGGTCTTCTAGTAGGCCCCTTTAACTGAAGAACTCCTTTACCTTGGACTCTACCTTAGACCAAGTAGCCAACCTAGGCTTGTCGGTTACAGTGATCGTCACGGTGTTACCCTCTACCTCGTAGCTGCCTTCGACTCCTCTTCCGGAAAAGGTGCCCGAGTTCGCATCCCCGCTAAAAGTTGCGTTGTTCTCTTCTGCTACCGTCCTAGCCTCTTGCACCAATGTCTCGGGATCCTTGTTCGTGTTTATGCTGAAGGTTTTGCCTTCTCCTTTTGCCATATCTTTTATTGCTCCTTTTTCGCTGCTGTCACTTTCCAGTAACTAGGATACCCTATTTAGCCGAGTTTTATGCCTCAGGGATTTAGCCGAGTTTTATGCCTCAGGGGTCGCTAAAGAGGTTGCTCCCAGTAGAGGGCTGCTGTTGCCGATATCGCGCTTCTCTCCAGCTTGCTATCACCCCTTCCCTGTGACCGATGAAACCTCCAAATAAGCCAGACTCTTAAGACCCACTAGGATAGGCTAGCACGATGAAGGCTAACTACTACGAATCCGAGAAGGTCGCAGGCTCGAGTTGTGCCGAGCGTGCCACCTCTGTCCTTATATTGGCAGGAGAAACACAGGAACGAAGAAAAGGCGCGTGTTTTCGCTGGGCCCGTTTGCTGCAACCGGGCTAGTATTAAGTCAGTAAAAGGCAGACTAACAGGCTTGTTAGAGGAGCGTAAACCACTAAATAGGTCAAACAAACAGACCCGGTAAGGCGTGCTGACATGTACGAGAGCTGCCTCTGAAGTAGTTAGTTTTGGTTCGAATCCAGGCCTGGTAGCTCTCTCTGCAAACGCCGCAGTGTACCTATCACTTCGGAGGTTACTCAGCTAATTGCTCTTCCTTTTTCGTGCTCTCGGGCCTTTAACCCTCTTTTCCCTTCCTCGCGCTCTCGGGCCCTTCACCCTCTTTTCTCGTGCCCCACCGCCTATACCAGAAGAGTTCCCACCCGATACGTCCTCGTCTATAGACGAGAACCTATCGGAGCGGGCATCTCCAAAACTCGCTTTCGCGTCCATCTTCATGTTATCGCTGAGAAGCTTGGAGAGGCGAGCTGGATCCTTACCCAAGAGCTCAGAGATGCGTGTTATCTTCTCACCTAAGAGTTTGGCTATATTAGCCACCTCTTCACCCTGTAGCTTCCAGCTACCTTCTTTCCGTCCGCCGGCGCCGTCGCTAGAGAAGTTGGCCAGCTTGGCCAATAGCTCAGAAAGGTCTACAGTATGAGTAGTCCCTCCCCCGGCCCTTCTACCGGCTCCTGGACGTGGCCTGCCGGTGCTCCTCTGCCTAGAGGAGGTATGAAACCGCTTGTCATACTCCTGCCGTTTCTCAGGGTTAGACAAGACTTCGTATGCCCGCTGAACCTCCTTGAAGCGCTCCCCAGCTTGGGAGTCTTCGGGGTTCGCGTCCGGGTGGTACTGCCTCACCAACTTCCGGTGTGCTTTGCGGATGTCTTCTTGAGAAGCTCCCCTGGGTAACCCAAGTACCTTATATAGATCCTTAGTGGTCTGCTGCACCTCAACCTACTTTGCGTTATTACGACTTTGTCGACCGGGGCATCTACCCGCCGCTCAGGTTTTCTTTACGCTACCTACAGACTCGCCCATTTTATTCACCAAGGGCCTTTCAGGCCCTTCTTCATTATATTTATGTTGGAGGATTGCCATGTCTAGCGCTCCTCGTCGCTGGCGCTTCTCTTAATAATAGCTGATGTTCCGTACTTGGTCGAAGTTTAACATCTCAGCGGCCACTAAGGAGGCACACCGGAAGGTGAAGCCCCTCCGGGAGAATAATCACAGAAGACAGCAAGTTCCAGGATCCGCTCCCTTCTCCTAAGCTTGATTTTTATCCTCTGTGGGTATAGGAAAACGACAAGCGACCGGTGGC
>DASQSI010000173.1:0-6216 GCA_035642415.1 Rubrobacteraceae bacterium
CACGTTGCCCGACCTACGCCGCTACGCGGAGAGCCTGGACCTGGATGTCGAGAGGTTCAGCGAAGATCTGCGCCAACGCCGCTACGCTTCACGCGTGAGTGCCGACGTGGCCAGCGCCGACGCCAGCGGCGTGTCGGGTACTCCGACGTTCTTCGTTAACGGGCGCAGACACCACGGTGTCTACGATGTAGCGGCGCTCACGGCTGCGGTACGGTCCGCACGAGCGGCCATGCCCATCTCCGAAGCTGATTAAAGGAGGTTTTATGATACTTGTAGGAACGGTGGCGAGCGGATAATGTAGCTTGCACCTGGCCTCTGCAACGTCCTTGACCTCTGTTCCCTCCCCTGCCTCGACCACGGAAACCGTGGGTAGCAGAGTTGGGCTTTAGAGAATGGCCGCAAGGGACCGTCACGAATCGCCCATCCTCTCGGCGGGCTCCATGAGCGCCCCCACGGGAGGCTTATAAGACTTTTCAGACGGTCTCTTGGTAGCTGGATGAATGGGGACAACTAGGCCCCTAGCTCGACGCCCCGTGGATCCTCTAGGTTTTCTCGGCCAATCGGACCTCGAACGCCTCAGCGCCCTCCCCGACGAACCTGATGAGCCGCTCTCCTTCGGCAGCCAGGGCGTCGCGGTCGTTTCTGGCCAGAGGCTCGAACAGCTCGATCACGAGCATCGCCTTCCCGCGAGTTCGCTTCGTCTTCCACGTCCCCCGAACGAAGCCGTCGACGAGCACGGTGGCTGGAACCATGCCGTTCTTAGAAGCGGTCACCTTGCGGTAGTCGTTGGAGATGATGCGGGTGCGATCGGCGTGGGACAGGATCAGGTTATCGAACTCGGGCAGGAAGCGTGGCGGGGACGGAGTGTCCGGGTCAGGTCGCGGCGCGTCGAGCAGGTCAAACAGTTCCTTGCCGTGCTCGTCGCGGAAGGTGCGCAGGCGCGGCCGGAGCCGATCCGTCACCTCGCCGAGCCGGGTCAGGCCCGACCAGGTTTGTACGTCCTTGGCGGTAGCCGGACCGAACGCCCCGAGATAGCGCACGACCATCTCGTCTAGTGAAGGGCCGGGATCGAGGGGGCGGCCGAGCCAGGCCTCGGCCGTGGTGTGCGCGGCCTTCCCGCTCTTTCCCCAGACGCCACGGGGCGGGACCTGAACCAGCGGCACCAGGTGGCGGATGGCGCGCGCGAGGGAGGGGGGGTCGCGGTCGGGCCACCGCTCCCGCAGCAGCTCGCCGAGCTCCTTGGCGGTGCGAGGCTGTTCCTCTAGCAGCGCGCGGCCGGCGGTGACGAGCGCCTCGATGTCCACCCCCTCTAGGGCTTCACGATGGGTACGGTTGGCGTACAGGTGGCGGTCGAAGACTGGCTGCACCAGGGGTCGCAGCGCGAGGCAGTCGCGGGCGGTGACCAAGTGTACCGTATTGCGCATCAGCGCGGTGCGCACCGCGCGCCGGTCCAGGAGCAGGCGGGCAAGCTCGTCGGGGTGGAAACCCTCTAGGCGCGTCCACAGGCCAACGTAGGGCGGATCGGGGGCCTGAGCCTGCATGCCGACCAGATGCTCGATCGCCTCGACGGCAGAGAGCTTCCAGCGACGCAGCAGCATCTGCCTCTCCAGCAAGGCGCGGCTGAGCGCGCGCGGGCTGAGCACGTTACCCGACCCGCTCTTACCTCGCGCAGATGCGGAGCTCTTCGACGTTCGCTTCTGCATACCACTCCTTTGCCTTGATGATGGGCTCCTGAGTACGGCAACCGGATCGAGTGTTGGCTTATCGCCTAAGCTCCGCCCGGCGGCCGTACCCCTGCTAACTTCCGCATAACACCCAGACAGTTGCCCACCCAAGGTAACAACCCTAACCTACGCAGAGGCGCTTGCGAGTAACGTTTAGCACGCAAAGGAGTGGGCTGGAGCCTTCAAGGGCCGCCCCGGTCCTTTTTCATGTCCTCCGGCCAGGCAGGTAGCTTATGAGGAAACCATTCCTCGACGAGTGGTACAAACGGGTAGCCGAGAGGGGCCGGACGGGTGTGGCACGGGCTCATAAACTGATAAGCCTCTGGCCCCTCAGGACACATTAGTTACCTACTCCGGGCTACCTCTAAACCCCCCAGATCCACCCCGCTGGCTATAGGCTTTCGGCCACGATCGCGGCGATCGTTAACGATCAACTTCGTGTGGCTACTACACTTCGTTGGGGCCGCGGCGCCCGCCGTTAAACTTAGGCACCATATGGCCCCCTCTTCTTAAGTGCGGCGTTCTCTACTAGCCGTACTTTTGCGCCATTTGCTGCAGTGCCTCCCCGGCCGCCCCACGCAGGTCTTCTGGAGTCATCACGGGCTGCATGTGGAGGGTCGCGCCCAATTCTAAAAACAGCGGTTCCACCTTAGCAGGTATCTGAGAGGAATCGTCCATGTCGAGGACTAAAAATCCGCCTCGCGTACCTTCCACGTCCGTGAAGTACGCAGCCTCGGGCTGGAGGTCTTCGAGTATGGACTCCATGGTTTCGCCTATACGCCCCTCCTTGATCAAGGCATCCGCTTTTTCTGGGTTCATGCTGAACGTAACCATAATGCGCATACTCTCTCCTTTCCTAGCCTTTTAGATTCTTCATGATGCCACTCTGCGAAACCCCACGCATCCCTCCAAAAACAGCCGGGCGTGTGGGCAAAAGAGAAGGGCTGGCGCCCCCCGATATAGTAGAGAAGCGGACCTCAGCCACCGCAGCGCCCTATACAGGTGTTCAAGCACATAGCTTATGAGAACGTGCGCCAAAAGCAATTCTCCCCATTTGCAGGGCTTTCGCACAAAGGCTTAAGCTGAGACCCCAGGGTGGCAAGCTAGGAAGAGGCCCTGGGGCCTCAGCGAGGAGAGACCGGCTGCGCGGAACGGGTCGCTGTGCGAAACAGCAAACGTACCTTACCGTAGGGAGAGTCGCCGCGCGGCCTCACAGAGAAGAAGCCTAGCGCACCTTTATAAGAAGCTGATGAGAAAGCAGATAGCTTTTGAGAATCTACTAAAACTCACCATACCCTTTCACCTTAGTAAGGTTCGCTGCAGGTAGCTTAGTGGGAATACGGGTTCCAAAAAGCTATCCGCACTGCGGCGTTACAAGGGTGTGAGCAGATTAGCCGAGCCGTTGCCCTAACCCTAAAAGTAGAGCGCTTATACAAGATGCGGAATAACACCCCCACCATAAGCGCAACTCGTAGTATCTCATCAAACTATTGGTGCAAAGCTATTAGCCGGGATGTTTCAAGAGAACATATATGTGGTAGGTATATAGACCTAACAACCTGGTGCCCTACTCCTCCTTTCCCTTTCCCCATCTATCACCCCTAAGAGAGGGCACCAGACTTCTTCTCCTAATAATAGCAGTACCTTCTTATCCTCTGTGCTCATGAGCCTACACCCGCCCCCCGGAACTAGATAGGCGGTCTTAGACATAGAGGGACGGGCCGATAAAAGATAGCGTGTCGTTGGAGTGCATATTATTTTGGGAAGGGACATCCAACGAGACTACCTGTTAGTAGCCATTCTACGCCCAACCTTCAGAGAAAAGCCTTATTAAGTGAATCCTTCTAGAGGCCCACTTAGGACAAAAGAAAGGGTCCCGGCGATCCATGCGGAACCCTTTCTGGACTTGAAGTCACGATTCCTAAGGCATCGGACTTCGCCTCCTTTCGAGCTGACTCGCTTGCCTGCCCGATTTTTTGTTTACCCACTAAGCAGGAACGCTAAACACCGCCCTATACCTAGGTACCGTATCTAACCGCAAAGGACTCCGACCCCTTATGACACATCAGTTACCTACTCCGGGCTACCTCTAAGCCCATCTTGTTCAGCAGTAGCGCGCTTTTGAGCTACACCCGTCCCCCTAGCTCAACGCAAGCACACGTATATGTAGAAAATATGGGGGACGGGCCGATAAAAGGCAGCTTTCTCGTTGGAGCGCCACTGACTAGCAAAGATATCCAACGAGGCTACCCTGTAAGCGCATCTTAATAGGAGATCACGCTTCCTAGATAGCCCCTAGAGACCCCAATTTAATTGACCACAACATATAGCGTACTTGATCAGAGTTATAAGCAAAATGTGGGGGTCAAATCAATCTTCTCGGTGGTTGCGCAATTAGGCGACGATAGAAAGCCTTGCTAGCGAACAGCTATACCCTACTACGTCGTCGATTGCTTCAACCATCGCTTGAAAGAGCCTCTTGCCTACCTCCTAATTGCCGGCTACGTTCTCACATGGTGCGCTCACCCCTACCCAACACTAGCAGGGATGTGTCTACAAAAGCAGGGTCGCCTTATCGAGGCACCTAGGATCAGCCGAAAGGAGCAACTAGAAGATGATCGAGGAGAGAACAGGCGAGGCATTCGAGTTTGATGAGCAGCTCACGGTGGTGGGAGGCAAGCTAAAGCCGGGCGATGCAGCCCCGGAGTTCGAGCTTGACTACTTCGACTCCGAAAACGAGGAGATGAAGACCGTGCGGCTCTCCGATTCTACAGGCAAGGTGCGGCTGCTGAGCGTCGTCAACTCGCTGGACACGCCGGTCTGCCACGTCGAAACCCACCGGTTTGAGGACTCTCGCCCCGATCTTCCCTCGGACGTCGAGCTCTACACTATCAGCATGGACCTACCCTTCGCTCAGGCCCGCTGGCATCAGCAAGAGAACGTTTCGCATCGGCCGCTCTCGTCTCATAAGAGCGAGCAGTTCGGGCGCGACTATGGGGTGTTGCTCAAGAAATGGCGTATGCTGCAAAGGGCGGTGTTCGTGGTGGATAACAACGACCGGATCGTCCACGCGGAGTACGTTGCCGATCAGATGAGCGAGCGAGACTACGAAGCTGCCCTACAAGCGGCTCGCAAAGCTGCTCAGGAAAGCTAGGCACAAAGAACCCAGCGATCGTCGTCATAGAGCCGCTGGCCTCTATCTTGGGTTCTGGCCCTCTTTTTCTTATGCCCTCTTGCCCCTCTACGTTTCCGAGAAACCCCTTCTTGGAAGGGAGGTGAATCGAAGGCAACCGTCCTTAAGCTTCAACCGACCGATAGTTAGTAGGAAGCTCTTCGTGTTAGCGACAACGCTCTTGGGTATTGCTCACTATCATGGCACCTCAAACACAGAACGATGAGCACCAGTACCAAGGAACGCTCAGCCTACCCAGCGGATACGAGGTCCCTTTTCGGCTAGTAAAGCCCAAGGACGTTTCCGCCCTGCAGCGCTTTCTTGGACGCTGTAGCGAGCGGACGATCTATCTGCGCTTCTTCGGCTCACTGCAACACTTCTCCGAAGAGAAGGCCAAGTACTTCGCCCACGTTGACGGCGTAGATCACTTTGCTCTGGTGGCACTAGATCCCAACGACCAAAACGAGATTATCGCCATCGTGCGCTACGATCGCGAACCAGGCGAAGAGTATGCCGAGTATGCAGCCATCGTCGAAGATGGCTGGCAAGGCCAAGGCATAGGGATAGCCCTGACTCGCCTGCTGATCGACGCAGCATGGGGTAAAGGGGTCCGCTACTTCTACGCGCTGGTAATGGGTAAGAACAAGCGTATGTTAGAACTTCTCCGGCATCTAGACCTTCCAGAACAAGAGCACCAAGAGGAAGGCGTCAAGCATGTAGAGGTCGATCTGTCGCCCCAAGCAACCTACGACGGACCAGAGTCTTGATCTAGCGCGGGGAGGTGGACAGCCACTCAAAACGGTCGAGCTATACGAAATGGTTGGTTAACTATCTGCTAAACCTAGCTAGTTGACCAAGCGGACCGAGTCGTACGTGGCTACGACCTCGGATCGCCCGAATTACCATCTGGCTTCTCGACTCTTCTGGGCTTCCACTGTGTAGACAGCTTCCGGAACGGCCTCCAAGCGCTCCCTAGGGATAGGCTCACCGGTTGCGTCGCAGAGGCCGTAGGTGCCTTCCTCGATCTTGGCTAACGCCCGTTCCACGAGGCCCAACCTACGCTTCAGTCGCTTTTCGAGGGCGGCATCGAGTTCCCTAGCGGATACGTACGAGCCGAAGACGCTCCGATCGTGCCGTGCCTCCAGGCTCTCTTCGGTCCACTCTTTCTCGTCCTCGTCTAAGACAACCAGTAGTAGTAAGACTCTGGAGAGGCAAGCCGCCTCTTGGCACAGTAGAAAAGAAGAGACCAAGGGTTCTCCTGTAGCGGGGCTCTAGCCTCTCTGTGTGTTTTGTTATTGCTGGTGTGCGGGTAGCCTTGAA
>DASQSI010000174.1:0-4656 GCA_035642415.1 Rubrobacteraceae bacterium
CCTCGAAAGCTGCTCGAACAAAGGATGCAAGGAAGCCGAGGACGCCTCATAGCGCCCCATCCCTAATTACCATAAGGGGTTCTCGGCCATTGAATAGGGGCAGAACGGGGCACGAGGGGCACCAGCACCACAGCCATTTAAGTAAGCGAATACGCCTAACAACCATAGGGCTAGAGCTCTAAGGGGTACTGATCTTTATCCACGAGCTGCGCAGCACGGTTATTCCCCTCAGAAATAAAGCTAGGAGGATCTCGGCTGAGAGGTGCCCCCAGCTTAAGGAACACCTACGATACCGCCCTCATCAACCTCGCCAAAGCCGTCGAGCCTAGAAGGCGAGCGGCAGTTTCTCTAACCCGCGCAAGAACAACCCCCGACGCCAGCGCAGCGATTCGGGTGCCACCGCCAGGTGTAGCTTGGGGAACCGACGCAGCAGCGTGTCGATGGCGATCTGCCCTTCCATTCGGGCAAGCGGCGCCCCTAGGCAGCGGTGGATACCTTTGCCGAAAGCGAGGTGCCTGTTCGGCTCGCGGGTGATGTCCAGGGTATCGGGGTTCTCGAACTGCCGTTCGTCGCGGTTGGCCGACCCAATCACCGCCAGCACCAGCTCACCACGCCTGATTCTCATCTCCGCAATCGTCACATCTTCGCCCGCGAAGCGTTCGGTCGCTATCTGGACCGGGCTGGTATAGCGCAAGAGTTCCTCGACCGCCGGCTTGATCAACGACGGATTATGCATCAGCATCTTCATCTGCTCGGGGTGCTCGAGAAGAGTGAGCGTCCCGCTCGCAATCAGGTTTACCGTAGTCTCGTGCCCGGCGACGAGCAGCAAGAACCCCATCGCTAGCAGCTCGTCTTCGCTCAGCTTGTCGCCCGCCTCCTCGGCCTGGACCAGCGCGGTGATCAGGTCGTCCTTGGGGTCGAAGCGCCGCTGCTCAAACTGCTTGCGCAGGTATCGTATAAACGCCCACACCGAAGGGATTGCCCGCAGGCCTTCGAGGCTCGCCTCGGCTCCCGGCGAGAGCGAGACGATCTTGCTGGACCACCGATGAAACTTGCGCCGGTCTTCTGGAGGAACCCCCAGCAGATCGGCGATGACGGTCGCGGGCACAGGCAGCGCGTAGTCGCTGATCAATTCTATACCGCCCTTGTGCTGCGCCGCGTCCAGCAGGTCGTCACAGAGCATCTGAATACGTTCACGCAGCTGCTCGATCAGGCGGGGGGTGAACGCCTTGCGCACCAGCGCGCGCAGCCGCGTGTGGTCCGGCTCATCTGCATCGAGCATGTTGCTGGCGAGCGGTTTGAACACGCCGGAAACCCACGGCATCTTCCCGTTTTCCTCTGAAGGCACGGCGCTTAGCCGGTCCTTCACGAACCGCTCGTCCTTTAGGATGCCAAGCACATCTTCATAGCGCGTCACCAACCACGCCACCTGCTTGTGGGGCAGCATCGTTCGGTACACAGGGGCTTCGGCGCGCAGGCGCGCGTAGAACGGATATGGATCTGCATTGAACTGCGGGCTAGAGAGATCGGGGGCGAGGGCCTGGTCCATATCAGTCTCCCTCGGCTAACACTTACGCCTCAATGGTGCCATCCCACGAAGACGCTCAACAGAGCGTTATGGGGGCATAAAAACAACACCTTGTTTCTCTGGTGTCCACTCCTATAGTTTACGTCCTTGCAAGACCTAACTCGAGTTGGCCTGCAAGTTCATTGAGCAACTGGGTTGCAGCCTCTCTATCTAACGAGTAGAAGCTCCATTTTCCCCGCTTCTCCTCTCGCACAAGCCCAGCGTCCTTGAGTTTGCGAAGGTGGTAGGAAACCTTTGATTGCCCCATCCCAAAGTAATGCTCAAACTCACAGACACACACGCCTATCCCTTTTTCCTCAGCATCCGCTGGGACACCCAAATTCGGAAGGTTACAGCATCCCCGTCCCTCAACTGTTGCCGCCACCAAAAGTTTGAGCATCCGCACCCGTATTGGGTCTGAGAGCGCACTCCCTAAAGCTGTGAGCACCTCAATGCTTTTCTCCCCGCCTGTACCTGCCTCACCTCTGGAAGGTGCGTTTTCTTCGATTACCGCAAACTGTTGCTGGGTCATATATCTACCTTGCTCTCACTGATGTGGCTTCCGAGCCCTGATAAAGGCGCTGGCTAAGGGCACTTCCTGCAGTGTCTGGGTTGAGCTTGCATCATCAGAGTGCTCTGAACCGCCGCAACAACCGGACATCGCCGTGAGTGCCGCTTCGTCATAGATATGGCCAACCTCAACAGCAACGTCTTCAAAACCAGCTGCTACCAAAAGCTCTTCATATCGAGCCTTTTCCAATGCTCCTGAGACACAACCAGACCACAGCTCCAGGCTCCGTACTACCTCAGGGGGGAGCTTGCTCTTCTGCCCGAGAAAGACCATGTCTGAAACCGCAAAGCGACCCATGGGCTTTAAGACCCGAAACGCTTCGCTAATGGCTTTCTCCTTCTCGGTGGAGAGGTTGATGACGCAGTTTGAGATCACCACATCCACGTGCTCATCAGGTAGCGGGATAGCCTCGATCTCACCCCGGAGAAACTCCGCGTTATCAACGCCTGCTTCTTGCTGGTTCTTGTGCGCCAGTGAGAGCATCTCCTCGGTCATATCAAGGCCATAGGCTTTGCCATCAGGAGCTACCCGACGCGCTGAAAGCAGCACATCTATACCGCCACCGCTACCCAGATCCAGTACAACTTCTCCTGGAGACAGTGTTGCCAGAACAACAGGATTACCACATCCTAAGGACGCTGCAGTGGCATGCTCTGGCAGTTCTCCCAATTCCTCTGCTGAGTAACTCCCAGCTGTCAAATCAACCTTTTGTGCCTGCGCCTCCGCTGTGCAGCAGGAGGTTTCACAACAGGTTGCCTCACTCCCGGGCCTTGTTTCAACAGCAAGGGCAGCTTCAGCGTACCGGCGCTTGACCTGTCCCTTCAGCTCCTCACTCATCACCACACTCCTTACATCAACAGAATTTGTTTTGAGTATAGATCAAGATAAATTGATGTGTCAAGGCAAGTATAACTAGAAGGTAAAAAAACTAGCGTTTTTGGGACTCTCTCAGTTCAAGAGGTGGAAGCGCATAACAGGTCTGCAGCCTCATCGTACGTGCTTCTCCTGTCGCCCATAGCGTGACGACTGCGCCACTTGCGAGGCTTTATGGCAAGCATACTCCACAGTAGAAGCGCTCACCTTCTCGCAGCTTTCTCTAGGCTGTCCTAAAAACCTGATTTGTAAGAGGCTAGTTCGGAGAACCCCCGATCGGCGAATTCAGAGGGTAGCGGTAACCACCCCGATTAACCTCGTCCCCTGATGATCCGCCGCGCGAGTAGTAAACAGAGCACCCCTCCCGCTACCGCCACCGGCATGGGGTTCTGCCTTACGGTCTCAAAGACCTGTTGGCCCCTGACGTGGGCTGCCTCCGTCGCCCGAGCCTTGGCCTGCTTCTCGAGATTCTGGGGCTCCAGCTTCTCTTGGATGGCGTCTACCGTCTCCGTTATATCAGCACGAGCCTGCTCGACTTCCGCCCGGGCCGCCGCCACCTCGTCGCCGCTTCGGGCGCGCTCCTTTAACTCCTCGCTCACGGCAGGTGCCGCTCCTCCAACGTCTTCGCCTTGTGTCGCGCCTCTTATCTCGTCCGATCGGTCTGATCCTTCAGCCATTCCCTATTCTCCTCTAGCGTCTCAACTGTCTCTCGCGGGATCACCCCCTCTTGCTTCAGGGCATCGAGGCCCTTGAGGGCCAGGAGGGCGCCGGCGCCTGCCGCCGAAAGCCCGACCAGGAAGGACGAGAGCCACGGACGGCGGCGCTGCCTTCCCAAGAGCATTATCAACCCAGCCATAGTCGCTAGCAGGCCCGCGTAGGCCACCGCCCCACCGGCCACTAGAAAACCGGCGTTCTTGCCAGCCCGGTAGGCCTTCTGGGTCACCTCCGCCTCGGTCAACCGCAGCTCCCGGCGCATCAACTCGGCGGTCTCCTGTGAGAGTTGCGCGAGAAGCTCCCCTATAGAGCGCTCGTCTTCGCCCTGCATCACCCACACCTCGAAAGTGTCTCTCGCTATTCACAACCTCTGAAACCTACTGTTAGTTCCAGAGTCGCTCAACTTACCCAGTAGCCTTCTTCCCCCTCACCGTTGTTACTAAACGATGCTTCCCGAAACCCTCGGACCTCTCTCTGGCTGAAAGCGCAGCAAACGTCTACAGTTTAAGGATATCGGAAGTGGGGTTTTCGGGAAGCCACCCAGAAAGAAATCAATCAGGTCTTTACCCTCACGCGCGTAATTTCGAAGGCAGGTACCCGGGGACCTACGGGCAAAAGAGACCCAAGCTGGAGAAGAGCCAACAGGAAATAAGACGTTACGGCCAAGAAAAGAACAGCAAGTGCACCACGTGCCCAACAAGCACAACAACTGCTCCTGCAACGAGCAAGACCGTACCCACCCTCTCGCGCCCTAGCCTATGAGGAGCGTTCTCCTGAGCAAGCGCCCGGGCCCTAGCTTGCAAGGCGATCACCACTCCAAAGAGCACAACAAATAAGGCTTCTATGATGAGGGAAGGGATTCCTAGCGAGTCTTCTACAGAGTCGCCAAGCCACGATCCAACGTGCTCGTCGTATCCAGGCAAACCTATCA
>DASQSI010000175.1:0-4085 GCA_035642415.1 Rubrobacteraceae bacterium
CTTGGGCACCGGTCTCTCATCCCAGCCCGGCTCCTGCTCGACAGGATAAGACCGTCCAACCTCTAACCCCCGGTCCCTGAAAGCCTGAACCACCTCCTCCGAGCTTGGCTGGTCGGTCCATGTCGGCCGAAGCGCCGGGAGTGTAACAAACCAGATCACCGCCAAAAGCACTATCAGGAAAAGCAGCCCCAGTAATAGCCTCAATCCTGTCCTGCTCCTGGCTTCCCTCTCCATCCTCTTGCCACCTCCTTATTGTTCTCTGATATAGGCGGAAGCATAGAGCCGAACAGGTTTTCGTGCATGCTTTGTAGCTATACCCGCGGAAATTTAGGGGTTCAGCCCTTCCAATGTTTGGAGTTTTGTTTACGAGGGTAAACATGTATTTATTAATAGCCTATTACCGGGCTGGCATCCCCTCCTACGCACTAAGAAGCCCAGCCGGCTCTTTTATTACACGACTTTAGCGGAAACCGAAGAAACGACGCCACCACGAGCGGTGTGCTTCCTTGAGCTCCGCGGTTGCCATAGCATCTAATGTATCCAGGGAAACTTCGCGGTCTTTCTGCGTTGTTATACTCGCAGAATTTGGCTTCTCCTTAAGCTCGTTTACCGACTTGGTCAACACAACGTGGGTCCTGTTTACGCTATCTCCTTCGGTTCTATACTCAAGTTCGCCCTTAGCGATGTAGTTGCGAATCTAGCGCGGCTTTACCTTAAACGCCTTCGCCGCAGCACCGGTAGTAACCCACCCGCTTCGCTGCGGGTACCACGTGGCTGCCGCGTACCTTACTAATAGCGAGCACAGCGCGTCAGGAAACGAAGGGGAAGCCCAGACGCGTTATCGAACGGTCTGGCAGAGACGCAGCAACACAAAATCACGCAAAGCTGAGACGTTAACCCAAAGTTAAACCTTATTCTGCTCTATAGGCTGAGTATGCTTCGCCTTGAAGCAATCTATGCCAATAGTATTTAGAGGACCGGCGGCCTCTCTCACGCGCTGGGGCTTCTCTTTTACTCCAACCTGAGCCTCCACCATCTGTTAGACATCGCTCTCACGCGCGTGGAAGCGTTGTACGGCTCGGGTGCGTTCCGAGAGCATGCAGATACGCAAATTACGCTTTAGCTGAACCTTTATGTAAACCTTTATGGTAATTATGTATTGAGCATAAGCTACGTCAAGTTAAGCCCGGTTCATCTTGTGCCCGCTACGCGTATGTGAGAAGTTTGTTTTAAAGGAGCGCCAAAAGGGGGGTTTTACATGCGACATTATTCAGAGCTAGAGTCGGAGCGCATCGTGCTCAAGTGCTGGTGCGGAGATATGATGATACTGTTGGGCCGTGAAGAGGACTGGCATTCGGAAGGGCACACTATCTTCGAGTGTGAGTGCGGAAAGAGGCTCTCCATCGCCGATAACCGCGTCGGCGAAGAAGTCCTGGATATCAAGCAGCTGATACGTGGTCTCAGAGATGGTCGATGACACGTGTTCGCGCGACAGGCAGCATGGCGGTCTTAGCTACTAGAAATATCAGCGACTCACCGTTGGTGCTGGTCCACCAGAGTGAGAAAGGTCATTACCACGCCTTCAGGGCTTGAGAATCTTTACTCGGCCAAGTGAGCTACGTCTTCGCCGCCGATCTGCTCTCGACGGGGGGCCGAGCACGTCATAGCCGTCGAGATCCAGGCCTGCAGCCCGAGGACGGTAGAAGGGGAAACTCGCCAGCGAGTATTCTTGCGGGTCGCCCTCGAAGACGAGACACTGTTCGATCCAAAGCAAGGGCCGCGCCAGGTCCGGCAAGCCCGCAGGACCTGGTTCATCCGCCGTTTGGTCTGGATCAACTGTCTGGCATGGATCTCGACGTCCGAGACCTGGCTGCCTGAACCTTGCTCTACATGAGGTTGGTGCAGGAGTATTCTGGCACTCGAGGGGGCGTAGCGCTTGCCTCTCGTCCCTGTGCCAACAACTTCGCTAAATATTACCAATGATAAGCATGGTGCTCATCCGAGCACGTCTGTTCCCGGCAGCCCCTGCTTATCTGCCCCGAGCCAGGTGGCCACCGTTGCACCAACGTCCGCGAAGCCATCCCGGATTCCAAGGTCGCGAGGCTCCGCGCCTCCCACGATGAGGAGCGGGACACGCTCACGTGTATGGTCGGTGCCCTTGAAGGTTGGATCGTTGCCATGATCGGCGGTGACGACAAGAAGGTCATCATCTGTAAGAGCTTCGAGCAACTCGGGCACCCTATCGTCGAAGCGTTTGAGGTTCTCAGCCATGCCACGGGCGTCGCGTCGATGCCCATACTTCGCGTCGAAGTCCACCAGGTTGGCGAAGATGAGGCCCGTTTCGACACGCTCCAGAGCTCCAAGTACGGCGTCCACCTTCGCTGCGTCGTCCGGTTTCCCTGGCAGGTGCATAGCGATTCCCTTACCGTCGAAGATGTCCCAGATCTTGCCGACCGAGATCACCTCGCGGCCGGCGTTCTTAATGCGGTCCAGGTACGTCTCTTGCGGCGGGGTGAGGCCGTAGTCGCGGCGGTTTTCGTTCTCCCGCTCGTAAGCGCCCTTCCTCCCGTGGTAGGGCCGGGCGATCACACGTTCGACAAGTATTTGTCCCTCACCTATGAGCATCTTGTGGGCCTTCTCGCAGGCTTCGTAGAGCTCTTGAAGCGGAATCACCTCTGTATGAGCGGCGAGCTGAAAGACCGAGTCGGCTGAGGTGTAGACGATCCAGGCCCCCGACTCCTCCTGCTCCCGTCCAAGCTCCTCTATGATCTGCGTCCCCGAAGCAGGCTTGTTGCCGAGCACCTTCCTCCTTGTCTCCTTTTCGAAGCGTGCAATGATCTCCTCCGGGAAACCGTCCGGGTACGTCGGCAGCGGCTCCTCGAGCGTTATTCCCATCATCTCCCAGTGTCCAGCTAGCGTCGCCTTGGCCGCGGAGCGCTCTTCCATGAGGCCGTAAGAGGCCCTCGGGGCGACAACGGGCGGGGTGCCTTCTATCTCGAGGATGTTCCCGATTCCCCAAGTCCGTAGATGCCGGAGCTCTATGCCGCCGACGGCACGTGCGGTGTTGGAGACGGTGTTGGCGCCCTCGTCACCGAAACTGGCAGCATCCGGGGCGCCACCGGCCCCGACACCGTCGAGGATGACGATCACGGCCCTACGTCCCACGACACTCCTTTCGGTCCCTGGCTCGGCACCCCGGCGGTCTCCCTTTCGCAGAGCCTCCGCCCTCGCTGCGGCATGTTAGCATCCGCGCTCGCGTGGCCCGGAGTCGCACGCCCGTATTTAGGGTAAATGACGAACATGACCGAAGAACGAGCAATGTCCGGCTTCCCGGTAGCCGTGCGTGAGGCCACCGCAGAGGACACTGAGGCTCTCCACGCTCTTGCACTGGAACTCGCCGACGCCCTAGGAGATCGAGGGCCCCGACCTGAGGCGGCCCAGGCGCGGCTATCGGAGTTACTAGAAGAGCCTCGAGCATGGGTTCTTGTAGCCGAGGACGGGAACGGTGTCGTTGGAGCAGCGAGCCTTTGGATCAAACCAGACCTCGCCCATGGTGATATCGTCGTCGAAGTGCCCATGCTCGTCGTCTCCAAGAAGGCCCGCCGCCGGGGAATCGGTAGACTCCTGGTCGAGAAAACGCAAAGCATCGCCGCCGCCGAAAACGCCGCCCTCATAGAGCTCGTCGCTACCCGCGAAAACGATGCGGCCCGCGCTTTCTACCGCTCTTTGGGATTCGTTGAGACCGACCATATCACGCTCGAGTTTATCGGCGACATGCAGGATCTGCCGGGCCCAGAGCAGGTTTAAAATTCCGCTTCGAGCACATGGCATTGTGCATACAGGCCCTTCTTTCTTACCCCCCAGAGCTGCTACCCGCCCTAACCTGCACACCGGGTTAGCTACATGACTGGTTATATAAGCCGGATCAGAATTGCGCACTAGTCAGCAGATCTATAACATGTCCAGCGCTTCGTTGAGTTGCGTGGGAGGCTACATCAACAAGGGTTTCGCACAAAAGGGCAACCTCGCGCTGGCGAGTAAGCGAGCCTTACCACTTTTGGACAAGGTATCCCTTCCGCTCCTTG
>DASQSI010000176.1:0-20561 GCA_035642415.1 Rubrobacteraceae bacterium
AGAGAAGCCACGGGCCGCAGTACCTCAGAGCCCGAATAACACAGCCAAACAACTAGCGCCACGCCAAGAGTCCGACGGCTACTTCGCGTACTTGGCCTCCTCGGTCCGGGGCGATCTAAGCCTGGATATTGGTCTCGCACCAACGAGTATGGGCGCCGAGGCCTTCGGCCTCCGGGAACGGATCTCCCTTGGAGAGCTGGACGCGTACCGGAGGCAGCATCGTGCCCCGCTGGCAAATGTAGGTACCGGAGATGGGGGCTTTATCGCCCGGCTTGAAGACTGGGCCGTAGGGCCGATAGCGCGAAAGTATTTCCTTGATACTCGATGGCATGGAGCTCTACCCTTAGAGACTCGCGGTGCGAGCGTCGGCGAAGCCGGGGATCTCGAGTAGGTCCTTGATAACCTTGTCGGGCACGGGTTCGTCGACCGTTATGGCCATCATGGCGCGGGAGCCAGGAGCTCCGCGCCCCACGGCCATGTTACCTATGTTGATCCCGTGCTCGCCCAAAACGGTCCCGATCTTGCCGATCATGCCCGGCGTGTCCTCGTTGCGGATAAAGAGCGTGTGCTCCTGGGGGACGATGTCGACCGTGAAACCCAGAGCTTCGATGATTCGCGGCTGCATCCGGGGACCGAGAAGAGTACCGCTCACGATGTACTCTCCCTGGTCGCTGCTCAAGCTTAACGTGATGAGGTTCGTGTAGTCCGCGCTCTCCGAGGTATGAGAGCTCTGGACCCTCAAGCCCCGCTCCTTGGCCAGGGCCGGCGTGTTCACGAAGTTCAAGGGCTCGTGCACCATACGCGCCAGGAGACCCTTCTGGGCAGAGACATCCAAAAGCCGGGTGTCGTAGCCCGCGATCTCACCCCGGTACTCGATCTTTAGAACGTTGCCGGGCCTGTCAGCGAGTTGATAAAGCAATCTCCCCAAGGTCTCACAAAGCTCCGAGAAATACGCCACGAACTCTGCCCCCTCGCCTACCGGGACCGGCGCGTTTATGGCGTTCAAGGGTACCTCGCCGCGCAATGCCGAGGCTACCTGCTCGGCGGCAGTTAAGCCCGCTCGGTCCTGAGCCTCGACCGTACTCGCCCCAAGGTGTGGGGTAACAACAACGTTAGGAAGGGCGAAGAGCGGAGAGTCCGTCGTCGGCTCCTCCTGGTACACATCGAGGGCGGCACCGGCGATCCTCCCCTCCTTGAGGGCGTTGTACAGGGCGGTCTCATCGACGATGCCACCCCGCGCCACGTTTATAAGGTATGCAGAGGGCTTCATCTTCTCCAGAGAAACCTCGTCAATCAGACCCGCCGTCTGCGGAGTGCGCGGCACGTGTAGCGAGACGAAGTCCGATTGCTCGAGCACCTCGTCCACGCTATCGGCACGGACCACGTTCATGGCGCGCATCCGGTCTTCTGAAACATATGGATCGTAGGCGAGGACGCGCATCCTCATCCCCAAGGCGCCGCGCGCCACGATGGAGCCTACGTGTCCCAAGCCTATGAGGCCAAGCGCCTTCCCAGCGACCTCGACGCCCTTGAAGGCGCTTCGCTTCCACTGACCGGCGCGCAAAGAGTTGTCTGCAGCCGGGATGTGTCGTGCCGCGGCGAGCATGAGGCCCAAAGTATGCTCACCCGCCGCCACCGTATTGCTCTCCGGAGCGTTGGCAACGAGAATGCCCCTCTTCGTCGCCGCCTCTATGTCTATGTTGTCTACTCCAATCCCGGCCCGGCCTATCGCCTTGAGATTCTCGGCCTGTTCGATGACCTCGGCTGTCACCTTCGTCGCGCTCCGGATGATGAGGCCATCGTAAGAACCGATCTTCTCCAAAAGCTCTTTGGGGCTCAGGCCGAGGATGACATCGACCTCAAACTCTTTCTCGAGGAGCCTGACCCCGCTCTCAGCGAGCGCCTCGGTTATGAGAACCTTCAAGCCCTCACCCCGCTTCTGGAGAAAACCCTCTGGGCGGCGCCTACGCCTTTGCCGAGCTCTACCGGGTAGTCCAGGGACTCCAACGCCAGCTCGGCAGCGGCTATCGTCGCGATGATGTCGTAGGAGTCGAAGTAGCCGCAGTGGCCGATCCGGAAGATCCTGCCCTCCATCGGACCCTGGCCACCGGCGACCTGTATGCCGTGCTCGCGGAACATGAGGCGGACGAGCGCTTTGCCGTCGATCCCATCCGGCACCCAAGCCGCCGTGACAGCCGAGTTGAGATCCTCGTCGGGCCCGAAGAGCTTGAGGCCCATGCCCTTTATACCAGCGCGCGAGGCGCGGCCCAAAAGGATGTGACGCTGGAAGACCTCTTCCAGGCCCTCGGTCAGGAGCTGCTGCAACGCAATGTCGAGCTGAATGATGATGCTCACCGCTGGCGTCCACGGTGTCTGGGGCGGGGTCTTGGCATAGGCCTTCTTCGCCGCCGTCCAGTCGAAGTAGAAACGCGGCATCCGGCTCTCCTCGTGCGCCCGCATCGCTCTCTCGCTCACGCTCACGAAGCCCAACCCTGGGGGCGTCATCAGGGCCTTCTGGGAGCCTGCGACTACCACATCAACGCCCCACTCGTCCGTCCGCAAGGGACAGGCTCCAAGCCCGGAGACTGCGTCTACAACCGTGATCACGTCCTCGGTAGCCCGGGCGAAACCCTCGATGTCGTTCACCGTACCGGTGGAGGTCTCGGAGAGGACGCATATGGCGGCCTTGATCTCGGGCTCTCGGGCGAGCGTGTCGGCGACCTCGTCGTTGTCAGCCTTGACGCCCCAGTCATACTCGAGTTCGGTGACATCCAGGCCGAACGCTTGGCTCATCTTCACCCAGCGGTTCCCAAAGTTGCCGTTGTTCACGACGAGCACCTTATCGCTGGGCGAGAAGAGGTTTTGGATCGCACCCTCAAAAGCCCCCGTTCCGCTCGCTGCGTAGGTGAAGATATCATTCTCTGTAAGAAAGACCCTTTTCAGGTTCTCGTTCACCCGCGTGAATACCTCGCCGAACTCCGGCGTGCGGTGGTGGATGATCGGTAACGCACCCGCCGCCGAAACCTCCGGCGGGATCGGGGTGGGTCCTGGCGACATAAGCCGGTACTTGTTCATCATCTGTCTTAAGGTTTCCTCTCGTGCTGCCGACAACTGGAGCGTATATTTTAGACACAATCCCTCACGATGGCTACATAATGGGGCAGAGGTTTTACAAGCTGTTGCTTAGGGTTTTCTTTTTATGGATATGCTCGCGGGCGTCTTATGATGCTAACCCTGAATAAGCGCTAACGTCTCGAGGATGTGGCCACGAACAAGCTGGTGGTCCGCAAAAAGAGGGACCGCTAACCGAACCCGGCTCCTTCGAGAGCGGAAAGGGCAGCGCGGGCATAACGAGCAGCGTAACCGAAGCCGGGACAAGTCGGGATCATGAAGGGCTCCCTGCGGTCAAGCTCCTCGGCCGTGAGGCTGGTACGGATCAAGCCCTCTGTAAGATCTAGCCGCAAGGGATCCCCGTCGCGCAGACGACTAATGACGCCGCCCAGCGCGGCCTCCGGTGTCGCCAGAGAGGCCCAGTGGCCCGAAACGCTATCATCAGGGGGGAGCCCATCGGTGAGGACCGGAACGTCTAATCCGGCATCGCTGAGTGCTTGCCCCAGACGATCAAGCCGGAGGAGCCCCGGCCTTCCGCGTGGGCCGCACCCGCCCACGACAAGCAGGTCCAAGGGACCAACTGTACCGTTCGCTATCCCCTGGATGGCTGCTTCCTCGGAGGCGTAGAAGCGGCAATCGCCGGATAACTCGTCCACCGACCCGTCCGTTCGACATACGGCCTCCGTCCCGGACGCCCGGCCCCGTATGAAAACCAGGCGCGAACCCACCATCTCCGAGGCCGCGGGCGCGGGCGGGAGAATCTCCTTAAGAGGCCCCGCCACCGTCGGCGTATCGTGCAGGATGGCGTCGAGATGAGCGAAGAGGCCGGCGGCGCCATGCGCCGCAAACCAGGACGATCGGAGCTCGACGATCTGAGGGCTTTCAGGGGCGAGAACCCGGATCATCTGGGGAAAACCGACCGTCCCGGCCTCGCGCGCGAGGGCAGCGAGGTGCACGAGCAACTCCGGTCCGGCTCCCGCCGCCAGACCCGTACGCAACGCGTTCGCCAGAGAGAAACCCTCGACCAGCTCACGGGAGCTTGGGCTGCCGGAGTCGGACAGCCAGACGGCAACTCTGGCGGGATCCTCGGTGAAGGACGCGAAGCCCAAAGCCGCGAGGGCGATGGTAAAGGGGTTTGCGAGCGGAGCCGCGAGGATCGCCGGCAGGCCGAGCCGCAGCGCGGCTATCAGCGAGCCCGCAAGCTCCGCGGGTTCGGCGGCGCTTATAAGCAGGCCGTCGAGATCCTCACCGGAGCAGGAAATCTGAGCCCAGTCCGCAGCCCATTCCCTACGAAGCGCGACGCCCGCCGGGCGTATTAAAGGCAAGCCTAGCGGTACCGGCTCTCCACCTGCCTCCTGGACGAGGTCGGGATATTCTGACTCTTCAGGGGACAGCACCCCGACGCGCGGCATACGGCTTTTAGCCGTTTAGCTTCTCCACGAGGAGCTGACGCACCCGTCCGCCATCGGCGTTGCCGCGGCTCGCCCTCATCGCTTGGCCCACGAGGAAGCCGATGACCTTCTTGTCCCCAGCCCGGACCCTCCCAGCCTCGTTTGGGTTGGCGGCGATGACCTCGTCTACCAGCCCAGAGAGCTCGTCACCGCCCACCGAGGCGAGACCCTCGCGCTCGACGATCACGGCAGGAGAGTCTCCGGTCTCGAAGACGGTATTCAGCACGTCCTTGGCAGCGGAGCGAGAGACGGCGCCGCTCTTGAGAAGATCGATCAGTTCGATCAGATGTCCCGGCTCGACCTTCGACTCGGCGACACCCACCCCCGCCTCGTTGAGACGAGCGCGGAGTTCGCCCGAGACCCAGTTGGCGGCCTGTTTGGGGTTCGCCTTCGCGGAGACCTTCTCGTAGAACGTCGCGAGTTCCATGTCCGCGGTGAGGACCCCGGCGTCGTACTCCGAGAGCCCATACTGCTCGACGAAGCGCGCCCTGCGCTGCTCGGGCAGCTCGGGCAGGCGGCTTTTTACCTCGCGAACCCAGGCCTCGGTGAGCTCCAGGGGCAGAAGGTCGGGCTCGGGGAAGTAGCGGTAGTCGTGGGCGTACTCCTTGCTCCGAAGCTCGTGCACCTCATCGGTTACAGGGTCGTAGTGGATCGTCGCCTGCTCGACGGGGCTGCCGCCCTCCAAGATGTTCCGCTGCCGTTCGAGCTCGCGTGCGAGGCCGCGCTCCACGAAGCGAAAGGAGTTCATGTTCTTAAGCTCGGTCTTCGTGCCGAAGGCACCGTCGGGTTTTCGGATGCTCACATTGGCGTCGCAGCGGAGTTGGCCTTTCTCCATATCTGCCTCGGAGACTCCTATGGACTGCAGGATGGCCTTCAAATGGTTCGCCGTGGCGCGGGCGGCCTCGGGCGAGGGGATGTCGGGCTCGGTTACTATCTCGATCAAGGGCGTTCCGCCACGGTTGAAATCTATGAGCGAGCCGACCGAGCCATGCATCCGGCCTGAGGTGCCAACGTGCACGTTCTTGGCGGCGTCTTCTTCAAGGTGCAGGCGCGTGATGCCTATCCGAATGGGCCCTTCGGCGGTCGGGACGTCGAGGTAGCCGCCGGTACAGATGGGGGCGTCGTACTGAGAGATCTGATACCCCTTCGGCAGGTCCGGGTAGAAGTAGTTCTTGCGTGCGAACACGGCCCTGGGCGCCACCTCGCAATTCAGAGCAAGCCCTGCCATCACCCCGAGCTCGACGGCCTTCTCGTTGATGACCGGCAAAGCGCCAGGGTGCCCGAGACAGACCGGGCAGGTGTGGGTGTTGGGCTCTTCGCCATAGGTGACCTCGCAGGAACAGAACATCTTCGTCTGGGTGGCGAGATGGACGTGAAACTCGAGCCCGATGACCGCCTGGTAAGTCCTCTTCTGCTGTATCTGCAAGTGGTAAGTCCTCGCGCTTAGCTTGCTACTCCTTATGGCCATTCTAGCACCGAGGACGGATGCTAGAATCGCCGGGGATCCTATGAGCGGGTGCAAAGGAGGGCTTATCTCCACGGACGGTAGCTCAGACGGACACGCGCACCTCGTGGTCTTGCAGGGGCCGGGGCTCGGGGACTTTTACGTTCTAGAAGGAGAGGACTTCGTTCTAGGGAGCGACCCGTTCCGCGCGGATGTCGTGGTGCGGGACATAGAGGTCGCACCAAAGCACGCCCGCATCCGCCGCGAGACGGGCGCCTACGTTGTGCAGAACTTGAGCGCCGGCGAGAGGCTCGCAGTGAACGGTGAGGCTTTGCGGAACTCGGAGCACCGCTGGCTGTGCGATGGCGACCGCATCTTCGTCGGCGATTCCGTGCTCGAGTTCTCGCAGGACGATCCTGTGAAGGCGCAGTTCCACGGGGTCCTGCACCATCTGATCAACCGCGACTACCTCACCGGCCTGCTCACCAAAAACCGCTTCGATGAGGAACTCCAGCACCATCTTAGGGTGGCGGTGGCGAAGGGCAAACCCTTAAGCGTTCTCATGGCCGACATAGACAACCTCAAGACGATCAACGACGAGCATGGCCACCTTCTGGGTGAGGCTATCGTCGGGGAGGTTGGTCGCATCATCGGCGAGCTGCACTCGGAAGACGATCGCCGAGCAACCCGCTTCGGCGGCGACGAGTACCAGAGCATACTACCCGGCCTCACCAAAGAGGAGGCGCTCGCGGTGGCCGAGGAGGTCCGACACCGGGTCGAGGAGTACGCCTTCGAGTACGAGGGCACCCCCGCCAACCCGACCCTTTCGATAGGCGTCGCCACCTGCCCCGAAGACGGCGTCACACGCAACGACCTCACCCACGCTGCCGACGAGGCCCTATACAGGGCCAAGCGTGCGGGTGGCAATACCGTGAGCGAATGAACAGTACTTAACTATCAAGGCCTCAGAGCGAATTCGAAATCCGCAACCTCCTCGACAGTGCGGGCAGTACGCAGGAGGGTAGGCTCAGTGAAGTGGTCACTCATGAGCTGAATGCCCACCGGGAGGCCCTCGGAGAGCCCGCCGGGGACGCTTATAGCGGGGATACCGGCCAGGTTCACCGGGATAGAGCAGATGTCCGAGAGGTACATCGCGAGCGGGTCGTTTACTTTGGCTCCGATCTCGAAGGCGACCGTGGGCGAGGTCGGGGAGATGAGGACATCGTAGCGAGAGAAGGCTTCTCGGAAGTCCTCGATTATTTTGGTGCGGACCTTCTGGGCCTGGGCGTAGTAGGCCTCATAGTAGCCGCTGGATAGAGCGTAGGTGCCGAGCATGATGCGGCGCTTGGCCTCGTCCCCGAAGCCCTCCTCGCGCGTCCGGCGGTACATCTCGTGCACGCCGTCGGCCGGTGCTCTCAAGCCGTAGCGTACCCCATCGAAACGGGCCAGATTCGAAGATACCTCGGCCGGGGCGATGATGTAGTAAGCGGGCAGGGCGTACCGCGAGTGCGGCAGGCTAGCCTCCCCCACCTCGGCCCCCGCGCCTTCGAGGTCCTGCACGACCCTGTTGACGACCTCGCGCACGGGAGCGTCTATACGTTCGTCCATTAGCTCCTCCACCACCCCGATTCGGAGACCCTGGACACCCCCTTCAAGTTCTGCCAGGTAGTCCGGGACCTCGACGTTGGCGCTCGTGGAGTCGCAGGGGTCGTGGCCGGCGGTAGCCTGTAAAAGCAGGGCTGCGTCGCGAACGTCGCGGGTCAGGGGGCCGATCTGATCGAGGGACGAGGCGAAGGCTATGAGCCCGTAGCGCGAGACACGCCCGTAGGTGGGCTTGAGACCAACGATGCCGCATAGGGAGGCGGGCTGCCTGACGGAGCCCCCGGTGTCCGTCCCCAAGGCCCACCATCCTTCGCCCGCTGCGACCGCCGCCGCCGAGCCCCCCGAAGAGCCGCCCGGCACCCGGTCAAGGTCCCAGGGGTTGCGGGTGACGCCGTAGGCCGAGTTCTCCGTCGAGGAGCCCATCGCGAACTCGTCGCAGTTTGCCTTGCCTACCATGACCATGTTCTCCCCGTACCTGAGGAGTGCTGAGGCGTCGTATACGGGTTCGAAGTTCTCGAGCATCTTCGAGCCGCAGGTGGTGTACACGCCTTTGGTCGAGAGCACGTCCTTGACGGCTATGGGCACACCTTCCCAGAGCCTGACGCTGTCGCCGTCCTTCGTCCGGGCGTCCACCTTCTCGGCACGCCGGAGGGCGAGCTCGGGAGTTACGTTGACGAAGGCGTTTACGTCGTTCTCAACCTCTTCGACGCGAGCGTTGGCGACTTCGGCGGCCTCGCGAGCACAGACCTCGCGGGATTTTATCTTCTTCGCCAGCTCGTAGGCCGAAAGACCCAGCAGATCGCGCTGCATCTTAGTCTATCCTCGGTACAGCGAAGAGCCCGTCCACGGTCTCGGGGGCTGTCGAGAGGGCCACCTCTTGGGGGAGGCACTTGCGTGGTTCGTCGGGGCGGAAGACGTTCGTCAGGTTCAGAGCGTTGGCCGTCGGAGGCACGTTTTTGAGGTCAAGCTCCCCTATCTGCTCGATACTGTCCAAGATGGCACCGAGCTGTCCGCTCATCTTTTTTACCTCTTCGGCCGTTAGCCCCATGCGAGCCAGATGTGCTATGTGGCGAACCTCTTCTTCGGATATCATAGCGTCCATCAACCTCCAACTAGGTGCTTAGTCTCAGCACTCATCTTAGCGCAGCTTCCAGCGAAAGGCTGCTAGGGCCGATAAAGATCAGGTTTAGGCAAAAAGCTTACGTGGCAGGGGGTGATGTTCCCCGCGCAAAGCCTGCGGGAAAATTTGCGGAACTACGTAAGAAGTCAGCTTGCTAGGCACTCTGTACCAAAGACAGGGTTTATACAATGGTCAGTTAACCGAGGGAAAGGATTTTGAGGAGGAACGCCATGGCTTATCAGCCGATAGAGAACTACGGGATTATCGGGGACCTGCGCAGCGTGGCCCTGGTAGGGGTGGACGGCTCTATAGATTGGTTATGCTTGCCGCGCTTCGACTCCCCGAGCGTTTTTGCGGCCGTGCTCGACGATGAGAAGGGCGGACGCTTCAAAGTCGCCCCCATAGGGGACGGGCTCAGCCACAAGCAATTCTACTGGCCGGACACCAACGTCCTGGTTTCGCGCTTCTTTACGCCGGACGGGGTCGGGGAGGTTGTGGACTACATGCCAATAGCGGGCGCTTCCGCGAACGGTCACGGACAGCACCAACTAATCCGGCGTGTGAGGGTCACCCGTGGTGCCATGACTTTCCGGATGGAATGCTTGCCGGCTTTCGACTACGCCCGACAGGAACACGAGACCAAGATCACCCCCGACGGTGCTTGCTTTTACTCGCCGCAACTGAGCCTGGGTCTAGCAACGGAGGTTCCCCTACAGCAGCACGAGAACGCAGCCGTCGTAGATTTCACTCTCAAAGAGGACGAAACGGCGGTGTTCGTGCTTAGACCGATCGAACCTGGGGCCACCTGCGGCCTGTTCATCTCCAAAGCGCAGGAACAAGAACTGTTCCTGCGGACCGTAGAGTACTGGCGCCGCTGGCTCTCTAAGTGCACCTACACGGGTCGCTGGCGCGAGATGGTTCACCGCTCGGCACTGGCTCTCAAGCTCTTGACGTTTGAACCGACGGGAGCGATCGTGGCGGCCCCCACCTGCAGTCTCCCAGAGGGCATAGGCGGCGAGCGCAACTGGGACTACCGCTATACCTGGATCCGCGACGCCGCCTTCACCCTCTATGGCCTCTTGCGTATCGGCTTCACCGAAGAAGCCGAAGCATTCACGCACTGGTTGGAGATGCGTTGTGAAGAGGCGAACCCGGACGGCTCGCTGCAGCTGATGTACGGAATAGATGGGCGTAAGGACCTGGCTGAAGAGACCTTGGATCACCTGGTAGGCTACAGAGGCTCCCAGCCGGTCCGTATAGGCAATGGCGCCTACGACCAGCTGCAGCTGGACATTTACGGTGAGCTGATGGACGCGGTCTACCTCTACAACAAGTACGGGACACCTATCTCCTATGATCTGTGGACCAAGCTGCACAAGCTCATCGACTGGGTTTGCGACAACTGGCACCGTAAGGACGAGGGGATCTGGGAGGTCCGCAGCGGGCGAGGGCACTCTGTGTACTCGAAGCTGATGTGCTGGGTCGCTTTAGACAGAGCCCTAAGGTTGGCCGACAAGCGCTCCTTTCCTGCCGACCGCGAGCGGTGGTTGAAGATCCGCGACGAGATCTACAAGGACATAATGGAGAAAGGGTGGAGCCCCGAGCGCAAGGCGTTCGTGCAGACCTATGGCAGCGACACCTTAGACGCCTCGAACCTGATCATGCCCCTTGTCTTCTTCCTGTCCCCCAAAGACCCCAGGATGCTAAGCACCTTGGACGCCATCGACCGATCTCCCAGGGACGGGGGGTTGGTTTCGAACAGCCTTGTGTACCGCTACGACGTCGAGAAGACGGCCGACGGCCTGATAGGAGAGGAGGGCACCTTCAGCCTTTGCACGTTCTGGCTCGTCGAGGCGCTCACGCGTGCAGGAAGGGTAGAGGAGGCCAGGTTGATCTTCGAACAGATGCTCTCCTACGCCAACCATCTAGGGCTGTACGCGGAGGAGGTAGGCCCTAGTGGTGAGGCATTGGGCAACTTCCCCCAGGCCTTCACGCACCTAACCCTCATCAGCGCCGCCTTCAACCTTGACCGGGCGCTGGGGACCAGGAGTCGGGATGACGCCGGCTAAGGGGGAAGGTTGGATCGACGTCTCGGTCCTATTGCGAAGCGGTATGGTCCACTGGCCATGCAACCCACTGCTCAGAATTGAACGGATGCTCGACATAGAACGCGGCGACGCCGCTAACGTGACGCATCGGAAGCTTCATACGCGAGTAGATTGAAGCACCCAATAGCAGAAAGGAGTTTGCTCCGATGACCCCAACAGGATACTACGACGCGGTCGTGATCGGGGCCGGCCAGGGCGGCGTCCCGCTCGCCAGAGCGCTGGCCCAGGCCGGGCGCAAGACCGCACTCGTCGAGCGGGAGCACGTGGGCGGCACCTGCATAAACGAGGGGTGCACCCCGACCAAAACGATGGTCGCCAGCGCGAAGGTCGCCTACTTCGATCGCCGTTCGGCCGACTACGGGATCCAAAACGGCCCGGTAAAGGTCGATATGGGCAAGGTGCGACGGCGTAAGCGGGACATAGTGGAGAGCTTTAGGAGTGGCAACGAGCGGCGCATTGAGGAGACCGAGGGCTTGAACCTTTTGATGGGTGAGGCCCACTTCACCGGCTCAAAGGAGTTGGAGGTGCGCCTGAACGACGGCGAGACGCTTCAACTGAGTGCCGATGATATCTTCATCAACGTTGGCGCCCGGCCTGCCAACCCGCCGGTAGAAGGCCTTGACGACGTGCCCACCCTAAACTCGACGACGATCATGGAGCTGGACGAGGTCCCGGAACACCTCTTGGTGCTCGGCGGTGGCTATGTCGGGCTGGAGTTCGCCCAGATGTTTAGGCGCTTCGGCAGCGAGGTCACGATCGTGCAGCGTGGCTCGCAGCTCTTGGCCCGCGAGGATGCCGACGTGGCCGAGGCGGTGGCCGAGATTATGCGCGATGAAGGTATTGAGGTGCTGCTCAGAGCTCAGGCTCAGCACGCCAAGCAAAGCGACGATGGCAAGATCCGACTGACGGTTCACACCCCGGACGGAGAACGCGTTCTAGAGGGCTCGCACCTTTTGACAGCAGCTGGCCGACCACCCAACGCCGACAAGCTCAACTTGGACGTCGCCGGCGTGGAGACGGACAAGCGCGGTTTCGTAAAGACCAACGAGCGGCTGGAGACTAACGTGCCAGGGATCTACGCTATGGGCGATGTGAAGGGTGGTCCTGCCTTCACCCACATCTCCTACGACGACTTCCGCGTGCTCAGAACTAACCTCCTGTACGGGGGTAACGCCACCATCACCGATCGCCTCGTGCCCTACACCGTCTTCATCGACCCCCAGCTGGGCCGGGTAGGTTTAAGCGAAACCGAGGCCCGCGAACAGGGTCGCAACATCCAGGTGGCCAAGATGCCGATGAGCTATGTAGCCCGTGCTCTGGAGGTGGACGAGCCACGCGGCTTCATGAAAGTGGTGGTAGATGCCGATACTAATCAGATCCTGGGCTGCGCGGTGCTGGGGATAGAGGGCGGCGAGATCATGGCGATGATGCAGATAGCCATGATGGGCCAGGTACCGTATACGACTCTTCGGGACGGTGTCTTCGCCCACCCAACGCTGGCGGAGTCGCTCAACAACCTGTTTGCCTCGCTCGACGAGACACCGACGAGAAGAGCAGCCACACCGAGCGCGCGGCATGAGTGATTGCTGCAAATTCACCGCCGTCCTGGGCCGCGTCGTGTGATCAAACCGTCAACCAAGCTGCTGCAGCCTAGGGGCAAGTAAAACAAGCGCGACTAAGGAAAGCCGGGGGCTTTTAGCCTCCGGCTCTTTTTTATGCCCTCTTTAGGCTAATAGCTCATAAAACCCACTCTCATATCCTGTCCGCCGATCAGGGTTACAAGGGATAGCCCCGGTCCAATGGCTATAGGAGGTCCATAGAAAATCAGACCACACAATGGCGGTTGCTCTATGATGACTAATATCCCACGCCGCAGCCCCTCGAGTGGCTTCATGAACGCTTGCGCCCCGGTCACCACCTTAGAGGAGGACACCCCCAACCCCGAAGGCGCCCCTGGTGGCGCCGGATCTTCAAGTAGGCTAGGACACTCCCTTAATACCAGGGCCTCGGGCCGGTCATTATCCCCCACCGCCTCCACCACCAACCGTAATAGGACCAGCAGCGAGCGCTTGTTGGATTCGTTCACCGGCGTAAAGCTCTAGCAGCTAACACTTTAACCAGGGCTGGGGTGTACGAGTCCCGGCCCTCTTTTCTTGCCCTTTAGAGAACTAGCTTATGGGAATAGTAGTTCTCTAAAGGAACTGTATTTCTTAGCGGTGGATCTCCACCAGTAGGACCCACGCCTCGGCCACAGCAAGCACGAATGAGAGGATCACACCAGCCACTAGCAAATACAGTCCGCCAATACCCCAGTTCAGCACCGCCACCCCCGCCCCTACAAACGGCAGCGTGGCTGCCTGCCCCATCACTATGCGGCCCACCAGGTTCCAACGGATGTAGGCTTCCAGCGACCGCCAGTTCCTTAGCTGGAGCAGATGGATGGCTACGACAGCTAGCCAATCAGCGGCCCCTACCGCCAGCACCTCTACTCCGGCTAGCACCGTCCCCTGCCCCGGCACCAACAGCAGGCAGGTCACTATGAGTACGGCCATCAACAACACCAAAGCTTCCAAGGCACGGCCCGGCAAACCGTAAGCAGGGTTGGACAGGATCTCGCTCAAACTGATGGAGAGGCCGACGAACACCAGCCCGGCGAGTACTGCGGCAGCCCCTGCGGTGGCTAAAAAGAAGTCGTGCCAGTTGTCCATTTTTTGTGTCCTCCTTCCGGCTTGTAGTAACCAAGGAAGTGTAAGCATGCCGAGCACGACTTGTGCACTGCTTTCAGAACAGGGCGGCCAAAATAGCTTATGAGAATCTCCCTTCTCACAAGCTATACGCCAGCCGGCATTACAAGTGTGTAGCGGGTGAGTAGGATGATCGAAAGATGTCCCGCGAACAGGAAGACGCATGGCTGACAACCAGGACAACCTGGGCATTCGGGTACCCCCGCCTCTGATCTACCGGCTGCCTCTACTCTTAGGGCTGCTTCTCGACAAAAAAGCGCACGTCCCCTTCTTGCCACGCACGGCGGTACGAGGCCTAGGGTGGTCCCTCCTCGGAAGCGGAGGGCTCCTCTCGAGGTGGTTCTTCATAACGATGCGTGATGCCGACGCGCCGGTACGTACCGACAGGCCCGTACCAAGGCTAACCACCGAAGGTCCGTTCCGTTACACCCGCAATCCTGGATATCTTTGCCTGGTCATGATCTACGCGGGCATAGCCGTTCTTAGGAACTCATTGTGGGCTATTCTCCTCCTACCGTTGGTGGTGTTGGTGATCCAGCGCGAAGTAATAGGGCGCGAGGAGCGTTACCTGGAACGCACCTTCGGAGAGGAGTACCTGGACTACAAGAGGAGGGTGCGCTGCTGGGTGTAGATGACCGTCTGAACTTCCGAGAATAGTTATTCTCGCTAACTAAGGGCGGGATTAGGTAGGGAGTCTCTTGTCCCTCAGCATCGCCTCCTCCACCTGGTGCAGGGCATGCTTCATCCTCTGATCGGTTCTCCTTCGGACCTCGTCAGACCTGCGTATGGCTTGGCGTGCCCTTCATTCCAGGTCACGCACGCTCATACTTCCTGCTTTTCGCCCTCTAAAAAAGGGAGCTCGTGGTTTTCGAGTCTATATTTCTTTTTAGCGGGATGGACCTCTGGGTCTACGAGAAGGTCCACTAGGCCCTGCGGACGGCCCGCTTGGTCTACGGGAAGGACCTTCGGGTCTACGAGATGGGCCGCTCGGTCTACGAGACGGTCCTTCGGGCCTGCGAGAAGGTCCGCTAGGCCCCCCAGATGGCCCACTCGGTCTGCGGGAAGGGCCTTCGGGCCTACGAGATGGTCCTTTAGGGCCCCCCCTACGTGATGGTCCTTCGTCGTCGGGCGGTTGTGTCGGCTCCTCAGTGGTTGCTCCCGGACCCTGCTGCGCCCCGCAGTTCGGACAAAAATTGGCTGCCTCATCGGGGAGCTCAGCACCACAGTTCGAACAGAAGGTGTCTACTTCTACTTCATCGGCGAGCTCCACACCGCAATTTGAACAGAAGTTGGCTGCTTCGTCGGGGAGCTCAGTGCCGTAGTTGGGGCAAAGCCACTCTTCATCCGCTGGCTTTAGGTAATCGGGGTCATCTGCTGGTTTTAGGTAACTCGGATCGTCCGCCGGCTTCAGATAATTCGGATCGTCTGCTGGCTTTAGGTAATTCGGGTCATCCGCTGGCTTTAGGTAATTCGGGTCATCTGCTGGCTTCACTCTGCGCCTTGCCTTTTTGGCCATCTATAAAGACACTCCCTTTCCCTGCTACTACTCGGTAGGTTGCTAGCCGTGTAGCACACTATTATCCTGCCAAGCCCATTCTCAAACGCTTCCTGCGAGTTTGTGTCCTTGCTTTCGGCGGTCTGTAGCACCCACAACGAGGAACCGAGACGCTCTCTGAGTGGATTTTTCGAGACCTAGGCAAATAGGTTTTCCGAGAAGAACCCCTAGTAGGAAACTTATATCCAGCATCCTGCATATCTCATCTCAGAACGCAGACTCCATCAGAAACCGGCGGACACTCGCTAGGTGACCTGTGGTTAAAGCGCGTTTTCCTGCAGCTCCTTGTCTATATCTCCCGAGCCAGATGAACTGTAGATACTGGTTGTTTCTAAGAGCGTAGGCCCACCCTGTTCCTTACCGAATAGGCTCTAAGAGCTTGCACCTACCCCTCCTGGTAGGGACCTGCCCCGTTGCCTCTAAAACGGTTCCTCCTAGCACTCTAACCGTCCACGTCCATAACCTGCTCGAAGCGTACTTCTGGTGCACCGTCGGTCAGCAGGGCGCGGAGTCATACCTCGGGTGGTTTAGTATTTCTAGATTGGTACCACCATAAGAAAGGGAGCTCTAGATGAAAGCAGTCGCAGTATTTCCCGGTAAACCCGACAGCATCCACCTCGCCAACGTACCGGAGCCGAGCGTCGAGGATATACCTAACGGACGCGGCGTCCTCGTCGAGGTGCTGCGCGTAGGCGTGGACGGCACGGACAAGGAGATCAACGCGGCTGAGTACGGCGCGGCCCCTGAAGGCTACGATGTTCTTGTCACCGGTCACGAGTCGTTCGGGCGGGTGCTGGAGGTCGGGCCGAACGTGCGAGATCTCGAGCCCGGCAACTACGTGGTGGCGACCGTGCGAAGACCCGGCGGCAGCATCTATGACTGGATCGGCACCTACGACATGACCACCGACGAGACGTATTTCGAGCGTGGAATTAACCTGCTGCACGGTTATCTGACCGAGCGTTATGTGGACGACCAGGAGTACATAGTCAAGGTGCCCGCCGCCCTCAAAGAGGTCGGGGTGCTGCTGGAACCTATCAGCATCGCGGAGAAGGGGATCGAGCAAGCCTACGAGATCCAACGTCGTCTCAAGGTCTGGCGCCCGGCCCGCGCGGCGGTGGTCGGAGCCGGTACTTTAGGGCTTTTGGCGACGCTGGCACTGCGGCTGCGTGGCCTGGAGGTGACGACGCTGGCCCGTACCGAGCCGCCCACACTCAACAGCGAACTGATAGAGGCGCTGGACGCACGCTACGTGAGCACACGTGAGCTACCGCTGGTGCAGGCCGCCGAAATATATGGACCGTTCGATATTATCTTCGAGGCTACGGGCGTGAGCAGCGTGGTCTTCGAAAGTATGGAGGCGCTGGGACGAAACGGGGTCTTGGTGTTGACTGGCATCGCCGGCGGCGACCACAGGGTCGAGGTACCAGGAGACCGCATCATGCTGGGCTTCGTACTGGGCAACAAGGTGGCGGTGGGCTCGGTGAACGCTAACCGTACCTACTTCGAGCGTGGGGTGCAGGACATGGCCCTGGCGGTGGCACAGTATCCTGGCTGGTTGGAACGCTTGCTAACCCATCCCGTATATGGACTCGACAACTACGCCGAGATGATACGGCTCCTGACCGAGGAGAAGGCTGCGATCAAGGTGTTCGTCGAGGTCAATGGCTGCCCTTAACATGGGCAGATAGGCAGATGACCCAAACCTATGGTCCGACGGACCGAAGATCCAGACGGCAGAGACTCAGGGAGTTGATGGACCGGCGGACGCTAGAAGCGCTCCTATTGCGGCGATCGTCCAACTTCGCTTGGTATACGGGCGGGGCGGATAACCGGGTGGACCGCACCTCCTCGCTCGGGGTTGCTGATGTTCTATCTCCGCCGTCGTCGAGCCGGATGCCAAACTCAGCGAAGCCTATGGCACCCTCTATGATATCTACCGGGATCTTTGCCCGGCTACACGCGTTCAGACGCACGCACTAGCGGAGCTACAGAGAAGGCGTCGTCTAGAGAAGAAGAACCAAGCTGACGCTAAGCTCCTTCATCAGGCGTGCCCGCCCACGCCGCTCGGAGGGTGTTGTATAGCAACATTGCCCGCGTCATGGGACCAACCCCTCCCGGCACGGGGGTGATCCACGAGGCGATCGGCTCGGCCTCGTGGAACCTCACGTCTCCGACGAGGCCGCCCCCGTCGCGTGGATGGATGCCGACGTCGACGACGACTGCCCCTTCTTTTACGTACTCTGCCCCTACCATCTCACGCTGTCCTGCGGCGACGATCAGGATCTCAGCCCTACGGGTAACCTCGGGCAGGTTCTTCGTGCGGGAGTGGCAGACGGTCACGGTTGCATTCTCGCGCAAGAGGAGCTGGGCCACGGGCTTTCCGACGAGGTCAGAGCGCCCGATCACGACGGCTTCCTTGCCCGCTAGCTCGATGCCGCTACGCTTCAGAAGCCATACAATGCCGTGCGGGGTGCAGGGCAAGAGGCTTGGCAAACCGAGCGCGAGACGCCCGACGCTAAGCGGGCTCAGGCCGTCCACATCCTTCGAGGGGTATATGGCGGAGATCAGAGGGAGGGGATCCAACCCTTCAGGGAGTGGGAGCTGGATAAAGAAGCCGGCGACGGCCGGATCTTCGTTGAGCTCCTCGACGAGGACGGCGAGATTCTTCTGCGGAACGTTCGCTGGGAAACGATGGGCTTTCGACTCGATGCCAACCTCGGCGCAGTCTTTCTGCTTCATGCGTACATAGGTCGCCGAGGCAGGGTCGTCGCCGACCAGTATGACGTCGAGGCGCACGGAGACTGCGAGGCTCCTTAGCTCTGCCACCCCGGCAGCGACCTCGGAGCGTACCTCTGCGGCAACCGCCTTCCCGTCTAAAATCTTTGCCACGAGAGTCCTAAAAAGCCGCGAGGAGCTTGGGGGCTACCTGCTTTTTGCGGCTCATGACGCCGGGCAGGTTGATGACGTTGTCGCTAGCCGGGGAGTCGAAGACCCACTCGACGGGGGCGCAATCGCCGGCGCACAGGAGCTTGGTCCCCTGGCCGACGATGTCCGTGACCATGAGCGTCGCAAAGAGGTAACCGTTCTCCTGCCGAACTCTCTCTAGGGCTTCGAGCAGATCGTCCTTGCGTGCCAGAAGCCCCGTGCCTACGGTCTCTACCTGAGAGACGCTAATAACCTGGCCAGAGCTGAGCCCGTACTCCTTCCGGTCACGGTCTACAATCTCTGCGGCCGAAAGGCCCGACACATCAGACGACGCCTCGAACATCTCCATCCCGAATTCGTTGGCGTCAAGACCCAGTAGCCCTTCGAGGTACCGCGCGACCACGAGGTCGCGCTCGGTCGTCGTTGGGGAGTTAAAGATCACTGTATCCGAGAGAACGGCGGCAAGCAGCATCTTCGCCGTGGACTCCAGGGGCACAAAACCACTCGCCTTGAAGCGCTCTACGACCAGGGTCGCCGTCGAGCCCACCGGATCGAAGGTGGCGGGAATGGGGGTTCTGGTCTCGATGTTGCCTATGTGGTGGTGGTCGAGGATCTCCACGATCTGGGCCTGCTCGATTCCCGGAACGCTCTGGCCTCTTTCGGCGTGGTCCACGAGTAAAACGCGCCTGGGCTTAGGGTTCAAGAGGTCCGTCCTTGTCACCACGCCCAGAGGCACTTTGTCGTCGTCCACGGCGATCGCCGCCCGGTAATGAACCTCCATCACCTGGCGGGTGATGTCCGTGACTAACTCTTCGAGGCTCACGGTTAACGGGTCCTCACTCATCACCTCCCAGCAGGGCACGGAGAGCTGTATCATCCGGCTCGTCACATAGGAGTCGAGCGGAGAGAGCACAACCGTTGTCCCCTTCTCTTGGGCCATCTTCAAGATCTCGGCCTCCGGCCGAACGCCGTTCGAGACTACGAGAACGCCGGCCCCGAGCTCTATGGCCCGCTGCTGGCCCTCTTTCCTATCGCCGATCACAACGATGTCTCCGGGCTCCATCTGCCGACCCATCGAAGCGACGCTCATCGAGATCACCCACAGCTTTCCCGAGGTCTCTTTGTCCTTCCCAGCGAGAAGCTCACCCTTCAAGACCTCGACGATGGACCCGACAGAAACGGGGGTTTGGGCGAAGGTCGAAGCTTCCAGAGACTCCCGGATGTACATGCGTGCCAGGTTTCTTTCGGTTATGAGCCCGACGATCGCACCCGCGTCGTCCACGATGGGCACCTGGCTTATGTTCCCCTTAGCCATAGCCAATCCGACGTTGCGCAACGGATCTTTTTTGTGGGCGGTTACGATGTCTTTGCTCATCACGTCCTTTACCCGAAGCATGATGTGCTCCAAGAGTGCCGGCTCTTTTGCCCCGCTCTTCTCAAGTGCCCACCGCGTCTGGGCGTTCACCTCCCCTAAGCGTGCGGGGGCGTAGACGTCGTCTGGGTCCAGCCTGCTTTTAAGTTCCGCGTACCCGATCGCCGAAGCTATAGTGTCTGTATCCGGATTCCTATGTCCCGTGACGTAGATGTGTGGCATAAACCTCTAATTTACCTTTATATAGGCCATGTTGGCCTCTCTTTGTTGCTCTGTTGCTGCCAACCCGCTCAAGAACTACTCTCATGGGGCGATTCTAGCCTATTTTTCTTTTCGCTTTCAGAAGGCATAGCCGTCCATCCTCTGGGCCGCTGTGTCTTCCATCTCGTCCAGGACGTGAGAGTAGCGTCTTAAGGTCATAGCTGGATCCTTATGCCCGAGCACCTTTGCCATGACGTGGATAGGGGTACCCGCTCTGATCGCGAGGGTAGCAGTGGTGTGCCTCAGATCATGGAAGCGTATCCGCGGAAGGCGGAAGGGAAGCAACCGCTACAGAAATCGCCACCGCGATTGCTGAGAGGCTAGAGGAACGCGCCGAGCAGCTACGAACCTCTCGGGAGTTAATGGACGCCCGGGAAGCGGCAGAGTTCCTCCGACTCCCCTACTCAGAATTCAAACGGATAGCACCTAGCTTACCCCGTCATCCCCTCACCGCGCGACGCTACGTCTATCACAGGAGCGAGCTTTTGGCGTGGGCTTTGTCTCGAAGCGAGGAAATTTAGTGATGCCAACCGTGGAGTTCATTCCGTTACTTTGGGCCTAGGTCGTCCAGGTATACGTTGCTATCTTGGCCAAGTGCCCCAGCAGAGCGTCACGGTCCCTCTCCAGCCTCCCATATGAAGACGACAACTAAACTCCGGCGTTCAAGCGCCGTGCTTTATAGCGCCTAATTTAGAGCACGGCATCGAGCCGAGCACCTGTTGTAGGCTAGCCATCGGTGGGGGAGCGTGGACGCCTGGCGAAGAGAGCAATAGATGGGTCTCCCACGTATGCGATAGCGAATACAACGTTCTAACGCTCTCCTTTACCAACAACACTCTAAAAACTAGTGGTTCCCTGCTGCTGA